>CAXPOA010000049.1:0-2972 GCA_964218505.1 Luminiphilus sp.
GTGCACCAGCGGAAGTGTCGCCCGCGAACCCCGACGCCCCACCCCGCGCCAACGAGGATGCGATTGAAGCTGCTGCTGCGGCTCTTCACAAAGGCACACAAGCAGTTCTCTTCTTGGGTGGCATGGCCCTGCGAGAAGAGGCGCTTTATCAGGCCGGACGCATTCAAGCCGCCACTGGCGTTCGCTTGGTCACGGAGACATTCTGCACTCGCCATCAACGGGGTGCTGGGCGTGTCCCGGTAGAACGACTGCCCTACTTTGGAGAGCAGGCAGCAGAGTTTCTTGATGGCACCGACCAGTTCATTATTGTGGGTAGTAAAACACCGGTGTCTTTCTTCGCCTACCCGGGTAAACCCAGTGAGTTGATCCCATCCGGAGCCATCACAACGCTACTCGCGGATCCGCGAACCGACGCTCTGGACGCACTCACGCGTCTTGCGGATGCATTAAATTCGCCCTCGGCGCCCAACAGGCTGCAATCCAAAGTTGTTCACGAACTTGAGCATGGACCTATCAACATGATCGAGTTGGGCAAAGTGATTGCGAATCACCTCCCGGCTCAGGCTATCGTCTCTGATGAAGGTGCCACTAACGGCCTCGGCGCTTTTTTATACACCGATATGGCCGAACCCCACGACTGGCTCATGCTAACGGGTGGCTCTATCGGGCAAGGACTTCCCCTCGCGGTGGGCGCGGCTATCGCCTGCCCGGATCGTAAAGTCATTGCGCTGCAGGCCGACGGCTCGGCGATGTATACCCTTCAGTCACTGTGGACAATGGCGCGGGAAACTCTCGACGTAACGGTGGTTCTGTTAAACAACCGTTCTTACGCCATTCTCAATATTGAAATGGCGCGTGTTGGCGTTGCAGATTCATCCGAGAAGGCACGGTCACTGCTTGATCTCAGCAACCCCGATCTTGATTGGGTCAAACTGGCCGAGGGCATGGGCGTCAACGCCGAACGGGTGACATCAGTCGAGCAATTTGATCAAGCCATGAATCGGGCCATGTCAAAGCCGGGACCCCATCTCATCGACGTGCTACTCCCTGGTTACGACGCGATGCCATTGTGACAACCCTCCCATAGCCCTGGTGCAAGGGAGTGCGCGCCAGAACGATAAACCTCATTGGGCCCTTAACCGCCCGTAAGACCAGTAACGGTCTGCATACAAAGTAACTTACAATGCGCCCCAGCGCTGCCGAGCACGTTCGCCAACGCTCGCGCGGTCGACAATAACGAAGACAGGGTTTTTTATGCCACTCACCACAGGGAAAGCTGCCCGCTCGCTATTTGGCGCACTGATCCTGCCGCTGATGTTGGTTGCTTGCTCCGATGAAAAGGCCGCCTCCGGCAATCCATGGACCAGCAATCAGCAGGCAATCCCTGTCGTCCTTCAGCCGGTCACCTTGCTACCCCTTCAGGAACTTGTTCAATCCGTGGGCACGGCAAGAGCACTCAAGAGCGTATTGGTCTATCCCGAGAGCTCAGGTATCGTTACGGACCTGACAATTGAGGCCGACCGAAAGGTCGATAGCAGAGAGATCCTACTGCAATTGGATTCACGGGATGAGCAACTCGCGGTAGAGCTTGCCGAGGTCCAGCTCAAGGATGCAGAGCGGCTCGTCCAACGCTACAAAACAGTGAATACGGTCAACACCAATATTGCGGAGAGTCAGATCGATGAGGCACAAGCCAACTTGGATACCGCAAGAATTGCATTGGCTCAGGCCCAGATAAATCTCGCAAGACGCTCGATCACCGCGCCCTTCTCTGGCCATGTGGGAATCACCGAAATCGATGTTGGAGATCGCATCGATACCAACTCCATCGTGACAACTCTCGATGACAGAAGCCAACTGCTGATCAACTTTTCGGTGCCAGAGGTGTACGTGCGGCAGGTGGTACCGGGCATACCCGTGGATGTGCGCCTCTGGGACGGGGCACAGCAGCACTTTTCCGGAGAGGTCGTGGCGGTGGACTCCCGAATTAACGAAGGTTCTCGAGCCTTTATTGCTCGAGCCGTGATCGACAACAGTGATGATCGCTTTCGACCCGGAATGGCATTTGAGATAGCGCTGAATGTTTCCCGAGGAAGTTTTCTCTCGGTCCCCGATGTGGCGGTTCAGTGGGGAGCTGATGGGGCGTATATCTGGATTGACAATGAGGGTAAGGCCGATCGGCGGGAAGCTCGTCTGATCAAAAGACTGCCAGGGGTGTTACTCCTCGAGGGAAGTTTTGTCGAAGGGGATCTGGTGGTTACCGAGGGCGTCCAAGCGGTGCGTCAAGGCGCGCAACTTAGGGCATTAAACGCCGACAGTCTAGACGGCGATATCCGCGAAGAGCTTGGCAGCGTCGAGGGAGCCCGCTGACATGGGGGTCCCTTCAATGGGCGGAGGGCTACCTGAACTCGGGGTTAAGCGACCGTGGCTTACTTTGGTCATGAATCTGCTCATTGCCATTGCTGGCATCGCGGCCCTACTTGCTATCGAGGTACGCGAGCTCCCGGACGTCGATCGACCCATCGTGTCGGTAAGAGCGCTGATGCCGGGCGCCTCCCCGGAAACCATGGACGCCGAAGTCACGCGACTTCTTGAGGGCGCAGTGGCCCGAGTCTCGGGCGTTGTAGAGATCAACTCAGCGAGTGAAGAGAACAACACCCGCATCTGGATCGAATTCAGGCCCGGCACCGAGGTAGATCAAGCCGCCGCTGATGTGCGAGAAGCAGTCAGTCGCATAGAGCGAGAGCTTCCCGACTCGGTAGAGCAGGTGTCAATTTTTAAAGCGGATCAGGAGTCAGAGGAGACGATCCGTATTGCAGTCCAAAGCGCGCTGTATTCCGAAGCGGAACTCGAACGCATCATCGAGCAGGACGTGGTTCCCCATTTCGTCTCCCTTCCCGGCGTTGCTGACGTGCCCCTCTTCGGTGCCCGACAGCGGGTACTGCGCATTATTCTCGATCCCCTTAGACTGA
>CAXPOA010000050.1:0-14008 GCA_964218505.1 Luminiphilus sp.
CTTCTACAGTCACGTTGGCAATGGGAAGCAATCTGGTCTCATCCGCCGGGAACTTGAGAGTGCGGCCGTCAAAAACGACCCAAACCTCGTCCTCAGTACTCTCTACACTCTGATAGGGCGAGTCAGCCGCCACCAGCATGTACTCATCCAAGGGCTCACAAAGGGCGGCAAGCTTACGCTTGTAGACGTTGTAATCGGCAGAAAAGCCATTGTCACCCATCTCGGCGACGATGCGAGCCGACACAGAGTAATTGTGCCCGTGCAAACGCTCACGATCCGAGGCACTAAATATCGTGTAGTGCGCAGCAGAAAATTTATGGGCTTCCTTATCGATGTATAAGGTTGTCAGACGAGACATGGGATAACCCTTTGCAACCGTAGCTGAGCGAAGCATGTTCGTGAATCACATCGTCGAGTGCAAGTATTTTTGGCACGATCCAGCATCCGTGACTTTGCGTACTGGCTAGTAATCAGTGCATAGTTGCCTCGAAGAGGTAGTTGATGGGCATCTTCCATTGACCCCCCATTGCACAGTAAATGACGCATCACCAAAGGAGCCCCATGACCAAACTCGCGATTATTACGGGGGCCAGCTCTGGCATTGGCATGGCATGCGCCCATCAGCTACTCAGTGATGGCTTTCTCGTTATTAACGTATCCCGGCGTCCCTGTACTCTAGAGGCCGTCACCAATATCTGCGGCGACCTAAGCGACACCGACAATATTCATAAACTGGGCGATCAACTACATTCGGTCATTAGTGAGCACAATGCCAAGAGCATCTGTATTGTCCACAACGCAGCGCTAATGCTCAAAGACTCAGTCGGAGACACGTCAGACGAAAACCTGTCGCGAGTGCTTCAGATCAATGTGATCGCCATCAACACGCTTAACCGCATCCTGCTGCCCGCGCTGCCGCCAACGTCCAGCGTACTTTTCATTGGCTCCACCCTGTCGGAAAAAGCTGTTTCGGGTGCTTTCAGTTATGTCGTAAGCAAGCATGCCCAGCTCGGGATGATGCGAGCGACCTGCCAGGACCTCATGGGCAAGGGTATTCATACCGCACTGATCTGTCCTGGCTTCACCGACACCGAAATGCTTCGAGGTCACGTTGGAAACAATCAGGACATCATCCAATCGATCAGTCGGCTGAATAGCTTTAACCGATTGGTCGCGCCAGAAGAGATCGCTCGCTTGGTGGGCTGGTGTCATGCAAACCCCGTTATTAATGGTTCGGTCCTGCACGCTAATCTCGGACAGGTCGAGAACTGATTATGGTGGTCGATGCCGCACTGCGGGAGCGACGTGAACGGGTTTTTATTGTTCTCGCGGCGGTCTTTCTGGGTTCAATGACGCTACTAAATGTCGTGGGCATTACCCGTTTCATTCAACTGGGACCATTAGCACTTGCAGTGGGCGTATTACCGTATCCACTCACCTTTTTGTGCACCGATCTGATTTGCGAACTGTATGGTCGCGCTCGGGCAAATTTTCTGGTGTCGGTGGGTTTGGGGCTGAACATTCTGGTCCTGGCCGTGATGTCATTGGGAAGCGCCATACCAGCCGTGCCCGCTGACACCATGCCTCCCTGGCAGCTGCTGCAACTTGCTGAACCGGTTGGCCTGCCCAATGGATCAATGGCTGAGGGCCAGATCGAATTGTTCCAACTGATTTATGCCACGACATCCGGGGCTGTCTTTGCGTCGATGCTGGCATACATCGCTGCGCAGTATTGTGATGTACAGCTATTTCATTTTTGGAAAAGACTAACCAAAGGTAAACATCTCTGGCTACGCAATAACTTCAGTACTCTAATCAGCCAGTTGGTGGATTCCATCATGGTAGTCTTGGTCACTTTCGGCGCGGTGTATTGGCGGGGCGAGATGACTTTTGACACGCTGCTCGTCCTGGTCGGTAGCAACTACGCGTTCAAGGCTCTTGCAGCCCTGGCGGATACCGCACCTCTCTACCTTCTGGTTCGCTGGCTACGTGGCTACCTGCACCTTGGGCCCGAGGATTACGCCGTCACACTGACGGATCCATCGACACCAGCTTGAGCGACGCAATCAGCGGCACTGTGATCGCACGGCCTCGAGCCAGTCCCTCACGATCTAGCTCCTCTAATAAGGCCATAATCGCGGGGACCGAGCGAGGCGCCCGAGCAAGCAGGTAGCTCAAGACATCAGGACCCAGTGAGATTCCCCTTCGTGCTGCTCGAAAGGCAAGTAGCGCTTCTATTTCAGCGTCATCAAAGCGGGGAAACTGATAAATCGTAAGGCTCCCCAATCTTGAGCGCAGATCAGGCAGCATTGATACAAGCGTGGCGGGGGCGCCGGCCGCTGCATATATTTGTAGGAGCCCCAAGTCACGTCGTTGATTGAAGCAGTGAAACAGCGCCTCTTCCCAGGGGGTTCCGATGGTGCTATCAACATCGTCAATCGCTAAGAATCCCACTCTCTCATGATTTTCCAACACTGCCTCAGGGGGAATGTCCACGATATCTTTTAAGGGCAGGTAAAGCGCATCGCTACCAAAGTGCTGACTGAGAGCCTGAAGCAGGTGGCTTTTACCCGTGCTTGGCGGCCCCCAAAAATAGAGCGAATTTTTCTCCCCGCGAAGCAAAGCCGCGACCTCCTCCATCAGCACACCAAGAGGTTTGCGCGCCATGAAGTTATCAAGCGTGAGGTCGTCATCCATCCGAATAGAAAGGGGAAGTTGCGCTACCACCAGCCCGACTCCTCAGTCGCCCTGATAGGCATCAGATCGGCGATAGTGCTGCAGTCCGTGACGGCAGAAAACCCAAAGCACCGCCGCAACAGGCAGAGCAATCAAAACCCCTACAAAACCCGCCAGCTGAGCACCACCCATCAGCACAAATATTACGGCGACCGGATGCAGTCCTATCCGGTCTCCGATAAGGGTCGGCGTTAGCACGAAACTCTCGAGCAGCTGCCCAACCACAAAAACAAGGGAAACCAAACCCAGAAACATAAGATCACCAGTCTGTATCCAGGCCACCGCAAGCGAGGATCCCACGCCAACGGCAGCTCCAACGTAGGGAATGATAGACGCGAGCCCGGCAACGGTACCCAGAACCAGCGCAAAATCGAGCCCTATGATCCATAGGCCCGCACTGTAAATCGTTGCCTGCGCGAGCATCACCAAAAACTGCCCGCGAAGAAAAGCACCAAGTACGTCATCGGCCTCCCCCACCATGAGAGAGACCGACTGCTGCCAGGTCTTTGGCACCAGATTGAGCAGGGATTCCATCATGGTGTCCCAATCACGAAGCAGATAAAAAGCCACAACCGGAACCAAGGCAATATTAATGACGGCCAAGAGTAGGCTCAGCCCTGAACGGCTCAGACCCACCGCAGATTGAGCCAGCCACTTGCCCAGTGACTCCCAGCGCGCAGTGAGCTCAGCTTCCCAGTCTATTTTTGGGAGTTCGGCGCCGCTCACGCTGAGGGTTGACTGAATAGTCGGCAGCGCTGATTCGGAAAGCCAGCGGTAAACAACAGGAATGTTTTTGATGACCTGATCGATCTGATCAATCAGAAGAGGAATAGCCACCAACATCAGGGACGAGAGCAGTAAACCAAAAGCGAGGAACACCGCCACCACCCCTGTAGTTCGACGGTACCCTCGAGCCTCTAAGCGATCCACCAATGGATCACCAAGGTAGGCAATCAAGGCACCGAGCAAAAATGGCAGCAAAATGGGATGCAAGAGCCAAAAAAACACCAGCAGCACCGCTATGACAAGCGCGACCCAGGGCCATCGATTAACCGTTGGAGTTTCCATTATCCTGAGCCCCACTGTAAGCCGACCGTGTCGTCGCCTTGTGCCGATTTAAGTATTAAGCCCGCGGTTGATGGCAAAAGCCGCAACAAGGCAGATGCATCATTTATTCCCTGAATGCTTAACAACAGCTCGTCGCCTCTGACTTCAAACACCTGCACACGCTCGACAACCGGTATTGCTCTTAACAGGGTCATCACGGCTTGATAATCATCAAGTCCGTTGACGCCTTTTACCGTCACCGCCAGCCCTTGTCGGGCGGGATCGGCCAGCAGGGTGACCGCGTAGCGGTCGGCCATCGCATCGACAGTCAGGTTTGCCGCTGCTCGGGCCACCACATCAAGTTCCTGGTCCGACACCTGCGTGGTCTCCTGCTCCCCGGGCGCGATATGTAGCCAGTCACTAAGGTGAGTACCGTCTGTCAGTTTGACATAGCGACCCACCATGATATGGCGCACTCCATAGCGCGTTGACGCAGAGTCAATTCTAGGAATAACTCGCTGCCATGCCATGTCTGCCGTAAGGGATGCCGCATCCTCCAGATCGAGCAATGGTAATCGGAGCATGACGCCGCGACGAGCAAATGCGTCCCTGACTGATTCGATCAGTCCGTACTCGGTGTCTAAAGACGCGAATCGGCGACCCGACGGCTCATCCACCACCAGCCACAGCAGCACATCTGGACGCTGGTTAACCCAAAAGCTGGCACCTGCCCCTCTCAGCATGGTTTTAATCTGCCGTTCATCAAATTCTGCAACAAGAACCAGCTCATCCCCACGCTCACGGTAGCTATAGAGGGACAGTTGGTCCCGCGCATCGGCGAGCAGCGGCCTAATCGTGGCGTGATCAACCACCCCTCTATCTCCCGATACTCTCACCAGAACCTCTGCAAGAGCCTCCCTTGCCCCGGTCCGCAAGGAACTTTCACTGCGATCTTCGACGGAGATTTCCGCCGTATAAAAATCCGCCCCCAGCGCACCATTAACAGTGGCAAGATAAAAAACCAGCAGAAAGCAGGGCAAATGCCGCATAGCTATATGAACAGTCTTATTTGAAACGTGCCCTAGTTTACCAACGAAAAAGATCTTAAGTCGCTTTCCTCTTGAATCCACAGCAAGTAACCTTGCGACTTTTACCCAGTGACGGCCACCATGAGCGACCCTCAAAGCGATACCCCCCTAACTTACCGTGACGCGGGCGTCGATATAGACGCCGGCAATGCATTGGTTGAGCGGATCAAGTCGGTAAGTGCAAAGACACATCGGCCCGAGGTGTTAGGCGGACTGGGAGGATTCGGCGCTCTGGTTGAGATACCTGAAGGATTTCGCCGTCCGATACTGGTTTCGGGGACAGACGGAGTCGGAACGAAGCTTCGACTTGCGATGGACTCAGGCCGTCACGATACGATCGGTATTGATCTTGTGGCTATGTGCAGCAACGACATAGCGGTTGTGGGTGCGGAGCCCCTACTTTTTCTCGACTACTATGCCACGGGCAAGCTCAATGTGGATGTGGCGGCAGACGTCGTGACCGGCATCGGCGCGGGTTGCGAGCTCGCAGGCTGTGCGCTGGTCGGCGGCGAGACCGCAGAAATGCCCGGCATGTATGAAGGAGATGATTATGATCTCGCCGGTTTTTGCGTCGGGGTTGTTGAGAAAGATCACATAATCGATGGAACGCGAGTCGCTCCCGGCGATCAACTCATCGCGCTGGCGTCCAGCGGACCTCACTCCAACGGCTATTCGCTAATCCGCAAGATCATTGATGTTACCAACGCCGATCTAAACACTCCCCTTGCGGAGGGCCGCAGTCTGCTTGACGCCCTGATGGAACCAACGCGCATCTACAATCGACCACTTCTTAAACTGCAGGGCGTTCACGACATTCACGCTATGGCTCACATCACGGGAGGCGGCATCCTGGAAAATCTGCCACGCGTGCTACCCACAGGCTGCGGTGCGGTCATTGAGCGAAATAGCTGGCAGCTACCCCCGGTCTTTGACTGGCTACAGCGAGCTGGACGCATAGAAGAGAGCGAGCTTTTTAGGACCTTTAACTGCGGCGTCGGCATGATTCTTGTTGTGCCCTCGGAGCAACTGAGTAGTGCACTATCCACCCTGGCCGATCTGGAGCTGGAAGCATGGCACATCGGCAAGATTAGGGGTGACATATCAGGCGTGTCGCTTAATTCATGACCGATAAGACCCCCAGCCTCGTGATGCTGATCTCCGGCCGAGGCAGCAACATGGAGGCCTTTATTCGCGCTATCGCGGCGGGAACTCTTGATGCTCGCATCGCCGCCGTTATTAGCAACGTCGCCGGCGCGCCGGGTCTCGACCTTGCTCGCCAGGCAGGCTTGCCAACCCGAGTTCTGCCACATGGAAACTATCCAGACAGGGAGAGTTTTGACGCTGCTCTCGGCGAAGAGGTCGCCTCCCATAAACCAGATCTGGTCATCCTAGCCGGCTTCATGCGTATCTTAACGCCCGAGTTCGTCGATCGGTTCGCGGGCATGCTGCTCAATATCCATCCCTCTTTACTACCCAAATACCCGGGGCTGAACACTCATCAGCGGGCTATAGATGCAGGGGATTCAGAGGCTGGCGCAACGGTTCACTATGTCACCGGTGAGCTAGACGGAGGACCCGCGATCATGCAGGTGCGGCTACCGATTCAGCCCAATGACACCGCCGATAGCCTGGCGCAGAGACTGTTGCCCCTAGAGCATCAGCTTTATCCTGCCGCCGCAAAGCTGCATCTCAGCGGGAAATTAACGCTCACGAATGGCAAACTGGTCTTAGACGGTAAAACCATACCCACAACCGGATTTGATTGGAGCCCTCAATGAAAACTCCTCGCCGACCTTATGCTGCTTGCGCCCTACACGTGGAGAGTCGCTCACCCAAATTCTTCGCCCTGTTGCTGTTAGCGCTGGCTGAATCAATCCTCTGCGCTCCTCGACTTATCGCAGGTGAGACACTCAACACATACGTCGCCCACTACGAAACCTCCATGTATGGCATGACGCTGGATATCGAACGCAAACTGACTGAGACAGAAGCGGGCTATCGACTCAGCAGTGAGGGAAAGTCTTTTGCCGCGACGCTTTCGGAGGTGGCGGACTTCTCTGTTGCTGAGGGCCGCATAGCGGGAAAGCAATTTGTTTACCAGCTGAAAAGCCTGGTCAAGCGACGGCGTGAGGTTCATTTCCTGCCCGAACAGGGCATCATCCGCAGCCTGAAAAAGAAAGAGTGGACCGAATTCCCTTGGGAGCCCGAGGCACTGGATCGTTTAAGTCAGCAGGAGCAGTTACGGCTGACCCTGATTCAGGCCGAGGAGCAAGGAAATCCAGCGCCTGAATCCCTCACTTTTGTGGTGATCGACGGACCTAAGCGCGGCGAAAAAATTCTAGACCTTGTAGGCGTTGAGAAGCTTGATACCGCTCTCGGGCCCCTGGAAACCCTTCACTATCGTCGGCGGTACGACGCTGACTCGGATCGAAGCTCGGATATCTGGGTCGCACCGTCACTCGACTTTCTCATGGTGCTCACACGTCATGAAGAAGATGGCAGCCCCATCGAGCTTAGTATTACCAGCGCAGATGTTGACGCCTAAACCGGCGTAGCCAGGGCATTCTATGTTTCAGCCAGAGCTCAGGCTCTGGGCAAGGTCACGCCCCGCTGCCCCTGATATTTACCCCCTCTATCCGCATAACTCGTCTCGCAGACTTCGTCTGATTCGAAAAAAAGCATCTGCGCGACGCCCTCGTTGGCATAGATTTTCGCGGGCAAGGTCGTGGTGTTCGAAAACTCAAGGGTAACGTGTCCCTCCCACTCGGGCTCGAGGGGTGTCACGTTTACAATGATGCCGCAACGCGCATAGGTGCTCTTGCCGAGACAGACCGTCAGCACGTTTCGGGGAATGCGAAAGTACTCAACGGTACAGGCAAGGGCAAAAGAGTTCGGAGGAATCACACAAACATCCGCGTCAACGTGAACGAAACTGTTGTCGTCGAAATTCTTGGGATCCACTGTCGCGGAATTGATATTGGTAAAAACCTTGAACTCGCGACTGCAACGCACGTCGTATCCGTAGCTCGAGGTACCATAAGAGATCAACCGCTGATCTCCCTGCTGTCGGACTTGACCGGGCTCGTAGGGCTCAATCATTCCATGCTCCTCGGCCATTCGCCGAATCCAGCGATCGGATTTAATCGTCACGTTATCTTCTCCCTACACCTTGGCTAATCATCGCCCATCGTGATGGTGGGCGCTTTTGGTACGTTCGCCTCGCCCAATTTGCTCACTAGCCCGTCGGCAATTTGCAAAAAAAGCTGAGCTTCAGTCGAGTCTGGCTGGGACATCACCATGGCTCTTCCCGCGTCAGCGCTCTCCCTCACAGCCAGAGACAGGGGTAGCCTGGCAAGTACCTCTACCTCGTAATCGGTGGCGAGCCGGTCTGCCCCCCCTTGACCAAAAATAGGCTCCTCGTGGCCACAGGCGCTACACACATGGGTAGACATGTTTTCTACCACTCCAAGAACAGGCACCTGCACTTTGCGAAACATTTCGATACCTTTCCAGGCGTCAATGAGGGCGATGTCCTGAGGCGTCGTGACGATAATCGCCCCCGACAAGGCAGCTTTCTGGGCGAGGGTCAGCTGAATATCGCCGGTGCCCGGTGGCATATCCACCAAGAGAATGTCCAGGTGCCCCCACTCGGTCTGATCGAGCAACTGCACCAGAGCACCGCTGGCCATGGGGCCTCGCCAGACCATCGCGGTCTTCTCATCGGTCAGAAAGCCCATGGACATGGCCTTTACGCCATGGACAGAAACGGGTCTAAGACGCTTCTCATCAATCTGCTCAGGCATGACGTCCTCCGCCACGCCGAGCATGCGCTTCTGGCTGGGACCATAAATATCGGCATCCAGCAGCCCCACCGCTCTCCCTCGCTGGCTGAGGGCCATGGCCAAATTCATCGCCACCGTCGACTTTCCAACCCCCCCTTTTCCGGAGGCAACCGCCACAATATGGGTAATCCGACTCTGCATCGGTCCTCGACCCCTGTCCGTCAACTAAACTAAAACCAAGAAAGACGCGGAGTATACCCGCGATGGGGCCCGACGGCATGAAACTCGGGCCCCGATCCGTTAAACTCCCCGCCCTCGATTACCCACCTGACGATTCTGATGACAAGCGACACGCGAAAGATATTGGTCACATCGGCACTCCCCTATGCCAATGCACCGCTTCATCTGGGTCATATGCTGGAGCAGGTGCAAACGGATATCTGGGTTCGGTTCCAGCGCTCCAGAGGTCACCAATGTCTGTACGTGTGCGCCGATGATGCCCACGGCACCGCCATCATGCTATCCGCCGAGGCTGCTGGGGTGACACCTGAGGCTCATATCAACGCCGTAAAAGCGGATCATTTGCGGGACTCCACGGGCTTTCTTATCGGCTTTGACGAGTACTACTCCACTCACAGCGAAGAGAACCGACTGTGGTCCGAGAGTATCTTCCAGAAGCTTAACGCGGCAGGCCATATCAGCGTTCGAGAAATCGTTCAGGCCTATGATGAGGAAAAGGGTCTTTTTCTAGCAGATCGGTTTATCAAAGGCACCTGCCCACGCTGCAAGGCAGCGGATCAATACGGTGATAACTGCGAAGCCTGTGGCGCCACCTACACACCTTCAGATCTAATCGATCCTGTCTCTGCTTTGTCGGGAAACCCGCCCATCGATAAGGCCTCTGACCATCTTTTCTTCAAGCTCGCAGACTTTACTGAACTGCTCACAGCATGGACCCGTAGCGGTAGCCTACAACCGGCCGTTGCCAACAAGCTGGGTGAGTGGATCGAATCGGGTCTTCAAGACTGGGACATCAGTCGCGACGCGCCCTACTTTGGTTTCGAAATCCCGGGATACCCCGACAAATATTTCTATGTCTGGCTGGATGCTCCCATCGGTTACATCGCGAGCTTCCAACGATACTGCGCAAACAATAGCGAAAACTTTGATGCCTGGTGGCAACCCGACAGCCAGACCGAGCTTTATCATTTTATCGGTAAAGATATTGTCAATTTCCACGGCCTCTTCTGGCCCGCCATGCTGGAGGCCTCGGGACTGAGACTCCCCACAGCCATTTTCGCTCATGGATTTTTAACCGTTGATGGCACCAAAATGTCCAAAAGCAGGGGGACCTTTATCAAAGCCTCCACGTATCTCGAGCACCTCGACCCGGAGCATCTAAGGTATTACTTTGCTGCAAAGCTATCAGCGGGCGTAGATGACTTTGACCTGAACCTCAGTGATTTTGTGCAACGGGTGAATTCCGATCTGGTCGGGAAGGTCGTCAATATTGCCAGTCGCTGCGCGGGCTTTCTGCGCAAGAATTTCGATAACACACTGAGTGACGAGTGCGCCGAGCCGGATCTCGTACAGAGCTTTATCGACGCCGGTGACAGCATTGCCGAGCTCTATGAGAATCGTGAATTCGGCAGGGCCATGCGGGATATCATCGCCCTCGCCGACCGCGCAAACCAGTACATCGATGACAAAAAGCCCTGGGTGATGGCAAAGGATCCCGGGCAAGTCGCCGATGTTCAAGCAGTCTGCTCTGTGGGAATAAATTTATTCCGGGCGCTTATGACCTACTTAAAGCCGGTACTGCCCGGTATGGCAGAGCGGGCCGAGGCTTTCCTTCAGATCAACACTGACTGGCATGAACTTCAGGCTCCACTGCTTGGCCACACGCTCGAAGAATTCAAACCACTTTTACAGCGGGTCGATTCTGACAACGTGAATACCATGATCGAGGCAGGAAAAGTTTCCTAAGCGATCTGTATCGCCCCGCAGGAATACGACCTATAACCGCCCCGCGGGACTGCCACAAATCAGTACAGTGAGAGCCCCAGTTCCATTACAATAAGGGGATAGCGGGGGATTGTGGAGTCAACGATGTTGGCCGAGTATGCACTGCTTCTCGTGGGAACGGTGCTGGTAAACAATTTTGTTCTGGTTCAGTTTTTAGGCCTATGCCCCTTCATGGGCGTGTCTAACAAACTCGAGACCGCGATTGGTATGTCTGCGGCGACCACGTTTGTGCTGACCCTCGCCTCCGCCTGTAGCTACCTCACCTACACATGGTTGCTCGTTCCACTTGATCTCACTTACCTGCGAACCATCAGCTTTATTTTGGTCATCGCCGTTGTGGTGCAGTTCACCGAGATGGTGGTGCGAAAATCCAGCCCCCTTCTCCACAGGGTGCTCGGGGTTTACCTTCCCCTCATTACAACCAACTGCGCTGTACTCGGGGTTGCGCTTCTCAATATCAACAAGGCACATACATTTAGCCAGTCCCTGCTCTATGGGTTTGGCGCTGCAGTGGGCTTCTCTCTCGTGCTTGTTCTCTTTTCCGCGATGCGCGAGCGCCTCGCCGTGGCAGACGTACCCTTACCTTTTCAAGGCGCCGCCATCGGTATGATTGCCGCAGGGCTGGCGTCACTGGCCTTTATGGGCTTTGCAGGTCTGGTATGAGTCTGGTCGACACACAGCCAGTGCTGGCCGCTCTGATCGCGCTTCTGGGGTTGGGTATCACCTTTGGAGCGATACTCGGTTTCGCCTCTATTCGTTTTCGCACCGAGGGGAACCCGCTTGCGGACCAAATCAATCAGATCCTGCCGCAAACCCAATGTGGCCAGTGCGGCTATCCCGGCTGCAAGCCGTACGCGGCGGCCATTGCCGAGGGTGATGTGATCAACAAGTGTCCACCCGGTGGCCAGGAAACAATCGATGCTTTGGCGGACCTACTGGACGTGGAGTCCATGCCCCTCGATGCGGAGCATGGCGAGGAAAAGGCACCCAAAGTAGCCTTCATCCGGGAAGCCGAGTGCATTGGCTGTACCAAGTGTATTCAGGCCTGTCCCGTAGACGCGATTCTTGGCGCTGCTAAAGTGATGCATACGGTAATTGCAGATGAGTGCACAGGATGTGATCTGTGCCTGGATCCCTGCCCGGTTGACTGCATCGATATGATCGAACGCAAGACCGGCATACAGCATTGGCGCTGGCAGCTACCCAGCGACAACATCATCGCCACTGACCGAGCTGCAGCATGAGATCAGTTCACGCCATTCATGGAGGCATTCATCCTTATGAAGCTAAGGGCCTTGCGGCACCTGGCGAGCTACTGGATGCTGGTATTCCCGATAAATTAGTCCTTCCTCTTTCACAACACATTGGTCGACAGCCCGAGGTTGTTGTTGCCGTCGGCGAAGCGGTAAAAGGAGGACAACTTCTCGCTCTCGCCGAGGGTCCTATGAGCGTCTCGCTGCATGCCCCTACATCGGGTGTCATTACAGCTATTGAAGATCGATCGGTGCCCCACCCCTCTGGCCTGACCAATCGGTGTATCGAACTACAGTGCGACGGCGAGGATGACTGGCTGGCGCTTACCGGCCTCTCTGACTGGCGCGCGACGGACCGTAACGCGTTAATTGAAGCAATCAGCGGCGCTGGGATCGCCGGCATGGGAGGCGCTGGATTTCCCACCGCCGTAAAAGTTAATGGACCTCTAGGGCAATCTATCAACACACTCATCATTAACGGCACCGAGTGTGAACCCTACATCAGCTCCGACGACACACTGATGCAAATCGATGCTCCCTCAATCGTTGAGGGTGCTGAGATTCTTGCCCACATAGTCGGTGCAAAAGAAATTCTGTTCGCGGTCGAGGACAACAAGCCCACCGCTCTCGCCGCCATGCGTAATGCAGTCGAGAGAAGCGAAAGTGAGTGTCAACGCGATGTTGTAACCTTCCCCACCAAGTATCCCTCGGGTGGTGAAAAGCAACTCATCGAAATACTGACCGGCAAGCAGGTGCCAAGCGGCGGGCTTCCCGCCCACCTCGGAATCGTCTGTCAAAATCCCGGCACTGCTGTAGCAGTGCGCGCCGCAATTTTAAAGGGCAAACCCCTCACCGAACGCATCGTCACTCTGACGGGAGAAGCCCTTGGAAAGCCGGGCAACTACCGCGTGCGACTGGGTACACCGATCAGTTATTTACTCGCCATTACCGAATTTGATCCCAGCAACAACCGTCGACTGATTCACGGCGGTCCGATGATGGGCTTTGCCTTGGAAAACAGCGATGTTCCGGTAATAAAGACCACTAACTGTATTCTGGTACCGACAGAACAGGAACTTCCCACGCCACCCCCTGCTAAAGCCTGTATACGCTGCGGGCTTTGTGCAGAAGCTTGCCCAGCATCGTTGCTGCCGCAACAACTGTACTGGTACGCCCGGGCCAAAGATCAGGAGCAGTTGGAAAAGCATCATCTTTTTGATTGCATCGAGTGCGGCGCCTGCTCCTGGGTCTGCCCAAGTCATATTCCCCTTGTTCAATACTATCGCTCAGCCAAAGGCAGCATCATCGATGCTCGCGCCGAAAAAATTCGCTCGGATCGATCAAGAGAGCGCTTTGAAGCGCGTCAGGAGAGGGTTGAGCGGGAGCTGGCGGCTCGGGAAGCCCAGCGAGCTGCCCGTCGCGCCGCGGCGCAAAAAAAGGCGGATACCGACACTGACGATGATCCTATTGCAGCCGCCATCGCACGGGCGAAAGCAAAGAAACAGGCCTCCGGGGAAACACCTTCCGCGCCATCGGATACCGATTCGTGAGCTTTCTTAAAATAACGTCCCCTCACGGCCACGGTCCTATGTCTACCGCTGGGATCATGCAGACCGTGCTGGTTGCTACCCTACCGGGCGTTATCGCCTTAACCTGGTTTTTTGGGCCCGGCACCCTGATCAATATCGCTGTCGGGGGTGCACTCGCGCTTGCCTTTGAAGCGGGGGCATTAGCACTCAGAGATCGCAGTCCTGCGCCTTATCTAAAAGACTACAGCATACTGGTGACTTCAACCCTGCTTTGTATTGCACTCCCACCCTATTCCCCCTGGTGGCTGATTGCTACGGGTATTTTCTCCTCTGTGATCCTGGGAAAGCATGTATTCGGCGGACTGGGTTACAACCCCTTCAATCCTGCCATGGTGGGCTATGTCATCCTTCTTATTTCGTTCCCACTACAAATGTCGACCTGGCAAGCGCCCCGTGAACTGGGTGAAATCCCGGGGATCATGGATGCATTAACGGCGCTCGTTCGCCCCGCAAACTACGATGCTGTCACCATGGCCACCCCCCTCGAT
>CAXPOA010000051.1:0-4084 GCA_964218505.1 Luminiphilus sp.
CTGCTGGCAGGTGATCTCAGTCGGCTACGCTCAGATACCATCGCAGACGAGTTGCGCATTAGCCCAACCACTCTGCGCAGGCGGCTTCGCGCCGATACCGTCTGTTATCAGGAGCTGTTGGACTGTGTCCGACAATACCGGTGTGAAAAGCAGCTGGGGCAAGGGTGGCTTCCCGGCAAGACTCTCGCCTGGGATCTTGGCTACGCTGAAGTAAATAGTTTTTACCGCGCTTTCAAGCGCTGGACTGGCTTCAACTACAGTGACGTAAAAATGCAGTTCGTGTGATGGTAGCCGGCTAAAGCTTTCCCGTCAGGTCATAGACGAAATAGCCCACCCACTCGTGGATCGCCCGGGAGGATCGTGCCAACCGGTAATACGTGGGCAGCCAACCGGGCACCAGAGAATCCCGAAACTTGGGGATCTGGTGGTCGGTTGCCGCCCCTGTCACCTGCAAGCCCTGGTTCTGAAATAGCGTTATCGCCCGCCTCATATGCACACCACTGGTGACAAGCAGGATATGCGAGTAGCCGGCATTTTTAAGCAGCTCAGCGGACATGACAGCATTGTCGTAAGTGGTTCTGCTGTTGGGTTCCAACAGGATAGCGGAGGCAGGTATGCGCAACCCTTTGAGGATCTGGGCCAGTAACTCAGCCTCGGGAATCTGCCCGGGCTCAGCGCCCCCTGAAATAAGAATGACCGGGGCCTTGCCCGCAAAGTACAGTTCGGCAGCTGTCGTAAGCCGGTCAGCGCCGTTGTTTAAATCCCCTCCTCGACCAAAACGGGATTCTCCATCGCTTGCACCCCCTAATAAAACGATGGCATCAGCCTCGGGTAGTTCTTCCGGCGAGAATGCAGGATGTCGCGCTTCAAGGGGTGCCACTAGAGCATTCGAGCCAAACAGGGTGGCCGGGAGGTAAATAATTAGAAACCCCATTAGGGCCATCAACCAACTGAACCCCCGACGACCCACCACGCCGGCAAGTAAAGAGATCAGTAAACACAATAACCCCAGAGACAGGGGATAGACCAACAGGGAAAGAATTTTCGTTAGGGTCAGCACGCTACTCAATCAAAGGGATTGCGCAGAACAATCGTTTCTTCTCTGTCCGGGCCCGTCGACACGATATCGATAGGCGCACCCACCAGGGATTGCAACCGTTCGATGTAGGCCAGCGCATTCGCGGGTAGATCTTCCATACGCTTGAGACCTACCGTGGACTCGGACCAGCCGGGGAGCGTTTCATAGACTGGGTGCAAGTGTTCGTAGTCGACCGCATCGATGGGATTGGTCGCCGTATTGCCACTTTCATCCTGATAGGCAACGCAAACCGATATCTCCTCAAGCCCATCGAGTACATCAAGCTTGGTCAGGCAGAGTCCGGAAATGGAATTGATATTGACGGCCGTGCGCAACGCGACAGCATCGAACCAACCGCAGCGGCGGGGTCGGCCGGTGGTCGCCCCGAACTCGTGGCCACGTTCTGCCAGCCGCGCACCCACATCATCAAAAAGTTCTGTGGGGAAAGGGCCTGACCCCACTCGGGTGGTGTACGCCTTGGTAATACCGAGCACATAGTCGAGATACAGAGGCCCAAATCCCGATCCGGTCGCGGTCCCACCTGCTGTGGTGTTGGAACTAGTGACAAAGGGATAGGTGCCATGATCAATATCCAGCAGAGAACCCTGCGCCCCCTCAAACAGGATTCGCGCATTGGTCTGGCGATGCTCGTGCAAAATGGCGGTGACATCCCCCATCATGGGCAGCAGCTGCTCACCCTCTTTCATCGCTTGATCGAATACCTCGCTGGCATCAAGCGCGGCTGCGCCGTAATAATGAACCAGCGCGTGATTATGGTAGTCCAGCACTTCACGCAGAATTCCCTCAAATCGCTGGGGATTTCGGAGATCACCCAGGCGGAGACCCCGTCGCGCCACCTTGTCCTCATAGGCTGGTCCGATGCCTCGGCCTGTCGTTCCAATTTTTTGCTCGCCCCTGCGCTGCTCCCTCGCCTGATCGAGAGCGACGTGATAGGGCAGAATGAGCGGACAGGCCGCAGAGATCACCAGTCGCTCTCTGACAGGGACGGAGCGAGCTTCCAGTTCATAAATTTCTTTAAGTAACGCTTCGGGGGACAGCACCACGCCGTTGCCAATGAGGCACTGAACACCATCGCGTAATACGCCAGAGGGAATAACGTGCAGCACAGTTTTCTCGCCACCAATCACAAGTGTGTGGCCCGCGTTGTGCCCCCCTTGAAATCGAACCACCGCCGTCGCTTGCTCGGTTAGCAAGTCAACAATCTTTCCCTTGCCCTCATCACCCCACTGGGTGCCCAGAACAACGACGTTCTTACTCATGAAAACTCCACTACACCAGTGACTGGCAGACCCACTGGTCTCCCTGCTGAACCAACTCCTCGGTGCAACGAGGGTCGTGTACACCATCAAGCGCTTTTATTACGACACACTCCTCACGCAGAGCAGCAACCGCCTTCGCGAGGGCCGCATCACCGCTCACCGGAACGGATATTACACGGCCTGCCTCCGACTGAGCGGAGCATTGTTCTGCGAGGGCTTTTAAATCGCAGGTAAATCCAGTCGCTGGTCGCTCCCGACCAAACACGCTGCCTACGTTGTCGTAACGACCGCCCTTTGCAATCGCATCGCCCACACCAGCAACATAGGCGGCAAAAACAAGTCCCGTGTGATACTGAAAGCCCCTGAGTTCGGTCAGGTCCACATAAAGAGCCACGTCGGGGTGATGAGCAGTGACGTGACCGACCACAATGTCGATCTGGTCAAGAGCATCGATAGCGTCGGGAAGATCTGACAGCGCCTGTCGTGCCGTTGCCAGAGTCTCTGGGCTACCGTGCAAATCCATGAGGAGGTGAAGACGCCCGGCTAGCGTGGTATCGACGCCATGGAGAATACCCTCGAGATCAGGCCGGGACTTGCGCTGCAGTGCGTCGAATACATCACGCTCGGTAGCGGGATCCAACTTCGAGGCGGCCATCACTGAGTCATAAATCCCAACGTGGCCAATATCGAGGGTGACCGGCTTGTGGTGACTCGCCAGAGACGCGCAATCGAGCAGGGTGAGCATCAAGTCGATGACTTCGAGATCGGCGTCACTGGATGCGCTGCCGTAAAGCTCGGCCCCTAACTGGATGGGCGAGCGTCCCGAGGTTATTGATTCCGAAGCACTGTGGAGTGTCGACCCCGCATAGCACAGTCGCGTCACCCCTGCTTCTCCAAGACTGTGGGCGTCAATGCGCGCCGCTTGGGGCGTCATATCCGCCCTGACACCCAAAGTTCGTCCGCTCAAGCGATCGACAAACTTGCAGGTCATCAAATCCAGATCGGCACCCAATCCCACCAACAAAGAATCGGTAAATTCAACCAGCGGGGGGATGACGAACTGATAGCCCGAGGCCGTGCAACGATCAAGCAGCTGCCGGCGCAAAGTCTCAAGAGCCACGGCCCTCTGGGGCAGCAGTTCATCAATACCGTCTGGTAACAGCCAGCGCTCGTTCGTGGTCATGGCCTGTTCAGTTTTATTTACGCGTTCCCGCTTCTGGTTCGCGCAGGTATTGATAAAACTGATTATCGGGCTCAATCACCATAATGTCGCCAGCACCAAAGGTTTCCTGATAGGCACGCATACTTCGGATGAAGGAGTAAAACTCCGGATCCTGGTTGTAGGCATCGGCGTAAATTGCCGTCGCTTTCGCATCACCCTCACCGCGGATGATTTCCGCCTGCCGGAATGCATTCGCCTCGATCACGGTTACTTCACGATCCGCGCTTGCTCGGATACCTTCAGCCAATTCTCGGCCTTGCGACCTAAGCTCCCGCGCCTCTTTCTCTCGCTCCGCATTCATTCGGCGATAGACCGAATCAGACACGTCGGGGGGTAGATCAATTTTCTTCACACGAACGTCAATCACCTCAACGCCAAGCTCGGTTGCTGCAACCTCCGATAACCTTTGAGTAATCGAATCCATGACCTCGTCACGGGAACCCGAGACAACTTCCTGCACAGTCCGTATCGCAACCTCGTTACGCAAGCCGTCGTTAATCCGCT
>CAXPOA010000052.1:0-3104 GCA_964218505.1 Luminiphilus sp.
ATATCGCTGCTGACGGCACAGTCTGGTTTTCCGATGCGTCAAACCGTTTTGGTATCCACGACAATCTTTTGGATTTCTACGAGGGCTCCATGACCGGCCGCCTGTTATCCTGGGATCCTGCAACCGGCACCACCAAAGTTCATTTGACTGGCCTGTTCTTCGCCAATGGGGTGGCCCTTGGGCCTAACGATGAGTATGTGCTGGTCAATGAGACGGGATTGGGCCGCGTAAAGCGACTCTGGCTCAAAGGGCCCAAGGCTGGGGAGCAAGATTTCCTGATAGAGGCTTTGCCGGGGACTCCCGACAATATCAACTTCGATGGAGCAGATACTTTCTGGATAGCGATGCCATCCCTTCGTGAAAATGCGGATCAACTCGCGCAGCAGCCATTTATTCGGACGCTTTTGTCGGTGCTGCCCGGGGCGTTAATGACGGCGGTCGTCAAGCCCACTAGTTTTGTCATTGGTGTGGATTTGAACGGTCAGGTGAAAAAGAACTTGCAGGATCCAGAGTTTGGTTACCATTACATCACCAGCGCCACACCGTGCGGAAAAACCTTATGGCTGGGAAGCCTGGCCATGGAGTCCGTTGGCCGATTGGCGCTGGACTGATCATCTATTAACCCGCTAAGGAACGCATAATGCCTGCTCCACTGTTGTCACGTCGGGATCTGGAGTTTTACCTCTACGAACTGTTTGATGTGGAATCGCTGACGTCGCGCGATCGGTACTGTGACCACAATCGGGAATCTTTCGATGCTGCGCTCGATATTGCCGAACGCGTGGCCGAGGACTTTTTCGTTCCAATCCGAAAAAAAGTGGATCTCAACCAGCCAGACTGGGACGGCGAAAAAGTGCTGATGATCCCCGAGATCAAGGAGGCTTACGATGCGGTTGCCGAGGCCGGCTTGATCTGTCCCGATCAGGATTATGATTGGGGCGGTATGCAGCTTCCTCTTGTCGTGTCGGCCTGCGCGTTGGGCTACCTGACGGCGGCAGCCAGCACGACCAACGGTTTCCATGCGTTGACAGCAGCCAACGCGAATCTGCTTGAGGCCTATGGGTCTGAGGAACAGATCAAGACCTGGGTGCCCCGGCTCAGGACCGGCGAATTTGCCGGCACCATGGCATTGAGTGAGCCTCAGGCGGGATCAAGCCTTGCAGATATGCGCACCAAAGCCGTGCCTCAGGCGGACGGCAGCTATCGCTTGTTTGGTAACAAGATCTGGATTTCCGGTGGTGATCATGAATTGTCGACCAATATCGTTCACGCAGTGCTGGCGCGTATCGACGGTGCACCGCCAGGGGTTAAAGGCATTTCTCTCTTCATCTGCCCAAAGTTTTTACTTAACGAGGATGGCTCCATTGGGGAGAGAAACGACGTTCAACTGGCCGGGCTATTTCACAAAATGGGCGGGCGAGGGCAGACCTCCACCGCGTTAAATTTTGGCGAAGGAGAGGGTGCGACTGCCTATCTGGTCGGAGAGCCCCATCAGGGACTCAAATACATGTTTCATATGATGAATGAGGCGCGGGTGATGGTCGGAACCTCTGGCGCGACCTTGGCGCTGACGGGTTATCAGTATTCCCTTGATTATGCGAAAGAGCGCCCTCAAGGTCGCAAACCCTCGAGTAAAGACCCGCTGGGCCCTCCTGTGATGTTAATTGAGCACGCAGATGTGCGGCGCATGCTGTTGGCTCAAAAAGCCTACGCCGAGGGGGCGTGGTGTTTGTGCCTTTACGCTTCACAGCTTATCGATGACTGGAAGACCCATCCCGATCCAGAGGATCGTGAAGCGGCCTTTGCTTTACTCGATTTCCTGACGCCGATTGTGAAAACATGGCCCTCGGAATGGGGTCCAAAGGCCAATGATCTTGCTATTCAGGTGCTTGGTGGAGCCGGCTATACCAATGAGCATCCGGTCGAGTTGTTTTACCGGGACAACCGTCTGAACCCGATTCACGAGGGGACCACCGGCATTCAGTCTCTGGATCTGCTAGGACGCAAAGTGCCTCAAAACGGTATGGCAGGCTATCAAGCCTGCATAGAGGCCATGCGCGTTGAGCTCTCGAAAGCCAAGGGGTGCGAGGATCTTCAGATCATGGTGGCAGCGCTAAACAATGCGGTGTCAGAGCTCGAGCGAACCACGGAGACCTTAATAGGCGGCATGCTCGAGAAGGATATTGACCTGGTGATGGCAAATTCGGCGCGTTACCTGGAGCTGTTTGGCCACGTAGTTATTGCGTGGATGTGGTTGCGTCAGGGCCGGGTGGCAGCGAAGGCGCTCGCCAGTGGCGCTGCCGGCAACGACGCCGATTTTTATCGTGGCAAGCTACAGGCGATGAACTGGTTTGCCCGTTGGGAGTTGCCGCAAACCCGAGTATGGGCAGATTTGCTCTGCGACTTTGACGACACTACGTGGCGAATGGAGGCAGGCTGGTTTTGAGAGCGGCAGTGGGCCTGCTAGCCCTCTGACGTCATTTGTGTCTTAAGCCAGCGGAGCATGCGCTCTTCGAGCACATCGAGGGGAATCGCGCCCGCGCCCAGCAAGTGATCGTGAAATGCGCGGATATCAAAGTCTTTTCCGAGAGCAGTTTCACATCGCTCCCGCAGCTCAAGCATTTTTAGCTGACCAATTTTGTAAGCCAGCGCCTGCCCCGGCCAGCCGATATAACGATCGATCTCATTGACGATATCAGTTTCTGTTTTGGCCGCGTTGTCGAGGAAAAATTGGATTGCTCGATCACGACTCCAGCCGAAATAATGCATGCCGGTATCGACCACGAGCCTTACCGCACGCCACATGTCATAAACCAACTGTCCATAGCGAGAGTAGGGGTCCTGATAGAGTCCCATATCGTACCCAAGGCGTTCTGAATAAAGGCCCCAGCCCTCGACGAAGGCGGTAACGCCACTGTTGCGTCGGAATTCTGGTAGCTCCCCAAGCTCTTGGGCCAGTGCAATTTGCAGGTGGTGTCCCGGAACGCTCTCGTGAACGCTCAGCACTTCCATTTCAAACTTAGGGCGCACTTCCGGCTTGTGAAGGTTTACGTAGTACCAGCCGGGACGCGTGCCGTCTGCAGCGGGCTGCATGTAATAGGCAG
>CAXPOA010000053.1:0-5852 GCA_964218505.1 Luminiphilus sp.
TTACAGCTTTGGATTAACGTGATTGGCTGTCATCACGGCATGCACCGCAGGTTTCGTGACCGTCGTCGAATCCGTAACGCCCCCAAAAGTGGCCAGTCAGTATACAGTATAGCCTCAGCCATCGAGGCTTTTATTGGGGTGAATTGTGGGCAAGCATGACACAGTGGGAACGAGCGAGTTAGTGCCATCGGAAGGGCCAGCCGTATTGCTTGGCTCCGATAACCAAGCGGGAGCCCATCCGGCCATATTAAATACGATCACGTTGGCTGCTGAGGACCTCGTGCCCGCTTACGGTGAGGATGCTCTGTCGAAGCGAGTCGCTGAGAGTTTTAACAGCTTATTTGAAACAGAATGTGAGGTCTTTCTGGTGGCTACCGGAACGGCTGCAAATTCTTTGGTGTTAAGTGCCATGTGTCCCCCGTGGGGTGCAGTCTTTACCCATGAAGGAGCGCACATTGCCAATGACGAAAACACTGCGCCCGAATTCTATACCGGAGGGGCTCGGCAGATCCCGGTTGCCGGTGACCTTGGTAAACCCGACATCGATGCTATCAAGGCGCAAATACTCGCAGCGGAACTTCATGGAGTGCACAACGTTAAGCCGGCAGCGATTAGCCTAACTAATGCAACTGAGCATGGAACAGTATTTACGCCCAATGAAGTTGCTAGTTATGCCGAGTTGGCCAAGTCCCACAATCTTGGATTGCACATGGACGGCGCGCGCTTTTCCAATGCCGTAGCGGGCGCTGGGGTCAGTCCTGCAGACCTCACTTGGCGTGCTGGCGTCGATGCTCTGACCTTCGGTGCAACCAAAAATGGTGCGCTAGCAGCCGAGGCAGTTATTTTTTTCAATCAGCGATTCAGTGATGATTTCGCTTACAGGAGAAAGCGATCTGGACACCTTTGGTCCAAGCACCGTTTTCTCGCAGCGCAGTTTGATGGTTTTCTGAATAATGATTTGTGGCTTCAAAATGCCCGCCATGCCAACGATATGGCGCTCAAACTTGCGGCAGGCTTGGGAGATATTTCTGGTGTAACGCTTCCCTGGCCGACCCAAGCGAATGAAGTATTTCCGGTACTGCCCGAGCATGTTGATCGCGCCTTGGTGGAAGCAGGCTTCGTTTATTATCCATGGCCCGTAGTAGATGGTATGAAGCGTTTGGTGACGAGTTTTGCAACAAAAGAGCAGGACATCGAACGCTTTTTGACAGTTGCGCGATCTGCCGCGAGCTGAGGCTTAGCGAGGAATCCTGACCAAGCCAATTCTGTTGCTACTACTTTGGTGAATCAGCAGATTCTTCTCGGCAGTAACCCACACATGCCGAACAATCCCTACTCCTGAAGGAATGGCCCAGCTTTGAAAGGTTTCCGTGGCAGGATCAAAGCGCACTAAGGCATCGGGCCGCATGCCCGACTCGTTGTACCAGACTACATCGTCAATAACGGCGATGGCGTAGGGGTGAGATGACGGCCCGCTCGGTGAATTCCACTGGGTAACCTCTCCCGTTACAGGATCCAAGCGCCCAATTTTTCCAAGTGCAGAGTTGACGAACCAGATCGACCCGTTGCTGGCGATATCGAGTCGGCGAATTCGGGTGCGCTCATCGGGGATGTCAAAATAGCGTATGGCGAGAGAATCGGGATCGATCTCGGCGATGGCGTTGGTGCCGTTGTGTGCCACATATAAAAGTCCGTTTTGGGCCACCTTTATGCCGTAGGGACGGGCGCGCGTTGTCACCTCAATGAGTTCACCTGTTACCGGATCCAGCCTGCCAATCATGCCCGCATGCTGAGCGGTGAAGTACAGCATGCCGTTGGGGTGAAACACGCCGGTGTGGGGATCCTTCGCTGTCGTAGGAAAAATGGCGATTTCGCCGCTGACCGGGTCAAGCCGGCCGATGGTGCTGTTGCTATTGCCCATGTACCAGATGTTGCCTTCATCGTCCGGTAGGATTGAATGGGGTCTGGCGTCGGCGGGAAGCTGAAACTCCTCCATTTTGCCGGTCTCAGGATCAAGTCGGCCTGCGAGTGAGGCCCACATGCCGGTCCACCAGATGCTGCCATCAGGCGCTTCAACCGGATCTCTCGACCGCTGCCCAAGGGTTGGCACCAGCCATTCGGTGATTTCAATATCAAAGTCGCCAGGCACGAGGGTGGGATGCTTCTCAGGTCGCGATGGAAAGTGAGTAGCTAGGTAGCGGCTAATGGTGTCCGCCTGAGGGGCCGGCAGCTCCACCATGGAGGCGATCAGGTAGCGCCAGGCCTCGGGAGAGTCATAGCCCTGTCCGCGCTCTATGTATGTTGTTGAATGGCACTCGCTACACACCATTTCGGTCAGGGCTTTCCCGGGGCCTTCGGGCAGCTCAGCGACAGCGTAAGCGCTGACAAGCAGCAGACCAGCCAGCCATCGACAGCGGGGCTTGTGGTATCGACTAGTGTCTGCTCCCATGGACGATACTCCTCTTGCCGCCACTCTCCATTGGTGTCGTTATCATAGCTTAGCGTGCAGTAAATGTTAGACCGCGGACACCGCTCAAAGACGTCAACGGTAATGAGGGTAGGGTCTTGAGGCCAAGATCTGGGTCGTAGCACTGCTTCGCCAACCAGACCAAATGCCTGGTCAATTTGTTGTAAACCTTGCTGAGATATCCGATGGTGGGGCGATATATTTTGCTAATAACTGTTAAAAATTCAAAAAAATGCTGAATTTTCATTAGATTCCAGCCATTTAAGGTAGACTGGCGCAGCCGCCGAGCGCTGTAGTCGCGAGGCGTAAAAAGGGCTCTTAGGGTAAAAAGGGCTCCCATAAAAGGAAGCCGGATCAGCCAGCAACGCTTTATAGTGAGCTATGTCTGCCAGATCTCTGAGGGCTACCGAACGGCGAGCAAGAAGATACGGACGCTGTACATAGATGTACAGTACAGAGGACCACGGACTGGTGAACATGCGCTTTCTTCTAAACGCGGTTATAACGGCTTTGGTCGTATCCTTGGCTTTTGGCATCGAAAGCTTTAGGACTCAGTTTTATTACGCGGCTACCCCCTACGTTTACCCCTTGTTCTATATTTTCGCTTCAGTCTTCATGGGTCTGGGGTGGGGCATTCTCACCGCCGTTTTGTCATTGGGGCTAATTGAGATATTGCTGGAGCCGGGCGACAGTCTTGGCTGGGGCGGCGTGTTGCTTCATTGTTTACAGGCGGGATGGCTGGGTTTACAGGCTCGTCATTCGGGTGCGACACCAGTGTTTTCTGTAGGTTTAAGGTTCTGGGTTTGGTGTGGCACCCCTATCCTTTGTGTGCTGGCAGTACCTTACTTCACCGAGTTTTTCTGGAGTGGTGCCACCATCGTGCTACAGGAGCTCAGCGGTAACCTCCTGAATCTCGTCGTGTTCTCACTCGTCTTCTACGGGCAATCAATCAGGAAGTGTTGTGCGCGACTGGGCAAAAGCCAGAGCGCCGCAAATAAACATTCACTGCGTTACAGCGCGGAGCTGGGTGCCGGTAGCCTTGTCATCCTCTCCAGCATGACGTTTTTTGTGACAGACCGAATTATTGACCACGATGCGGGGAACAGTGCATTCAGTCAGGGTACGGATATCGTAGCTTCCTTGCACAACTACCGCTTTCAAGACAGCGCATTCGCCATACACCATTTTCTTACCGACGCTTTTGATGAAATGACGGGGCCTACCGGGACCCTAGTAAATCAGCTTGCCCATATCATGCAGGAGTATCCGTCCATATGTGGTTTGATTCTTAAACGGCAACAAGAAGATCAGTCAGTAGTCGTGTCTCAAGAGGGCTGCGCTAGCGATCATATTGCGCAGTTAAGTCAGGACCTTTCGAACGCCCCAACAAAGAAACATATACTTCAAAGCTCCTCTGTTAAAGCGGATGTCCCAGTATGGCCAGTTGAGCTGGTGGGCAATGATTACACACTGATCGCCATGCTTGATGGTGCAGCCATCACTAAGCGTTCCCGCGGATATTTGGGGCCTGAGGCGAGTCTCGAAAATCAGCTGGGTATGGAAGCAATTACTCGGGAGGACTATTTAAATGATCTGGTGATAGAGCCCTCGACCAATCCATGGGCTGAGACCCTCTACCATGACGTAATCAGCAATGCTGACCCTGGACGGCACTTTTTTTCCGAGCGCCTTTCCGAAGTCTTCATTTTTGAGTTCCCCGCAAAACGTGCCGGTGATATTGCCGTTAGCGGGTTACGTATCAGTTTTAGAGCGCACGATTTCGCAACCATTCAATTTAGGGAGTCTGGCATTTTCCTCTCTCTAGTCATGGGCCTCCTTTTTGCTTTGCTGATTTTACTAAGACGAAAAATAAATCACGAAGTGGAAGCTATCGAAGAGTTCGGAGCGTTGCTCGAGGCTTACCCAACGGACACCACCAAAACTCAACTTGAGTTACATTCCGAAACTGCCGAAGTTGATGGTTTGAAGCGCCACATTATCCAGCTTCTGGAAAGCCAAAATGAAATCCGCGCTAAACAAGAGGAGACACTCCGTGCTCTTGCCGATAGGGCACAGCAGTTAACAGGGATGGTGGAGCAGAGTCGGGCATTCTTCATGATCATGGGTGCCGATGGGAAAGTAATCACTGAAAATAAAATGGCCCGATCCAGCGATTATGAACTGCTACGTCGATCTTTAATGTTGTCCGTCTCGGCCCACTATCGAGGGGAAGTCTGCGAAATGAACAACCCCATAACCGAAAGCGCGACCACCTGGCTGCAATCCGGGCAAGAACAGCATTTTTCCGAGGTAAAACTTCCAGTCGACTATTCTGAGGAACCCCGCACGTTTACGCTCGAGTTCGCGATTATACGGGGGCCTGAGACAAGCTATTCGGCGCGGATTGAAGACATTTCCGAGATAATTTTGACAAAGGAAAAACTAGCGCACGCGTCACGCCTCGCAGAACTGGGGGAGCTTGCAACCGGCGTGGCTCACGAGCTCAACCAGCCTCTCAACGCAATTTTGATGGCCTCATCAAATATGTCAGTTAAGCTTGATAGGCAAGCGCTTTCGGAGGAATACCTCAGGGATAAGCTCAGTAGAATTGATAAGCAAATAAGAAGGGCATCTAATATCGTTTGGGATTTGAAGTCTTTCGCGCAGAATAAAACTGCAGTCAAAGCCCCGGTCAGCTTGGCTTCCCTTGTTACATCCGCTGTCGACTTGGTGAAGGTGCAATTCGAGCTGGACAATGTAAGGATCACCCTTATTGAAGAAGAAAAAGATCTTGAGGTGCGAGCCAATGCGCAGCAGGTTGAGCAGGTCCTGATTAATCTTTTTAATAACGCTCGACACGTGATGAAAAAAGCTGGCGGTGGCGAGGTGGTCGTCAGGATAAGCAGGAGAGAGCGTAAGGGCCTCATCACAGTGCGTGACACCGGTCCCGGTGTGAAACCCGAGCTGCGTGACAAGATTTTTACGCCGTTCTTCACCACAAAAATGAGTGAGGGTGGCACCGGTCTCGGTTTATCCATAAGTTACCGACTCATGAAGGACAACGAGGGCGAACTTAGATTACTTGACTCCGCGTCAGGAGCGGTTTTTGAGATATCAGTGCCGTTAACTTAACGTTTTGCTGGTCTTTAATGTGCCTTCCGGGCGTTCGAGGCTGTTGCGCGCTCTCCAGTCACGCCTGTTTGCTCCGGCGCTCAAACACGCATACTGTTCATAGTCGTTAAATAAGTGAGCTCCCCTCATGTCATCTACCAAGCGTGTGAATCCACTCGATAGATACGCCAAGGACCTTCCCTCGGGCAGGGTGCTTTGGATAGGGCTTCGACCCAAGCGACGTGAGCCCCTACAGTCCGTGGACAGCGCGTTG
>CAXPOA010000054.1:0-7127 GCA_964218505.1 Luminiphilus sp.
GCGACCAAAAATCGAGCATGGTGTATTCAGCAATGATGTCGAGCTTATCCTCGCCCACACCGACAGCCTCCAACGAACGAGGCATGCCTAGGTCCGAAATAAACTCATCAAGTATGTCACTGGCATCGCGATCAGGTTGATTAAAACAGGCGCTAATTTGCTTCTGTTTGTCGCCATTCACAGGCTTGTTATACGCGAGCACCGCCGGCGCCATAACACAGGAACAGTAGCCGTGGGGCACGTCAGCGGTTCCCCCCAGGACATGACCGATCGCGTGACTGGCACCCATGGGCACACCGCCAATGATGGGAATCATCGACTGCCAGGCACCGACCTGACATCGCAGGCGTGCGTCCAGATTAGTGGGGTCTGCTTTTACCGCAGGTAGTGCTTCACCCAATATGCGCAGGGCACTACCAGCGACGCCATCACAAAAGTAATTCGAGTGTTTGGAGCCAAATGCCTCGAGCGCATGATCTACCGCTCTCACTCCGGTAGAAAACCAGAGCCACTCGGGGGTATGCACAGTGAGTGCGGGATCAAGAACAATCGCAATGGGTGCCATCATCCGATGGGTGTAGCCCTGCTTTTTATTCTCCCGATCATCTGTCACACCGCCCATGGTGTTGAATTCACCCCCCGAGAGTGTGGTCGGGCAGCAGATGACTCTTATGTCGGGGGCTTCAAAGTCGGGTACAACGGTGTCGCCCTTGTCATCGACGTAAACATAGAACCCTTCGAAGTCCTCATGCTTTTTAATTCCGTGCTTCAACCCAAGCGCAATAACCTTGCCAGCATCCGTTACCGACCCCCCACCCACCGTGATGATCAAATCGGTGTCGCAGGCTCTTGCAGCCTCCATGGCCTTTAGCACGTCGGTGCGCGGCCCGTGAGGTCCGATGCCATCAAATACAGCGGCTACGGAATCACCCAAGGCAGACTCGATGAGTGAGATTTCATCGGTTTGGGATCGAAGGGTAGAACTAACGAGCAAAAAGACCCGCTTGGCGTTGAGCGTTGTTACTTCTTCCGCAAGCGCATCGGCAGCGCGACGGCCAATGTGCACACGCTCCGTTGCTGTGAGGCCAAGTGTGGCGCTGTCTGCAGAGAACATATCGAACCCCTGTTTTTATCGTTATGACCAGAGAGTATCAATCCAATACTGATAAGTAAATTGTTGTATGCTAAGCCACGAAGACCCTAATAAAAGTCGTAAAGACGGTGCGCCATGGCAGAAAAATCCCCCCCGAAAGCCGCTTTTGCCGCTTCAGGCATTGAGCTCAAATCTTTCTATACAGAGTCGGATATTCCCACGGCGCATCGTGCCCGCATGAACGTAGCCCCAGGCGATGCACCTTATCAACGTGGATTCCACCCGGCGGGCTACCGCAGCAAACCCTGGCGGATTTTCCAGCTCAGTGGCTTTGGTAAACCAGAGGATGAAAACGAGCGAATTAAATTCCTGCTAAAAAATGGTGAAACCGGCTTCATCATGGAGCACGACCGCAATACCGCAGACCACTGCTACAACGTTGATCATCCAGACGTTGTCGCCCGTCGCGAGGACGTTGGTCTCACCGGTGCAGTCATGCAAAGTGTCAGAGATACCGCTATCTGCATGGATGGACTGCCGATTGACACCAGTTTTGGTCATGCGGGGGGTGCTGTGGTCCAGCACGCACCCTTTGCTCTGGCAGCTTACTGGACGGTAGCCAAACAGAGAGGGTTCGATCTGGCCAAAATCAGCGGCACAGGCCAAAGCGACTTTAACCTCACCTATTTGGGTTGCGTAACAAAGGAGCAAATACCGACCCAGGCGGGCTTGCGCTTCAACGCGGACATCATCGAGTTCTGCGACCAATACCTTCCACGGTGGGTGCCGGTATCTATCGCTGGATATAACGCCGCCGATACCGGTCTCACCCCCGATCAGGAGCTTGGGGTGCTGTTTGCGAACGCCGTGGAGTATCTGGATGAAATAAAGCGACGAGGTAACGTTGATCTTCGCGGCGCGGCCAAGGCCTGCGGGGGTGTCAGCTTCCGTGCATCCATCCAGATCATCGAGGAGGCCTGTAAAATGCGGGCCGCCAGGCTGATGTGGTCTGACCTACTCCGGCAACGCTACGACATTACTGATCCCAAGATAGCGAATCTGCGAATTCACTGTGTGACCGCCGGCTCAAAGATGACTTATCAGCAGCCGTTGAACAACATCGTGAGGGGCACGCTGATGGCGCTTGGTGCCGTGTTTGGCGGAGTGCAGTCACTCGGCGTATCTGGCTACGACGAGGCGCTTTCCATTCCCTCTGAACATGCACATCAGATGTCGGTCCGGATCCAACAGATTATTCAGGAAGAGACCGGCATTTCCCATGTCACCGATCCCTTGGGCGGTTCCTATTACATCGAGACGCTGACTGCCCAACTCGCTGAGAAAGCCTGGCAATTCTTTGAAGAAATTCAAACGCAGGGAGGCTACCTCGCCGCACTCGATTCCGGATGGCTACACAGTAAAGCCTCCGATAATCAGTACAAGGAGTTTATGGATACCGAATCGGGTGAGCAAAAGATCATTGGCGTGAATTGCTTTCAAGACGATGAGTCCCCGTTTCATGTAGATGGCTTCATGGGAACCGACGATGCCTTTGATGTTGCCACGTCAAGGCTTCAAGACGTGCTGAGAACACGGCATGAGGCAGCGGCGGCGACAGCCCTTAAAAAACTGGAAGCAGACTGCAAGGGCGACACAAATATCATGCCCGCCATGATGCAGGCCATGGACGCCGAAGTGACGCTCGGAGAAATTGGCAACGTATTCAGGCAGGTATTTGGCAACTGGAATACTCCAATTCAAACCTGAGGAGACACAGATGTCACAGGCACAAAAACGTATTCTCATGGCTAAGACCGGACTGGATGGTCACTGGCGCGGCCCCACGATCGTCGCTCGCGCGCTGCGTGACGCGGGTTTCGAGGTGATCATGATAGGCATGGCCAGTACCGATGACATTCTGTCTGCCGCAGTGGATGAAGACGTTGATTTGGTCGGCCTCAATATCGGGGGGCATATTGACGTCGCGAAGCGAGCGATTGCCCTTGTTCAGTCTACTCGCCCTGACTTACCGATCTTTGCCGGCGGGACAATTCCACCCCATGCGGCCAAAGATCTCGAGGCACTTGGGGTTGAGGTGTATCCCCCAGGCTCTCAGTTATCAGACATTGTCGATGCCGCAGAGCGTTTAACAGGCAGAAAGTGACCAACGATTTACCGTCGCAAATTACCGCGTTACTCAAACGCGCCGGTGAAGAGGACAGACCGGCTCTCGCCCGTCTATTGTCACTCCTTGAACGGGAGACTGCCGCCGAGGCAATCATTCGGCGCGAGCTAGATAGCGCCCCTGAAAATAGTCCTTTCGTTGTCGGCTTTACCGGCGCTCCGGGAGCAGGCAAGTCCTCTCTTATCAATGCACTCTTACCCGACGCATGCGACTCGGGCTCGAGAGTGGCGGTGCTGGCGGTCGATCCCAGCTCACCGGTTTCTGGAGGCGCTCTGCTTGGAGATCGCGTCAGGATGCAGGGTCACAGTCAGGGGCAAAATGTCTTTATCCGATCGATGGCCTCCCGGGGCGACAGTGGTGGTCTTACGCGAATTACCGAGACGGCAATTCGACTTCTTGCGCACGGCGGGTGGAATCACATTCTCGTTGAAACTCTGGGTATCGGTCAGGTCGAGCTGGATATCGTGAATCTTGCGACGACCGTCGTTGTCGTTCTAACCCCGGGCTGGGGAGATTCATTTCAGGCCAACAAAGCAGGGCTCACCGAAGTCGGCGATGTCTTTGTCATCAATAAAGCGGACAAGGAAGGCCTCAATCAAACCAGAGTCGACCTGCAAGATTCATTAGCCCTTCTGTCCACACCGATATCACCTGAGATTGCCGAAACCGTCGCGACTACCGGACAGGGCGTTTCGGAGCTATGGCAAATGATCCACAACCAGACTGCTGCGATGACCGATGCGGGGCTGATAAACCAGCGGCGATCCCTGAGAGGACGAAAGCTTCTGGAAAAAGCGATGCTGAGACACATTGAGTCCCAAGCAAAAGATTTCTTCACTACCAAGGAAGGTGAGGCGCTACTCGAGGATATTTCGCAGGGAAAGGTGACTTTCGAAGAGGCGATCAATCACGTTGTCACCAAGCTTTGACAGCGCGCACAGATAGGGCAAATCATGACTGAAGAGAATGTACTACTAAAGGAACAAAGAGATGGGGTGCTCTGGCTGACGCTAAACCGACCGGAAGCACTCAACACCCTGAACCCAAGCCTCACCGCCGCGCTGAGGACAACTTTCGAGGAGCTTCGACATCAGCCAGAAATCAGGGTTGTCGTTCTGAAAGCAAATGGCCGGGCATTTTGCGCGGGGCTGGATCTCTCGGGTGGAGAGTGGACTACCGAATCGACACCGAACTCACTCATGGATCTGCAGCGAAGTATTTCCGATATTTTTCGCGCGATGCGGCGTTGCCCGCAGCCCATCATAAGCTGCGTACAGGGCGCCGCTTGTGGCGGCGGATTCAGCCTCGCGCTTGCCTCGGATATTCGCATCGCGGCGACCACCGCCAAAATGAACGCTGCCTACATAAAGGCCGGTCTGACTGCCTGTGACATGGCTTGCAGCTATTTGTTACCGCGCCTCGTTGGATTATCCATTGCGAGTGAACTGATGATGACTGGGCGCTTTATTCAGGCCGAGAGGGCACTGGCCGTCAATCTTGTTTCTCAGGTGGTGCCGGAGAACGAGCTAGAGGAGGCTGCCCAAGCCTTTATTGATGACATGCTTGCCACCTCCCCCATGGGACTTCGACTCACAAAAGACGGTCTCAATATGAGCATCGATGCGGGGTCCCTTGATGCCGCAATGGCCCTTGAAGATCGGCAGCAATCGCTGGTCGCGATGACCGAGGATGCTCACGAAGCCATTGATGCCTTCATCAACAAACGTGCTCCAAACTGGAAAGATCGCTGATCCTGAAAGTTTTCCGGTCGCACCTCGCCGTTGTGCAAAAGTCCTCTAGGGTTAGCCAGCGCCCTGCGCTACCCTTGCCACCCGAATTTTTAGGTAACTGTCGACCGCACCACCCAGCGAGAGGATATTCCCTTGGGCTCCAAAATTGCCGTTAACAATCCCCTGGTCATTCTCCACGGCGACGAGATGGCGCAGGTGGCCTTTGATGAGATATTGACCCGCTTTGTAAAGGCGAAGCTCGATATCGAACTGGTTGAAATAGACCTCTCGGCAGAGCAGCGGCTCATCAGCAATGGCCAAGTTGTGCGAGAGGCAATCGACGCGCTGAAAGCACATGGCATCGGCGTCAAAAATGCGGGAATGACAGTTAATCGCCAGCAGCTTGATGCGCTGCTGGCAAAACACCCGGAGATTGACGAGAAGTCCCTCGATGGGCTCGCGACCAAGTCCCCAAATGGCGCTATCCGCAAGGGGATCAGCGGCAATATCACCCGAGAAGATATCGAGTTTCGCAATCTGAAAAGCGTCAGGCCCGACTGGATAGACCGGGACATCGAAGTCGACACCATGGAGAGCGGCGGCCTCGACTTCAGCTACAGCGAGCTATCCAACGCCACCGGCGTTGCCAAGATTGTTTTCGTGGGAAGCAGTGGCGATCCGATTGAGTTGCACCGACGTGCACTCAATAAGGGTGACCCGTGGATGCTGGCGACTAACGATATTAAGGCGGTAAAAGCATGGGCTCACCGATTCTTCCAGCGGGCGCTCGATGAAAAGCGGGATATTTATCTAGGCCTTAAGGACACAGTCATACCCGGGTATGACGGTGTGATGCGCGAGGCGATCGAGACCATCTACTACAACGAGTACCAGGCGCAGGTGGAAGCGGCTGGCCTCACTTATCACTATGAACTGATTGATGCACAGGCGGCCCGAATCGTCTCCAATCCACCTGAGCGGGCACTCTGGGGAGTTCCCGACAACGTCAGCGGCATGAAGCTTTTCAAGCTTGTGCAGCAACTCAAACGCTATGGCCTGCCCGAGCGGAAAGCCCACGTCTCGATTTCGCGCATGAGTGCGGGCGGCGGCGATCAATATGGCAGCTACAACACGCCGGCGTCAGAAGATGGCGTTATCAAAGTGATTGTCGATGGCGAGGAAAAGCATGCCCGCCATGTCAAAGCCAATGACCCTATTCTTTTCATGTCAAACGATCGGGAATCCATCAAAGACTGGGTAAGCCAGGTTTTTCAGGATGCAGCGATCAATAAGAAAGAGGTCTATTTTGGTCTCAAGCGTGAGTTTGTAAATTACGATGAGGTATACAGCTCGATCATTCTAGAGATTCGTCAGGAACTCGCAGCGCTTGATACGCCACCCCCCTCCTTCATGATCATGCGGCCTTCCCGGCAGCTGAGCAAAATGATCTGCGATCCACCGCGATGGGGTCTATACCCGGCGCAAAATCTGGATGGAGATATCTTCTCCGATATCTCCGCCGCCCTCGGGGGCAGCCTGGCGACAGCCAGCTCGGTAATTATCAGTAAGGGCGGCACCAAACTCTTCGAGGCCCCTCACGGTACTGCTCAAGATCTCTACCTGCGTTATCTGGAAACCGACGGTAAAGAAGCCCACTTCAACTCCTCGGCCCTGATTTTTGCTGTCGCCAATGCACTCGAGGAACTCGCCACGCGAGAGAGCAATGAGGCGCTGGCCGACTACGCCGAGAGTCTCAAGGCCGCTCTTATTAGCACCGTTGATCAAGGTACGGTCACCGGTGATCTGAAAGGCAAGACGCTCAATCCCGAGAGTGAGACCATCGTGGATATGGCAGGGTTTTTGTCGGCGGTGGAGGCTAATTTGGCAGTCAGCGTCGGCTAAACAAGCTTGGCACTAAGTTCGTGACGCAATATCTTGCCCAAGGGATTTCGGGGTAACGCGCTCACGCTCTGAATCCGCTCCGGCAGCTTGAACTTTGCCACGCCACAATCAATAAGATACTTGCACAGATCATCCAAGGTCGGAACATCTTCCTCCGGCAAGGGCACCACACAAACGCAAACCCGCTCTCCCAACTCATCATCCGGATAGGAGCAGA
>CAXPOA010000055.1:0-4626 GCA_964218505.1 Luminiphilus sp.
GGCCAAGATTCTGATGCCAACCCACCTCCAACGTGTGGGAATCGGTCCCCCAGCTGTCCGAATAGAATCGATAGTCCGCCTGAACTGCTCCATCAGCATTGCTGAAGAACTGCCTGTAACCCGTTGATAGCACCCATCGATCGTGGTCCTCGGGGCGGTTGTCGGCAAATTTGTAGGGATCTGTTAGGTAGCCTTCGCTCGCGGTATAGCTCAGACCAATACGGACTATCTGTGTTCGCGAGAGGATTTGGCTGACGCCAAAGTAGAGGGATTCGGTGTGCAATGATTCTTCGTCAATGAAAACTGGTATCCGCTCCTTGACCGGCGTAACAGTGTCGTTGGATCGACTGGCGCTGGCAGTCCAGGTCCTCGCGTTGTCGCTACTGTTCCAGGAAGCGTCGAAGGCAAAAGAAAGTGCGCGATAGTCATCTTCATCCGAATGGGAAACAGCGAGACCCGCATTGCCGTCCGCCCAGAAATAACGAGTGGTGACACCAACCTCTACTCTGTTGTCTTTAATGCTGGCACCACTCATCACGACACCGGGTTCGCCATCGAGCCCGACCCCCACAAACCAGGGTGATGCGCCGCTCATCGCGTCGTTTTGCACATCGAGCGCAACCGACCATGAGCCCCCAACGGGGGCTTCTATCCATAGCTGAGTGACGTCAATGTCGTAACGGGAGCGAGATCCAAAAATGACATCAGAGGCGTCCAGACTGTCTTCGGTGTAGTGACTGTGGCGAATGCCAACTTCGGTGTAAGCGGGGGGCGCATCAGCGAGCGTGGACTGATAGGCGGGCAACGCACTGAGTGTGGCACCGATTGATCTGACCAGTGGCGAGTCGATACCTGTTTTAGTGCGCTCGCTCATGATTGTCTAATTACAGCCACACCCGCCTCCGGCAGCGCCGGATCCACCCGAGGATGCCTCCTTGCTGGTATAAACATGCCCCGCAAATCTTGCTTCGCGGACACTGCGTTGCCATTGCATGGCTGGGTCAGCGAGGTAGCCGCGTTCCCAGGGGGCGACAGGTTCTGGGCTAGCGCAGCCCTGTAGGAATAGAAGAGTGCTGATAAACACCAGGTTTGCGATCATGGTTTTCATTCTTCGAGGAGCTCCATAATCTCTAGCCGGAGTTTCTCCTCGTCCCCCCGTTTGAAGCCCACGTGAACCGCCCGGATGACTCCGGTTCGATCGATGAGATAGCCCGATGGCATGCCGCCAACCGAATAGGATCTGGCGATATCTCCGGTTGTGTCAATCGCGACGGGATAGCTCACCGGGTAGCGCTTTAGGAAGTCGAGGGAATCCTCGTCAACTACATCGACGCTTACAGCAACCACCTCGAGCCCTTCATTGCGGAGCTCTTTGTAAAGTGCGTATAAGGCGGGTAACGACAGACGACAGGGGCCGCACCACGAAGCCCAAAAATCCAAATAAGTCACCTTCCCTAAAAAGTTATCTATCTCGATCGTGTCATCGGCATTGGCTATCGCAGGTAGCCTGAAGTCAGGTGCTACCGTGATGTTGTCATCGGCTAGAGCAGCAGTCGGATGGAGCAGATACAGTAAAGACGCAAAACAAAAAACGGAAAGTCGCATAATCTTGATACCGGTAGCCTCCCGCGGACTATAGCAAACCCCCGTGTATTAGAAAGCTTGCAAAGTTGCAAGGGTGACCGCTTTTCAAAATCTTGCTATCGATTGCGGCCTAGCCGCTCATGGGCATCGACCCACTCGTTGGTTCTGGTTGCCTTGTCAATGCGGGTTGCTGCCCCCAGCGACAACTCGCCGGCGACCACAAGTCCCGCAGCGATTTCACAGAGTTTGAGAGCTTTTCCCTGCCCATAACAGTCCATCATCTCGAGACACTCCCGCTGTGTCGGCAGGTTTGTGCCTCCACCGTAGCTGGCCAAAATAATGGAGGGGAGGGTAATGGAGAAGTACAAATCCCCCTGTCTTGTAACCCGCTGGTAGGTGGTGCACTGATTGGATTCGCCAATGTTGGCAATATCTTGGCCAGTGGCGAGATAAAGCGCTGCCAGGCCATTGGCGGGATGACTGGCGTTGCTGGAGCTGTTGGCAGCGAAGGAAGCAAGCGTAGAAATTTGATAGCCATACACCATCGGCTCGGGTGTGATTCGCAAATTCTCCATGAGAACTTGTCTGGGGATGGTGATCTCTGCGGTCACTCGCCGGCCTCGCCCTTTGAGCATGTTGACGGCAGAGGTTTTTTTCTCGGTATCAAAGTTGCCCGAGAGCATGTAGTTGCGCAGGCTTCCAGGGTAGTTTTCCCGAATCCACTCGCAAGCGAAGAAGGTCGCTCTGCTCGTCATATTTTGGCCCGCGGCATCACCGGTGGAGTAGTCGAAGCGCGTCGCGATGTAGTTGTGAAAGTGGTAGTTCTCGATTTCGAGCAATTTACCCACCGAGGTTGTTTTCTCGGCCTGCTCTTTAATGGCGTCGAAGTTAGCCCGTAGCCATACCTGAAAGTCTCTGGCCTCCCGCGCGTCAGCAAAAATAAAGATAGGAGCTCGTTGCATCGACTCGGCGGAGACGGTGGTTTTTACACCCCCCGCCTCGCGAATCACTTTCATGCCACGGTTGTAGCTGGCCAGCATGGTGCCTTCCACAGTGGCCATGGGTACGTAAAACTCGCCTTTTGCATGTTCGCCATCAATCAGCAGGGGTCCCGCAACGCCTATGGGAATCTGAGCAACACCCCATATATTTTCGATGTTCCCCGCCATTACGTGGGGATCATAGGAGTAGGCCTTGGTGTGATTTAGCTTGGCGCCGGTTTTTTCTTCGATGAACGTTTGGCGAGCGCTGACAATCTCATCACAAAAATCGTCGTCGGGATTTCTGGGGATCTTGTTGCTGTCGGTCATGCGGCCAGCACCCGTTCACGCGCGGCCTGATATTCCTCGTACAATTTGTCGATGTACTGTGCTGCTGGACCGGTGTTTTTTACTGCGCCAATTCCCTGTCCTGATCCCCAGATATCTTTCCAGGCTTTTGCATCGGTATTTCCTCCAGAACCAAAGTCCATTTTGGTAGGGTCGCTAACGGGAAGATTGTCGGGATCCAGCCCGGCTGACTCAATCGATGGGCGCAGGTAGTTGCCCCAGACACCGGTGAAAAGATTGCTGTAGACGATATCATCAGCACCGCAGTCAACAATCGCCTGTTTGTAGCCCTCAGTGGCATTTGCCTCATCGGTAGCAATGAAGGCCGATCCAATGTACGCAAGATCTGCCCCCATCGCTTGAGCAGCCAGTACGGCATCGCCACTGGCGATAGAGCCAGAGAGGATTAACGGCCCGCTAAACCATTCACGGATTTCCTGAATCAATGCAAACGGTGACTGAGTTCCTGCATGGCCTCCGGCACCTGTCGCAACGGCAATCAGCCCGTCAGCCCCTTTTTCCATTGCCTTTTTGGCGAAGCGGTTGTTGATGATGTCGTGAAGCGTAATGCCTCCGTAACTGTGAGCAGCTTCGTTGACCCATTCTTTTGCGCCGAGTGATGTAATCATGATGGGTACTTTGTACTTAACGCACATTTCAACATCGTATTCGAGCCGAGGATTTGATCCATGCACGATTTGGTTCACCGCAAAAGGTGCGGCAGGAGAATCCGGATTCTCCTGATTGTGGCGATCAAGCTCCTCGGTGATGCGCTTCAACCATTCTTCCAGTACCGGCTCGGGCCGTGCATTGAGGGCGGGGAATGAGCCAACGATGCCAGCTTTACACTGGGCGATCACGAGGTCGGGATTAGAAATAATGAACAGGGGTGAACCAATGATAGGCAGGCGCAGCTTTTGCAGGATCGGTGGCAGTGCCATGAGTCGGAGTCTCCAAAGGGTTAAATCGGCAGGTGGCGCGACGTGACATCGCGCCCCAAAAAAAGGAATTTGAACTTACAGTATGTTTTTTGTTCTTTCAAGTATGTTTCCTGATCACAGGCTTCTGTGACAAGCTCTCGTCTCATTAAATCGCCAGGGAGCGATTGTTCTCTCGATGTACCACAGTCATTTCGGCCGCTCAGAGTCACCCTTCTCAATTGCGGTGAATCCCCGCTACTTGTTTATGAGCGCAAGGCACAGGGATGCGCTGGCCCACCTATTGTACGGGGTGGGTAGCGGTGGTGGTTTTATCCTGCTAACCGGCGAGGTGGGCACTGGTAAAACCACGATCAACCGAGCTTTATTGGCTCAGCTACCCGACAATGTGGATCTCGCTATCATTCTCAATCCAGCCTTGAGTGCAATCGAATTACTCGCCGCAGTCTGCGATGAGTTTGCGATCGAATATCCGGCTGAAGGGAGTAGCCTGAAGGCACTTACCGATGCCTTGCATCGCTTCCTGCTGTCAAATTTCCAGCGTGGCCGGAAAACCGTCATGATGATCGACGAGGCCCAGCATCTGGACTTTGAGGTGTTGGAGCAAATCCGGTTACTCACAAATCTTGAGACGGATGAGGAAAAGCTACTCCAAATTATCCTCATTGGGCAGCCTGAGCTTGCCGCCAAACTGGCTCGACCGGAGTTGCGCCAGCTTAATCAGCGCATTACCGCCCGTTACAACCTCGAGCCCCTGAATGAGCAAGAAACAGGGG
>CAXPOA010000056.1:0-4763 GCA_964218505.1 Luminiphilus sp.
CTCAATCATCGCCAAGGTGACGTGAGGAGAGGTCCCTGCGCCTCCGTATTGTTCCTCGACGTCCGGGCAAAGCAATCCCGCCTCGCCGAGGGTGTTCCAGAGACTGCGAGGTACGCTGTGGGCTTCCTCCCAGGCCTCATAGTGGGGCGTGATTTCCTTTTCAAAGGCTCTTCGCGCCATGTCGCGGAATAGCTGCATCTCGTTTAAATCAACTGCTTGATTCATGGGAACCCACCGGTGATGTTTTTTGATAGGGGCTGAAGTATGCCTAAGTTTGGCGTGCACTCAAAGGATGGCGTAGGATCTCGATAATTCACGAAGTAGATGAGTCAGTCGGTTCGCGGTGTAATGATTGATAAAGAGACAATCTAGTGTCGTCAGTAGAGCACGGAGATCCACAGCAGCTATCCGCCTGGTGCGATCAAATTGACCGAGAAGGATTTGTGGTCCTCCCCGATGTCTTGTCCGATGCTGAGATAGCGCGTTATCGCGATGCGCTGGCCCCTTGGATAAGCGGGGGTCCAAAAGGCAGGAATACGTTTGAGGGCCGCCAGACTCATCGGGTCTATGGGCTCCTAGCTAAAGACGCCCGTTTTGCGGATCTAATTACCCATCCGATCCCCCTTGCCATAGCGGAAGTACTGTTAGGAAAAAGTTGTTTGCTGTCCGCTTGCCTAGCGATCGATCTCCAGCCAGGGGAGAGCCATCAGCCCTGGCACACTGATGATGGCCATATCTCGGTGCCGCCGCCCCATGAAATCTTTGGCATCTCGGCCTTTTGGGCACTGGACGATACAACCGAGGAAAATGGTGCCACGGAGGTATTACCGCAAAGTCATCGCTGGGCAGAAACCGATTTCCCCGGCGCGCTCAAGGATCAGGATTTTGTAGACCAATCGGCGCCGGACGTATCCCATGATCCGGGATTTCATCCTGACGCGGTAAAGGTCACCATGAAAGCTGGCTCGCTGATGATTGCGCGGGGGGATCTGTGGCACCGTGGCGGAGCAAACGTCTCGGGCAGTTCGCGCCTCATTGTCACGCCCCAGTATTGCGCAGGGTGGGCTCGCCCGCTGGAGACAATGCTGTTGGCTGTGCCCCCCGAGGTCGTTGGAACCCTTCCTATCAGAGCGCGAGAGCTATTGGGTTATTCTATCCACCAGCCATTTATGGGCTACGTCGATGGCAAGCATCCGGCACGATTACTTGATGCCAAATAGAATGGCTGAAAACTACGTTTCAGCCTATTGGTTATCCTTTTCATTCCCCCTATGGGGGGGTATCGTTGCGACAGGACGTCGGTTGTACAATCCCAAAGCGACGGCGTAGGCCACTAAAACAAAAGGCAATGACACACACGAGGCAGGTTATGCGAGAGTACAAGCAGTTTTATATTAATGGCGAATGGGTAGAGCCCTCATCACCCAATGACTTCGAGGTGCTGGACCCGGCCACAGAAGAGGTCTGTGCCACCATATCCCTAGGCAACGAAGCGGATGTGAACAAAGCAGTGGCGGCGGCAAAAGCGGCCTTTGAAACCTTCAGCCAGACCTCGGTGGAAGAGCGAGTCGCATTACTTGAGCGCATGGCTGAAGTTTATAAGCGCCGGATTGGTGAGGTGGCTGAGGCTATACGCGTTGAGATGGGAGCACCCATCAAGCTTGCATCAACCGCTCAGGCCTATGCGGGGCTCGGTCATATCGTCGAAGCGGCCAAGGTGCTGAAGACCTATGCGTTTGAAGAAGACCTCGGGCCCCACAAGGTCGTGAAAGAGCCCATTGGTGTGTGTGGTCTGATTACGCCCTGGAACTGGCCCTTGAATCAGGTGAGCTGTAAGGTTGCGCCGGCGATCGCGGTGGGGTGCACGATGGTACTCAAGCCAAGTGAGATCGCGCCCTTGTCGGCCTATCTCTATGCGGAGATCATGCATGAAGCCGGCGTGCCTGCCGGTGTCTTCAACCTAGTCAACGGCGATGGCCCTACGGTGGGGACTGCGCTCTCGGTTCACCCGGATGTAGACATGATGTCCTTTACCGGGTCAACCCGCGCTGGCTCGCTGGTCGCCCAAAATGCGGCGCCCACTGTCAAACGTGTGACTCAGGAGCTGGGAGGCAAGTCGCCCAACATCATCATGGACGATGCGGACCTTGAGGCCGCGGTAACTCGTGGCGTACTCCATATGTACAACAACACGGGTCAGTCATGTAATGCGCCCTCGAGGATGCTTGTCCCCCGGGCCATGCTCGCGGACGCTGAAGCGATTGCTGCCAAGGTCAGTGAGACCGTTGTCATTGGTGATACCGCTGACGAGAACACCACCATGGGTCCTGTGGTCTCCAAGGTGCAGTGGGACAAGATTCAGGGTCTTATCCAGCAGGGCATCGACGAAGGTGCGAAGTTGGTATGCGGCGGCACGGGTCTGCCTGATGGGATTGAGAAGGGCTATTACGTCCGGCCCACGGTATTCTCAGAGGCAAACAATGACATGGTGATCGCGCGGGAAGAAATCTTTGGGCCTGTTTTGGTCATGATTCCTTACGATACCGAGGAAGAAGCAATTCGTATTGCCAACGATACGCCCTACGGGTTAGCGGGCTACATTCAGGGTGAAGATATCGACCGTGCCCGGAAGCTTGCGACCAAGATCCGCGCTGGCAATATCCATTTGAATGGTGCCGCCGGCGGCTCCGACATTCCCTTTGGCGGTTTCAAGCAGTCGGGTAATGGTCGTGAGTGGGGCGCTCATGGCTTCACCGACTACCTCGAGATCAAAGCCATCGAGGGCTATAGCGCAGCCTAATCTGAACGCGCAGCTAGGGGGAAGTTGTCTATGGCGGAGATCATTCTTGCGATTGATCAGGGCACTACGGGATCGACAGTGGCAGCCATGGACAGGAGGGGTCGGTTGCTCGGCAGCGTCAACGTCGAGTTTCCGCAACTCTACCCCAAGCCTGGTTGGGTCGAACACGATCCGGAGCAGATTTGGGCATCGGTGCAGAAGGCGCTGTCGGGTTTGCTTCGACGTGGTGTTGCCAAACCGAAAGATATCGTTGCGATAGGCATCACCAACCAGCGTGAGACCGCCATGTTGTGGGATCGCGACTCGGGACGGCCCCTGAACAACGCGGTGGTGTGGCAGTGTCGGCGCACCACCGACTTTTGTGAATCCTTGAGAGGCGCTGGCCATGAACCGGTCATCCGCCGTAAGACGGGGCTGGTGCTGGATCCCTATTTCTCAGCATCCAAGTACCGTTGGCTGTTGAACAATACCACCGGGGTGGGTCGTCGCCTTCGTCAGGGAAAGGTCGTTGGAGGCACGGTTGATTCGTTTCTCCTGTGGCGTCTAACCGGTGGCTTGGTCCATGGGACCGATGTCTCTAATGCCTCGCGAACCTCGCTTCTTAACATCAAGACTCGCCGATGGGACGACGATCTGCTGGGAATGTTTGGCGTTGATAAGAGCATCTTGCCTACCGTGCTCCCATCAAGCGGCATTCTTGGGGTGACCAAGGGCGTGAAGGGGCTGCCCGACGGCATTCCTATTACCGGTATTGCCGGTGACCAGCAATCAGCGCTCTTTGGGCAGGCTTGTTTCGAGGCGGGCGAAGCGAAGTGCACCTTCGGAACGGGATCCTTCATCCTGATGAATACTGGCGACAAGCTTTTGCGCTCCAAGGCGGGCTTGCTGACGACGATAGGCTGGCAGCTGGGTGACGCCGGTCCTGTGACCTATGCGTTTGAGGGAGGTGCCTTTGTCTGCGGTGCGGCGGTGCAGTGGCTACGGGATGAGCTCGGCATCATCAAAAAAGCCTCCGACGTCGAGGCGTTGGCCAGATCCGTCACAGATAGTGGGGGTGTGGAGTTCGTGCCAGCACTTGCTGGTCTGGGAGCGCCACACTGGGATCCTGAGGCGCGAGGATTGATCTCCGGCCTGACCCGAGGGAGCGGCAGAGGCCATATCGCCCGCGCAACGCTCGATGCCATGGCGCTGCAAAATGCGGACATCTTGCGGGTGATGGAGTCGGAGTTGGGCAAACGCCTGAAGCCTCTGCGGGTCGATGGTGGAGCGACGGCCAATAACTTACTGTTACAACTACAGGCGAATTATCTCGGTCGCAAATTAATTCGGCCCAAGGTGATTGAGACGACCGTTGCCGGCGCTTGCTTCCTTGCGGGTCTGGGCGTCGGTTTGTGGCAAACCAAATCTGAGCTCGCCAAGGTGTGGCAGGTAGATCGTGAATTTAAGGTTGAATTAGCTGCAGGTGCCCGAACGCGCCGACTCAAGGCCTGGAACCGAGCGGTAGCTCGAGCGAGGCTTGCGGGGTAGATGGCGTGACAGAGGTCATCCAGTTTCCGGGGCGTCGCGCAAGATCAGAGAAGAAGGCCGAGGATCTCACCCTGTGCCGAAACGGCCACCACAAATGGCAGATCGTAAACAGTGACCCCTTTGCGGTTCATCGCGGCGAGCTGATAACTCGCTACCGTTGCAAGCGATGTGGTAAAGAAAAAAACAAGGCGCAGTAGTCAGTGGTAGCTACCCTTTCTGGGGATTGGTAAACCTTACCGCCTGCGCTAATTTACTGACGTTTTTTGACTAAGGGGGCTGCCATGACCGCGATGATTTCTCCCACCACCACTCCCTCGGCGACCGAGACGATGATCGTTGCCCGCGGGGAAGGGCCTTACATCTATGACCATAACGGCAAGCAGTACCTGGAGGGGATGGCTGGCCTGTGGTGTACCTCGTTAGGCTACGGCAATCA
>CAXPOA010000057.1:0-8743 GCA_964218505.1 Luminiphilus sp.
TAGATCTCGACGAACTCCTCCGTTCGGGTCTCCATTTTTTTCTTTGGCGGGTCCTCGCGTCGGACATCCAAAAACTGAAAATTGTTCGCCAAGCGTGTGCTCATGCCCTCGCCCTTAGTCCGTATCACGAAGTCGTGACAGTAACTTGTTAAAGTCCGCTGCTTTGGGTTTCACCAGCCAAAAGCGGCCAATAAAATCTTCAAAGTTATCGAGCAGGTGTGTGCCCCAGGCTGAGCCCGTTTCGCGAACGAACTCGCGGATGTTATCGCGAAGATGATGCCGGTAGGCTTCCATGGCTTCTCCACTAACCCGGTGAACCTCGACCAATTCGCTATTGAGTCGATCGATGAAGCCTCGGTCCTGATCAAGAACGTACGCAAAGCCCCCTGTCATGCCTGCACCAAAATTCACGCCGGTTGGGCCCAAGACGGTGACACACCCACCCGTCATGTATTCGCAGCAGTGATCCCCTGCGCCTTCGATGACTGCGAAAGCACCCGAATTACGGACCCCGAATCGCTCGCCAGCAACCCCTGCAGCGAATAGACGCCCACCGGTTGCACCGTACAAACAGGTGTTACCCACAATGGCCGTGTGCTGGCTCTCAAAGCTGGAGTCTTTCGGTGGATAAACCACTAACTTACCACCAGCCATACCTTTACCTACGTAGTCGTTGCAATCGCCTTCGAGGTACATGTGCACGCCGCCGGCATTCCATACGCCGAAGCTCTGCCCTGCGGTACCCGTAAGTCTGATCGTCAGGGGAGATGTCTCCAGCCCGCTATTGCCATACCGTTTTGCGATCTCACCTGAGATCCGGGCACCAATAGAGCGGTCACAGTTTGTCACTGTGTAACTGAACTCGCCGCCCTCGCCGGACTCAATTGCGGGCAACATGTCCGATACCATTTGCTCTGCCTTCTCGGCGGTATCAAAAGGATCGTTACTAGCGACCTGACAAAACTGAGGCTGGTCAGCAGCATCGGGATCGACCCAGAGGATAGGTTCCAGATCGAGCTTTGCTTGCTTATCGGTGTGGCCAGGCAGCCGCTTTAGCAAATCGGTCCGACCGATCAGATCCTCAAGTCGACTAACACCCAAGCGAGCGAGCCATTCCCGGGTCTCGATGGCAACAAAGGTGAAGAAGTTAACAACCCGCTCCACGTCGCCAACAAAATGTTCCTGCCTTAATACTGCGTTTTGCGTAGCAACACCCGTTGCACAGTTGTTTAGGTGACAAATCCGCAGGTATTTACAGCCCATGGCGACCATCGGCGCCGTACCAAAGCCGAAACTCTCAGCGCCCAGGATTGCGGCCTTTACAACATCGAGCCCTGTCTTCATGCCACCATCCGCCTGAAGTCGAATTTTGCCTCGAAGCCGATTGCCGCGGAGGGTTTGCTGCACTTCAGCCAGACCAAGCTCCCAGGGAGAGCCCGCATAGCGAATCGACGTAAGCGGGCTAGCAGCAGTACCGCCATCGTAGCCAGAGATCGTGATGAGATCAGCATAGGCTTTGGCGACACCCGCCGCGATGGTGCCAACACCGGGCTCAGAAACGAGTTTCACCGAAACCTGAGCCTCCGGATTCACCTGCTTCAGATCGAAGATCAGCTGTGCCAGATCCTCGATGGAGTAAATATCATGATGCGGTGGCGGCGAGATAAGCGTTACGCCGGGGACAGAGTGACGAAGTCGAGCGATCAGATCATTGACCTTGCCACCGGGAAGCTGACCGCCCTCGCCGGGCTTCGCGCCTTGGGCAACCTTGATCTGCAACACCTCGGCATTCACCAGATAGTGGGGGGTTACGCCAAAACGACCGGATGCTATCTGCTTGATCTTCGACACCCGATTGGTACCAAAGCGCGCTGGGTCCTCACCGCCCTCGCCGCTGTTTGATCGAGCCCCTATTTGATTCATCCCCATCGCCAGAGCCTCGTGTGCCTCGGGGGACAGCGCACCCAGGGACATGCCCGCGGAGTCAAAGCGCTTGAGGATATTTTCGATTGGCTCCACATCCTCGAGATCAATACCAGTCTCTGGGAAATCAAGCTCGAGCAAATCCCGCAGCGCCGCAACAGGTCTGACGTTACAGTGCTGGGCGTAACGCTGGTAATCCCCATAATCGCCGGAGGTTACCGCCTGCTGAAGGGACATCACGACATCGGGATTAAAGGCGTGGTATTCACCTCCGTGCACATATTTCAGCAAGCCGCCCTGCTCCAGTGACTTTCGACGCGAACGTGCCCGGGCGCTCACCTGCCAGAGATCGCGTTCGAGCTCGGCAAAGCCAGCCCCTGCAATTCGTGAGGCCACACCGGTGAAACAGGCATCAACGACTTCTTTATCAAGGCCAACGGCCTCAAAGAGCTGAGCTCCACGATAGGAGTTGACGGCTGAAATGCCCATCTTGGACATAATCTTCAGGAGGCCTTTGTTGATACCCTTGCGATAATTTTTGTAGCACTGGGTCGGATCGCCCAGCAGCTCGCCAGAGTGAAGCTGATCCTCGAGAATGCTGTATGCCAGATAAGGGTAGACTGCAGTCGCGCCAAAACCCAGAAGGCAAGCAAAGTGATGGGAATCCCGCGCGCTGGCGCTCTCAATGATCAGGTTTGAATCGGCCCTGAGACCGGTGCGAATGAGATGATGATGTACCGCGCCGGTTACCAACAAAATGTGGATCGGCAACCGGTTTTCGACGATGCCACGGTCCGAAAGTACCAGTACCGTTGCGCCCTCTCTCACCGCGGCCTCTGCGCCGGAACATATCGCTTCCACTGCCGCGCGCAAGTCACCTTTCTCGGGATCGTAGGTAGCATCAAGCCGCGATACTGACAGAACCTCACTATCGAGATTCATCAACGTATGAAACTTGCCCTCTGACAGCACTGGCGATGTGAGGCTGACCCGCTTTGCATGAGCCTCGGTCTCCACGAAGACGTTAGCCTCGCCGCCGAGATCAACCTCCAGCGACATCACGATCGACTCTCTGAGCGGGTCGATCGGAGGATTGGTTACCTGAGCAAACTTCTGGCGAAAATAATCGTAGAGGGAACGCTCCTTGGTAGAGAGGACCGCCATTGGGGTGTCGTCCCCCATCGAGCCAACCGCTTCATTGCCTGACTCCGCCAGAGGCCGCAGGACCTGATCCCGCTCTTCAAAGCTGACCTGAAACATCTTCTGATAAAAATCGAGTTGGTCTTCGGGAATGCCAGCCGCCTGCTCCCCATCAAAGCTGCCCTCGATAAACTGCGCATGCTCACGCAGCCACTTTTTATAGGGGTGGCGTGTTTTCAACATATTGTCGATATCAGGCGTATGGAGAACCTTTCCTTCCTGCGTATCGACGACGAGTATTTGCCCGGGTCCCACCCTACCCTTGGCGATCACATCCGACGTTGCGTACCCATGCGTGCCAATTTCAGAGGCGAGCGTGATAAAGCCATCTTTAGTGGTAACCCAACGGGCAGGCCGCAGACCATTGCGATCCAGCAAGCAGCAGGCATAACGCCCATCAGTGAGGACGATGCCTGCTGGACCATCCCAGGGCTCCATATGCATGGCGTGGTACTGGTAAAACGCCTTGAGATCAGGGTCGATACCCTCGATGTTTTGCCATGCCGGTGGAACCAGCATGCGAAGGGCCCTGGGTAACTCAACCCCACCGGTGGTCAGAAGCTCAAGCATGTTGTCGAGACTCGAGGAGTCTGAGCCAGACCGATTCACGAGGGGAGCCACAGACTGCAGGTTGGGCAGTAGAGGAGATTCAAGCTTGGGCGTCCGGGCTAATGACCAGTTACGGTTACCCTCGATGGTATTGATCTCTCCGTTGTGTGCCAGCATTCGAAAGGGTTGGGCGAGTGGCCACCGGGGCAGCGTGTTTGTGGAAAACCGCTGGTGAAACACACAGATAGCGGTCTCAAGCTCGGGATCATTCAGATCAGGGTAGAAGTGTTCGAGATCGGCGGGCATCACGAGACCCTTATAGGAGACAACCTGATCGGAGAGGCTACAAATATAAAAATCAGGGTCTCCTGCCATGGCAATTTCTGCCTCTCGGCGAGCCATGAACAATCTGCCGGTTAAATGGGCATGATCAAATTCATCTGCGGTAATAAATACCTGCTCGATGTGGGGCAGTTGATCGAGAGCAATTTCGCCACACACATCGGGCGCTACAGGCACCTCACGCCAGCCAACGACGGGCAATCCCTGACTCGAAAGACCCTTCTCGACCGCGCCCTTAGCCGCTGCTTGGGCCTCACCTGATTGGCCCATAAAGACCATACCCACCGCGTAGTTGTGTCCTAGCTCAACGCCAAAACAGGCGGATGCTTCCCGGCGCATAAAGGCGTCGGGCATTTGCAACAGCAGTCCACAGCCGTCACCGGTTTTGCCGTCCGCGGCGATTCCCCCCCGGTGAGTCATGCAGGTCAGAGACTCGATCGCTGTCTCTAGCAATCGATGGCTGGGTTGGCCCTGTATGTGGGCAATCAAACCGAATCCGCAGTTGTCTCGGAATTCCTCCGGGCGGTAGAGTCCCGCCGGGCGGGTCGAGTCAGATGCGACACCCGTTGCGTTCGTTGGAGTCATAGTCACTCGCACTGTAAACAAAAGACTTTTGTCACGGGGGGCGGACCCCGCTGGGGGTCAAGACAAAAGGCCGGCTATTTTACACAGTGGGCGTGGCGGTAACAATTGATTAAAAATTAACCAGTTTTGACCAAATCCGTCAGGGCATCACTTATTTCAAGGGGGGTGACGTCATCAACAACAATGGATTTCCCGAGGCTTTCCAGCAGGATGTATCGGATCTTGCCCTTTGCCACTTTCTTGTCTCCGGCCATTGCCGCCAGAAATACCTCCGCATCCATCTCCGAAGGAGGGCACACAGGCAAATTAAAGTGCTCGAGAAAGGCCGTTAACCGCTCTAAGACCTGCGGGGAAATATAACCCCGATTCACGCTTATCTTAGTTGCAATGACCATGCCACAGGCGACTGCCTCACCGTGCAACCACTCGCCATAACCCTGTACTTTCTCGATGGCATGCCCAAAGGTATGCCCAAAATTCAGATGCGCACGCATGCCAGCCTCTCGCTCATCTGCAACGACTACCCGCGCTTTGATTGCACAACTCCGCTCGATTGCCTCGGCCAGCATCGAATCCTCGCGCGCCATAAGACGATCGCTTCCCGACCTCAGCCAATCAAAAAAGGCCTCGTCACAGATGCACCCATATTTAATGACCTCAGCAATACCTGCCGCGAATTCCCGCGCCGGCAGGGTATGCAGAGTCTGCAAATCGATAAGCACCGCCAATGGCTGGTGAAATGCTCCGATAAGATTTTTACCTGCCGCATGATTAACGCCGGTTTTACCACCAACAGATGAATCTACTTGAGCGAGCAACGTCGTTGGCAGCTGAATAAAGTCTACCCCCCGCAAGAAGCAAGCGGCTGCAAAGCCGGTCATATCTCCTACCACGCCACCGCCCAAGGCAATAAAGACCGTTCGGCGCTCATGTTTATCGGCCAAGGCGGCCGACAGGATCCGATCGATGCTCTCAAGGTTTTTGTGTATTTCACCATCGGGCAACATAATTTGCGTCACCCGACGAGATTCCCCAAGGGCACCGCAAACACGAGCCGCATACTGGGGTGCAACTGTTTCATTGCTCACCAACACTACCGGCCTGTCAGCCAGCAGTTCATTAAATAAGGCGGCGTCTTGAAGCACGCCCTGCCCAATGATGATCGGGTAGCTTCTATCGGCTGACGCCTGAGTCAACTCAACCTGTAAGGTGTGTAATCGTGTGGACATCGAGTTAAGTCGCGCTCGTTTTCAGTAGGATGTCTGGAACAGCTTAAACCCCTCGGCTGACACTAGCTAGGCCGGAAGCGCGTCGACGATTTTCTTCGCCAGCTCCCGCGCATTGCGTCCGGCAGTTTGTAGCACGAGATCGGCTGCCGCTTGATAAAGAGGTTCACGTATTTCCATGAGTTCTGTAAGAACTTCCTGTCGGTTTTTACCGGCCAATAGCGGCCGCTTTTCATCTTTCTTCGTGCGCCTGACCTGCTCTTTGATCGTTGCTTCAAGATAGACAACAAATCCTGATCTGGCCATGAGCAGGCGATTTGCCTCAGTGACAATCGCTCCTCCACCGGTTGCAATCACCGCGGCTGGTTCCTCACAGAGCGCGGCCAGAACTCGGTGCTCGCGCGCCCGAAACCCCGACTCTCCTTCAATTTCAAATATCCACGGTATATCGGCACCCGCTCTGGCTTCTATCTCCGCATCACTATCAAAAAAAGAAGTCGAGAGTTCACTCGCAAGTGCACGGCCCACTGTACTTTTGCCCGCCCCCATGGGGCCGACCAAAAAAATCCGAGGTGCGGTGCTCATCGTGTCAGTCGAGAAGCGCCTCTGACAGGATGCGCGGCGTAATAAAAATCAGCGTCTCGTTCTTACTTGACTTATTCGCCGTGCTTTTGAATAGCGTTCCTAGATAAGGGATATCTCCCAAGAAGGGGACTTTTTGCACCTGGGTGATTTCCTCGGTTTTGAACACACCACCAAGCACCACAGTCTCGCCATTGCCCACCAGCACCTGCGTAGTGAGCTCAGTGGTATCAATGGTAGGAATCAACCCGCCAGTACCGCTGGGCACGAACTCCCCAACAGAATCCTGATTAACGACCAGATCCAAGAGAATACGATCGTCCGGTGTGATGTTTGGCGTGACTTCAAGCTTAAGGACTGCTTCTTTGAAGGCGGTGGTGGTTGCACCCGATGCAGCGCCCTCCTGATAGGGCACCTCGGTTCCGGACTTGATGGTCGCCTGTTGCTTATCGCCCGTAATAATCTTGGGCTGGCTAACCACTTCGCCCTGCCCCGAGGCCTCTAGAGCGGAGAGTTCCGCCGTTAAAAATAAATCGTTTGACGTAAATCCAATCGCGAAACCGCTGGTCGCACTGGTCAGGCCAAGGTCCACCAGTGCAGCGCCCAGACCTTGGCCTTGTTGCTGCTGGCCACCGCCACCGCCAGCGCCACCTTTCACTGGATAGGTCAGCGTTGGGGTTTGTCCGGCAATAATATCGTTGTTGAGACTCACCACCTGCTCCCGGCTTCCCGATACGGACACTACATTGCCGTCATCCGTGTTGATGTAGCCACCGCCCCATTCGATTCCTAATTCTTCATCAAGGTTGGTTTGTGCAATGACGATTCGCGCTTCAATCATCACCTGACGAATAGGAATATCAACACGATCAACAAGGGTTCTGATTTCTGCAAGTTTTGCAGCCGTGTCCGTGACGATTATCGAATTAGTTCTCTCATCCACCACCACCGATCCACGCTCGGATACCAGAGAACCTCCCTCCTCAGAACCGGCTTCAAACAACTCAACAACATCCGACGCCTTGGCATAGCGAATGCGAATAAACTCGGACTGCAATGGCGCCAGCTCCGCGATCTGCTTGTTGGATTCGATTTCCTGACGCTCCCGCTCAGCGATCTCCTGGGCTGGTGCAACCATCAACACGTTGCCGATCTGCCGGCTATCAAGCCCCTTGGTTTTGAGAACCAACTCGAGCGCCTGATCCCAAGGGACATTTTGCAAACGCAGTGTGATACTGCCCGATACGGTATCCGATGCAACCAGGTTGAGCTCGGTGAAATCAGCTATTAACTGCAGAACTGCACGAACCTCGATATTTTGGAAGTTGAGGGAAATTCGATCACCCACATAATTAAACTCGTTCAGCCGCTCTTGCTTTTCATTGGCTGAAAGGGGCTTCACGCTGAGAATGTATTCATCACCCGTCTGATACGCCAAATAATCGTAGAGCCCGTTGGTTTTCAATTGCAGTCGCGCGCCACGCTCGGTGGTGCTTACCTCTACCGAGCTTACAGGGGTGGCAAAATCGGTGACGTCGAAGCGCCTCAGCAGTGACTCGGGTACGGTTGTTGCGATGAACTCCAGATTGATATGGCTACCCTCGGAGAAAACATTAACGTCAACCGAAGGGTCGCTGAGTGAGAGAATTAACCTACCCTCGCCCGCGTCAGAGCGACGAAACTGGAGGTCGGTAAGACTCGCATAGGCGTCATCCACGGGTGTTATCTGGCTTTCCAGAATACCGTCAGCGGTCGACGCTTTTGCGTACTCACCCCCGCTCTCCTGTCCGACCAGCAAGACCAACTCGCTGCCACGTATTGTCGCTTCATAGGGAACAAGCTTGATAAGGTTTAAGACCAGTCGGGTCCGATCTCCGGATTCAAGCACCACCACACCCGTCGCATTCCCGTAAGGCAATGAATAGCGCTTCTGCTCCAGTGCACTTTTTGTACCCGGGAAATCAATGGCAATACGTGCAGGCTCTTCGATGGTATAGGCAGAAAAATCAGCTGGGGGAGCTTCATTGAAAGCCAAGCGCACTTCAAACAGGCTTCCCGGTCTGGAACTAAACGCGATATCTTCAATTACGGGCTCCGCCAAGCTAATTTGGCTCACCAGCACCGTGACCAGTCCAAAGAGAAGGGCTCTGCCCTTGTTGATTGCGATTCGGCACATTTCCATTGCTAGCTCTCCCAGACTCACGGTGACGCGAGTTCCAACGTTCTCGGACGCTCTACCCATCCCTCAGCGGTACCATCGGGAACAATCTCTACGACGGCGACATAACCAATGCCCATATCAGTGATCTTGCCATGATCGCGGCCGAGAAAATTTC
>CAXPOA010000058.1:0-5930 GCA_964218505.1 Luminiphilus sp.
CAGTCGGGGTTTTCGAACAGCGTTGCCGCCGTCTCATGGTCACCTTCCATGGCAGCACGCGCACCCTGTTGATCAGGTGTTTGCCAGAGGTTTTGAGCCAATTGAGCCTGTGAAGTTTCGCTCCACAGCAGGGGGGCAACGAGTAGCAGAGATAACGCGCCCCTGCGAAACAGAGGAAGCAGCCCAACAGCAAGAAGCAGCGCGAACCAGTTTCCCTGATCCAGCCACGTATCAGTTTGTCTATCGAGCTGTACCTCGCCCTCGTCATCAAAGGCAGCCTCGGTCACTAAATGGTCGATGTCACGATTATCCAAGGCAACTTCCGCATAGCGTCCCCCCAAGCGACTGGCGATACTTTGTAAACCCGGACCATCGAGTGTTGGGATGACTATCTCTCCATCATCGGTGCGGAGGAACCCGCCATCGGCACGAGGAATAGGGGCACCAGCGATGGTGCCCACGGCGAGGATGGCGAGTTCGGCGTTGGCGCTCTGTAGCGAGGGTGCGATGGCATCAGTATCGAAGGCGGGCATGCCATCGGTAATGAGGAGTAGGCGACCACTGGCGAGGCCACCCGCCGCAAGGAGGTCGGTAGCGGCCTCTAATGCAGCCTCAGGATTAGATCCGGGTAGCGGCATAATTGCGGGATCGAGGGCGGGTAACAGATTTTCAATCGTGCGCCGGTCATCTGTAAGCGGCGCGACGACATGGGCGTCACCTGCATACACCACCAGTCCGGTTACGCCCTCGGTTCGTCGCTCGAGAATATCCATGATTTTCTGACGAGCTCGCTGGATACGGCTCGGCTGGATATCCGCGGCACTCATCGATGCGCTGAGATCAAGCACAATAACCAGAGCATCCGCGCGCTGGAACACGGGGACATCAATTTTTTCAAAGCTAGGCCCGGCAATGCCCAAAACCGCAATCAACAGCCCTACAGGCACCAGCCAGTGATTTCTTCGTGTCTGTTTGGTTACGCCACCCCTTAGCAGATGTGGGAGAAGCTCCGCGTCGATGGCGCGAAACCAATCGCCGCTGTCCCTGACTTTTTTCAGTACCAGCCAGCCAGCAGGGACGATTAACAAGGCTAGCCACAGAGCGTCAGGTCGTAAAAGAGTCGCGTTCAATCCTGTCATGAGGCTTCGCTCCCCACACCCGCAAAGGATGTGGACCACAGTCGGGAGGATGCTCGGAAAAAGAGTAGAAGCAATGACAGGACGAAAGCCGCCAGAAGAGGAAGCCAACTTAGTGCCTGGACTGGACGAAAGGTAGAGGTCGCCTGTTCCACAGGCTCAAGCTGATCGAGGATCGCGTAAACCTCTTGTAATTCAGCCGGGGTGCGAGCGCGGAAATAGCGGCCGCCGGTTGAGGTGGCGATCGCTGTCATCAGAGCCTCGTCGACCTCGCCTGAGGTATTGCGACCGGTTCCCAAGCGACGACTGATGCCGATAGTATAGATTTTCACACCCATCTCAGCCGCGAGTGATGCAGCCTCCATGGGATCCACCGTACTGGCCGTATCCTGACCGTCAGTCAGAAGAATCAGGACTCTTGACTCCGCGGGCCGTTCCCTCAGCCGCTTAATAGCCAAGCCAAGGGCATCGCCAATAGCAGTGTCCTCTCCCGCAAATCCAAGCTGTGATTCCTCTATGAATTGACGGACTGTTTTGGTATCGAAGGTAAGCGGTGCCTGCACATAGGCTTTGGTGCCAAATAGGATTAATCCCAGTCTGTCTCCGGTGCGTCTGGCAGCGAAGTCTGCGGCGATGGCCTTTACGGCGGTGATTCGTGAGACTAGGCTGTTTCCTACCTGCATATCCTCGATTTGCATACTGCCTGAGAGATCGATGGCAAGCATGAGATCGCGGCCTGAATTGGGCAGTTCGATTGGCTCTCCTATCCACTGAGGTCGCGTGGCGGCAAGCAGCAGGCAGCACCAGATCAGGGCAAGTACCATCAGGCTTATCCATGCCCTCGAGAAGGTCGCTGTTTGAGCTTCAGCAAGTGCTCGCCAGCGACCGCTGAATGGCGCGCGGATTGCAGGTTGACTTTGACTTGCCACCCTAGGAAGCAACCAAACCAACAGGGGCAGCGGAGCCAGTAGTGCGAACCATGGGTAGGCGAATTCAAGCATCTGATTGCTTTCCTTCCGTTGGTTGCACGCTCTTAATGACAGAAAGGGGAGATACGTGGTGCTGGCTAATCCATCGAAGTGCGCTTTCGATAAGCGGCTCAGGCGCAAGAGCAGATGGCGATCGGTAAACCTCAATTAACGGAGAGAAATCGGCATTGTCTTGCTGCTTGGTGGTTGCTGATAGAAACGTGATCCAATTGGTGCCGTGAAGAGAAGCCACATCATCCGAGGGCCAGGCTTGTAAGGCGGTGACTTTTAGAAGTCGGTTCAGTTTTTCTAGGCTTATTCCTTGATCTTGGTTCCGCCAGTCTATCAACTGCGACTGCGCAAGCCGACGATAACGATTGGACAGCCATTTTCTCCGAACCCAGACGGCGGCATAGAGTAAGGCTGCAAGAGCCAAGGCAATGACTAACCACCAGCCTGGTGCCAGGGGCCACCAGCCGATAGCGGGCGGCTCTCGGAGGGGTTCTAACTGCGCGAGGAGAGACTGTGGATCCATGGTGCGGGTCCTATCTACCTGCCTGGCGGGAAGGGAAGTAGCGCTGCAATGTCGCAAGCGGTGCTTCTTCTGTGCTCATGCGTATCATCGGGATTCGCAGGCCTTGTAAGGTGGTGGTTAATGCGTCCACATGATCATCAAACGCGCGCTGATAGCGGTTTCTAAGACGGCTATCCCCCGTGTCGAGTGCGCTTCGCCCCAGATCATCTGCGACCACATAGTGACCGGCTTGGGGCAATTCACGCTCCAGCGGATCGTTAATGGCGACTGCGGTTATCTGAATGTGCCTTACCAGTCTGCGAAGCGCCTCGAGGGTTTTCTCTTCAAGTCCATCGTGAAAATCACTAATGAGAAAAACCGAGCTGCCCGGGCGGGCTATACGACGCAATTGTTCTAGCTGCTCGGCGAGTGAGAGTTCTGGACCATCGCTTCCATCGGCATCCGCGTCCGCCATTTCGCCAATCAGTGAAAGCACTGTATGGCGAGAACGAGCGGGTCGAAAATCAGTCATCTGTTGTTTGACGATCATGCCTCCCACACGCTCACCCCTGTCGAGCGCAGACCAGAGCAGCAAACTGGCGGTGTGTGCAGCGAGTACAGATTTAAAACAATTTCTGGAGCCAAAGTGCATTCCGCGACGTAAGTCCAAAGCCACGAGCACAGGTCGTTCTCGTTCTTCGTGAAAAAGTTTGGTGTGTGGGGTGCCAGATCTCGCGGTTACTCGCCAGTCTATGGCCCTTACATCGTCGCCAGCCGTGTACTGCCTTACCTCATCAAACTCGACGCCGCGCCCCCGCCTGTGGGACCGTTTAGCGCCCGCGAGGTGGGCTAGCGCTCGCGTCGTCTTCGTGACATCAAGGTACCGGGCCGAAAACCGCGTCGCTATGAGGGTGGCAACCTCAACGCTGACGCCTTTTGGAATCTGGGCTTGGGGATGCATTGGGCTTAACCCACGGGTACGATGCTTAACAGCCGATCAATGACCTGTTCGCTCGTGACTCCAGCGGCCTCTGCCTCAAAGGAAATAATAAGTCGGTGTTTCAGGCAGTCGGTGGCTACCGCCTGCACATCGTCAGGACTGACATAATCTCGCCCTTGAAGGAAGGCGTTAGCTCTCGCGCAGCGATCCAGTGCAATTGTCGCTCTTGGACTTGCGCCAAATTCCAACCATTGTGCCAGTTCTGCGTCGTAGCTATCGGGGGACCGCGTCGCCATAATCAATTGCACGATGTATTCCTCTACTGCTGGTGCCATGTGCAATGCGAGTACCTCTGCTCGCGCAGCCACAATCTCGGCCTCGCTTAGTTGAGCGGGTGCTGGGGGCGCCGTGCCGGTTGCCTCGTTACGTGCCAATCGCAAGATCTGTGTCTCGGCGTTGGCGTCTGGATAGGTCACGTTGACCTGCATCAGAAAGCGGTCGAGTTGTGCTTCCGGGAGGGGGTAGGTTCCCTCCTGTTCTATGGGATTTTGAGTCGCCATCACTAAAAATAACGAAGGCAGTGGATAGGTTCTCGTGCCTATGCTGACCTGGCGTTCGGCCATTGCTTCCAATAGGGCAGACTGTACCTTGGCGGGCGCTCTGTTGATCTCGTCAGCGAGAATCAGATTGTTAAAAATGGGGCCCTGCTGGAATTCGAACACGCCTTGCTGAGGCCTAAAAATGTCGGTCCCTGTTACATCACCAGGCAACAGATCTGGGGTGAACTGAATTCGATGGAAACTGCCTTCTATCCCTTCGGACATCTGTTTGATCGCGCGGGTTTTTGCAAGTCCGGGCGCCCCCTCTACTAACAAGTGGCCATCGGCTAGGAGGGCAATCAACAGCTTATGGATTAGGTCTTTTTGGCCAATAATCTGGCCTTCGAGCCATTGCTCTAGTTGCATCAGGGGAGTCGTTGTCACGGAAAACACTCTTTTTTTGGTACAGGGACTCTATGGTGCCTTCTATGACAAAAACAACCCCAAAAGGTTCGATAAATGGCGGGATTTGGCGCTCTTTTAGAGGAGCGAGGGCTTCAGAATCCCGAGAGCTTGTGGCAGCCGGTCACTCCATTCAAGCCGTCCCATTGGTCTGTTCGACCTTCGCGCCAGCCCTGAAGCCAGCTTAAACGTTGGGGACCCTCGCTGTGAGGGCAGATATCACTGGATCTGCCAGCGAGACCGGTTTGATAGCCTTTTTCAAAGGCTCGCTTAGACATGTCTCTTTTGGATCTTTTCATCGATTTTCCTCATATGATGATACGCCAGACCCCGCCTCGCCAATGTAGGGCAGGGGGATCTGATTAATGACAGGTTGAGGGGCGACCGCTGAGGGGAATGTCAGCTCTGGGTCTTGATCGCAGCGCCCAACGTTCTCGTGCAGATTGCGAGTGGCAAACGTCGACTGGTATGAACCAAGGCGCCCGAAGTGGATATCGGACCGCATCGATTCATTAAGCCAGAGGTCTGGATGGCTGTCGAAAACTTAATACGAATATCTACTTCTACTCAAATAAGCAAGGGCGATATAAGTCTAGAAAGTGCTTTAAGAAAACTCACTTAAATTACTAGATAAGCGAAGTTTTTTTGTTTCGCATGCCTTCGAGCGAAAGGCTTTGAGGCTCCATGGCTGCCACAACGAATGTCATCCAATCACGAAGAAATTTTGTCCAGCATTCGGGTGATCCACAGGCAGTAGGCCCCCGTAAATTCGCCATTCAAGACAGCCAGCAGGTACTCCCCGGCGTGTTTTTCTCAGTTTTCAAGCCATCTTCCCCCAGATGGTTTTTCTTCCCCGGCCCAGTGGGCCGGGGTTTTTTTTACCTTCGCTCTGTCGTTATTGGATTGACAGCCCTGTTGGTCCTGGTTGGTTGCGGGTCAGTGTCTATTGAGGACTACGATTCCCAAACGCCCGCGTTTGCACCGGAGGAATTTTTTTCCGGTTTTCTGACTGCTCACGGCGTCGTCAAGGATTTCAAGGGGCGGGCTATCCGTCATTTCAGCGCTGACATCAACGCCTGCTGGCGGGATGGAATAGGCACCCTAGATGAGCAATTCATCTTTGACGACGGGGAGCGTCAGGAGCGTGTGTGGACACTCCGACCCCTTGGGTCCGGCAATTATGTTGCGACGGCAGGCGATGTCGTGGGCGAGGGCGCTGCCAGCTGGCGCGGAAACGCTTTTTTTCTCGATTATGTGTTACAGCTCGAGCTTGAGAGTGGCCCCTTTTCGGTTCGGATAGATGATCGAATGTATCGAGTGGCTGATCACGTCGTGATCAACGAATCCAGAATGAAAAAATGGGGTTTTACG
>CAXPOA010000059.1:0-5800 GCA_964218505.1 Luminiphilus sp.
CGCCTGAGGGGGCGATCATCAGCCAGTCCAATCCACTCCGCTCGAGCCACTCCTGCGCCGTGTCGATGGGTTGCAAACAAGCTACCGTTGATACAGCGCCGGCAATAAGGCAGTGCGGGGCGACCACCGATACCGAAGACGGTCCTTTGACGGGTAAACCGGTGCGTGGATCCAAGAGGTGGCTGACCTCATTTGGTCCATGTCGGAGTGTTCGAAAGTAGCCGCCGCTTGTCGCTATAGCGGCATTTTCAAGTCTAACGGTGAGTAATGACTGGGTGGGAGTGGCCGGGTCGCGTATTCCGATATCCCAAGGCTTCCCAAGATGGTTTTCACCCACCACCACGATGTCACCCGCAAGATCCACGAGTCCCCGTGTAAACCCTGCCTCGCGAATGAGCGATGCTGCCACATCGGCTGCATATTCTTTTCCAATACCCCCAAGGTCGAGCTCCATCCCGCTTTTTTCCAACAGAACGCCCTCATGATTCAGGCTAACTCCCTCGAATCCGACAAGCTCCAGTACCTCGGGTAAGCGCGCTGGGTCCCCAATTGACTTGGATTGGAAGTCCCATATCTGTCTAAGCACGCCAGCGGTTGGATCGAAAACCCCGTCACTCTCTCGCCACAAGGTGTGACAGGTTTCTAGGAGCTGACGGGTCTCCGTGTCGAGCGCAGTGTGGAGGCCGGATCCAGCACGTCGGTTGATTCGACTCAACAGGCTGTCGGGTTGATAGCGACTGAGTTTGGATTCAATCTCGAGCAACCGATGTCTGATGGTTTCCAGCAGATTTTCGGCGGCATGGGTCTCAGATGGTGTGTGGACCAGGCGAATCTGTGCGGGTCCACCCATTAGGTGGAAGTCTTTTTCTGTGCAGGCTATCGCTTTAGTCAAAGCGCCAGGTGAGTCCTACGGTGGCCCGCCAGAAATCTACAAGAGCGGGTGCTGCCTTTCCGCTAAATACACCCCAGTCCCCATCGGACTGGTAGCGCTCGGCCTGGGTTTCAATCTGCCAATCACCAAGTTGAACAGTCCAGCGTAAGCCTGCGGTAATGGCACCGTAGGAGGACAGGCGATAATCGTCTGCATAGTAAGTGGCCTCCCGGTTGGCGATAGGGGAAAAGAAATCGGCCTCACTCTGGGTGTAGTACCGAAAGTAGGGTGCCAGAACGTGACGGCCAAGATTCTGATGCCAACCGACCTCTACAGTGTGGGAATCGGTTCCCCAGCTGTCCGAATAGAATCGGTAGTCCGCCTGCAGTGCTCCATCAGCATTGCTGAAGAACTGCCTGTAACCCGTTGATAGCACCCATCGATCGTGGTCTTCGGGGCGGTTGTCGGCAAATTTGTAGGGATCTGTTAGGTAGCCTTCGCTTGCGGTGTAGCTCAGACCAATACGGACTATCTGTGTTCGGGAGAGGATTTGGCTGACGCCAAAGTAGAGGGATTCGGTGTGTAATGACTCTTCGTCAATGAAAACCGGTATCCGTTCCTTGACCGGCGTAACAGTGTCGTTGGATCGACTGGCGCTGGCCGTCCAGGTCCTCGCGTTGTCGCTACTGTTCCAGGAAGCGTCGAAGGCAAAAGAAAGTGCGCGATAGTCATCTTCCTCAGAATGGGAAATAGCGAGGCCTGCATTGCCGTCCGCCCAGAAATAACGCGTGGTGACACCCACCTCTACTCTGTTGTCTTTGATACTGGCACCACTCATCACCACCCCGGGTTCGCCATCGAGGCCAACCCCCACAAACCAGGGTGATGCGCCGCTCATGGCGTCGTTTTGCACATCGAGCGCAACCGACCATGAGCCGCCAACGGGGGCTTCTATCCATAGCTGAGTGACATCAATGTCGTAGCGGGAGCGAGATCCAAAAATGACATCAGAGGCGTCCAGGCTGTCTTCGGTGTAGTAACTGTGGCGAATGCCAACTTCGGTGTAAGCGGGGGGCGCGTCAGCGAGGGTGGACTGATAGGCGGGTAACGCGCTGAGTGTGGCACTGATCGATCTGACCAGCGGCGAGTCGATACCTGTTTTAGCGCGGTCACTCATGATCGTCTAATTACAGCCACACCCGCCGCCGGCAGCGCCGGATCCACCTGAGGATGCCTCCTTGCTGGTGTAAACATGCCCTGCAAATTTGGCTTCGCGGGCACTGCGTTGCCATTGCATGGCTGGGTCAGCAAGGTAGCCGCGTTCCCAGGGGGCGACAGGTTTTGGGCCAGCGCAGCCCTGTAGGAATAGAAGAGTGCTGATAAAGACCACGTTTGCGATCATGGTTTTCATTCTTCGAGGAGCTCCATAATCTCTAGCCTGAGTTTCTCTTCGTCCCCCCGTTTGAAGCCCACGTGAACCGCCCGGATGACTCCTGTTCGATCGATGAGATAGCCCGATGGCATGCCGCCAACCGAATAGGATCTGGCGATGTCTCCGGTTGTATCAATTGCGACGGGATAACTAACAGAGTAGCGCTTGAGAAAATCGAGAGAATCCTCGTCAACTACATCGACGCTTACAGCCACCACCTCGAGCCCTTCACTGCGGAGTTCCTCATAAAGTGCGTCTAAGGCGGGTAACGAAAGACGGCAGGGACCGCACCACGAGGCCCAAAAGTCTAGATAAGTGACTTTTCCTAGGTAGCTATCCAGTTCGATTGTGCCATCGGCGTTGGCAATCGCAGGTAGCCTAAAGCCGGGTGCTACCGTGATGTTGCCGTCGGCCAGGGCACCAGCTGGATGGAGCAGATACAGCAAAGACGCAAAGCAAAAAACGGGAAGTCGCATAATTTTGATACCGATAACCTCCCGCGGACTATAGCAAACCCCTGTTGGCGATGAAGCTTACAAAGTTGCAAGGGTGACCGCTTTTCAAGACCCTGCTATCGATTGCGACCCAAGCGCTCATGGGCATCGACCCACTCGTTGGTTCTGGTTGTCTTATCAATGCGGGTTGCCGCTCCCAGTGACAACTCGCCGGCGACCACAAGTCCCGCGGCGATTTCGCAGAGTTTGAGCGCTTTTCCCTGCCCATAACAGCCCATCATCTCGAGGCACTCCCGCTGTGTCGGCAGGTTTGTACCTCCACCGTAGCTGGCCAAAATAATTGAGGGGAGGGTGATGGAAAAGTATAGATCTCCCTCTCTCGTCACTCGCTGGTAGGTGGTGCACTGATTGGATTCGCCAATGTTGGCAATATCCTGGCCGGTGGCGAGATAAAGCGCTGCCAAGCCATTGGCGGGATGACTCGCGTTGCTGGAGCTGTTGGCAGCGAAGGAAGCAAGCGTAGAAATTTGATAGCCATAGACCATTGGCTCAGGTGTTATCCGTAAATTCTCCATGAGAACTTGTCTGGGAATGGTGATCTCGGCGGTAACTCGCCGGCCTCGCCCTTTCAGCATGTTGACAGCAGAGGTTTTCTTCTCGGTATCAAAGTTGCCCGAGAGCATGTAGTTGCGCAGGCTTCCAGGGTAGTTCTCCCGAATCCACTCGCAAGCGAAGAAGGTGGCTCGGCTCGTCATATTTTGGCCTGCGGCATCACCGGTGGAGTAGTCGAAGCGCGTCGCGATGTAGTTGTGAAAGTGGTAGTTCTCGATTTCCAGCAATTTACCCACCGAGGTTGTTTTCTCGGCCTGCTCTTTAATGGCTTCAAAGTTAGCACGCAGCCATACCTGAAAATCTCTGGCCTCCCGAGCGTCGGCGAAAATAAAGATAGGAGCTCTTTGCATCGACTCGGCGGAGACGGTGGTTTTTACACCTCCCGCCTCGCGAATCACCTTCATTCCACGGTTGTAGCTGGCCAGCATGGTGCCTTCCACAGTGGCCATGGGCACGTAAAACTCGCCCTTGGCATGTTCTCCATCAATCAACAGGGGTCCCGCAACGCCCACGGGAATCTGAGCAACACCCCATATATTTTCGATGTTCCCCGCCATTACGTGGGGATCGTAGGAGTAGGCCTTGGTGTGATTCAGCTTGGCGCCGGTTTTTTCTTCAATGAACGTCTGGCGAGCGCTGACAATCTCTTCACAAAAATCGTCGTCAGGATTTCTGGGAATCTTGTTACTGTCGGTCATGCGGCGAGAACCCGTGCACGTGCCGCCTGATATTCATGGTACAGTTTGTCGATGTACTGTGCCGCGGGACCGGTGGTCTTGACTGCGCCAATGCCTTGGCCGGATCCCCAGATATCTTTCCAGGCTTTTGCATCGGTATTTCCGCCGGAGCCAAAGTCCATTTTGGTAGGGTCGCTGACGGGAAGGTTGTCGGGATCCAGCCCGGCTGACTCAATTGATGGACGCAGGTAGTTGCCCCAGACACCAGTGAAAAGATTGCTGTAGACGATATCGTCAGCACCACAGTCAACGATCGCCTGTTTGTACCCCTCAGTGGCATTTGCCTCATCGGTAGCAATGAAGGCTGATCCAATATAGGCAAGGTCTGCCCCCATCGCTTGCGCAGCCAGCACGGCATCCCCACTGGCGATAGAGCCGGAGAGGATTAACGGACCGCTAAACCATTCGCGGATTTCCTGAATCAATGCAAACGGTGACTGAGTTCCTGCGTGGCCTCCGGCACCTGTCGCAACGGCAATCAGCCCGTCAGCCCCTTTTTCGACCGCTTTTTTGGCGAAGCGGTTGTTGATGATGTCGTGAAGCGTAATACCTCCGTAACTGTGAGCAGCATCGTTAACCCATTCTTTAGCGCCGAGTGATGTAATCATGATGGGTACTTTGTACTTCACACACATTTCGACGTCGTATTCGAGCCGAGGATTTGATCCATGCACGATTTGGTTCACTGCAAAGGGTGCGGCAGGTGAATCCGGATTCTCCTGATTGTGGCGGTCAAGTTCCTCGGTGATGCGCTGCAACCATTCTTCCAGTACCGGCTCGGGCCGTGCGTTGAGGGCGGGAAAAGAGCCAACGATGCCGGCTTTGCATTGGGCGATCACGAGGTCAGGATTGGAAATAATAAACAGGGGTGAACCAATAATAGGTAGGCGCAGCGTTTGCAGGATCGGTGGCAGTGCCATGAGTCGGGGTCTCCAAAGGGTTGAATCGGCGGGTGGCGCTACGGGACATCGCGCTCCAAAAAAAGGGATTTGAACTTACAGTATGTTTTTTGTTCTTTCAAGTATGTTTCCTGATTATAGGCTTCTGTGACAAGCTCTCCTCTCACTAAATCGCCAGGGAGCGATTGTCCTCTCGATGTACCACAGTCATTTCGGCCTCTCAGAGTCACCCTTCTCAATTGCGGTGAATCCCCGCTACTTGTTTATGAGCGCAAGGCACAGGGATGCGTTGGCACACCTATTGTACGGGGTGGGTAGCGGTGGTGGTTTTATCCTTCTAACCGGCGAGGTGGGCACTGGTAAAACCACGATCAACCGAGCTTTATTGGCTCAGCTACCAGACAACGTGGATCTCGCTATTATTCTCAATCCTGCCTTGAGTGCTATCGAATTACTCGCTGCAGTCTGCGATGAGTTTGCGATCGAATATTCGGCTGAAGGGAGTAGCCTGAAGGCACTCACCGATGCCTTGCATCGCTTCTTGCTGTCAAATTTCCAGCGCGGCCGGAAAACCGTCTTGATGATCGATGAGGCCCAGCATCTGGACTTTGAGGTGCTGGAGCAAATTCGGTTACTAACAAATCTTGAGACTGATGAGGAAAAGCTGCTCCAAATTATCCTCATTGGGCAGCCTGAGCTTGCCGCCAAACTGGCTCGACCGGAGTTGCGCCAGCTTAATCAGCGCATTACCGCCCGTTACAACCTCGAGCCCCTGAATGAGCAAGAAACAGGGG
>CAXPOA010000060.1:0-13928 GCA_964218505.1 Luminiphilus sp.
AAGCTGATCCGCGAGCATGGGGTCAGCCCAGGTCCAGCACCCCATATTGACCATACAGCGGACCAGGTCAGGCCGCTTCAAGGCAACCCATTGACCAATACAAGCACCCATACCCACGAGCCCAACGAAGTACACAGACTTCATATTGAGATGATCGAGAAGAGCAGCAATGTCGTCTGCAAACAGTTCCGTCGAAGGTGTCATCGACAGGTCGTCGGTGGATTCTCCGATACCCCGATAGTCGATGATCACGGTCTGATAGCTATCCGTCATGCCTCGAGCAAGGTAGTGATGCCGGCCATGGCAGAAGGTATCCCATCCGCCAATGTAAACGGCAGGTGGGCCCTCTCCGTGCACTTCGTAATACATCTCGTGACCATTAATGGATGCAGTTGGCATAGAGTTCTCCCTTCAATTATCCACGCTGGCTAGGCGTGTTATGGCGTGATGTGATGCAGCGCCGCGCGACGCTGGATAGTAACGGGAAGTAAGGTCTGGCGTCTCAAAAAAGCCGAATTACGCCTAGCGTTTGTCCAGATACGCCAACACCTGCTCAAGCGTCGTGACATCGGCGTAACGTCGTCCGACATCCCGTAGGTTACTGTCGTGAGCCTCCATGTCCTGATCGCCGCAGCAGTCTTCAGGAACGATAGTGCGATACCCCGCCGAGAAACTGTCCACGATGGAAGCACGAACACAACCGGACGTAGTGCACCCTGTGATGATGGTGGTGTCTATACAATGGGTGACCAACCAGGGCTTTAGTGGGGTTTCATAAAAAACGGATGGCGCGGTTTTGATGAACTCAAAGACGTAATCATCGCTAATACGCGGGTCCAGTTCCGTGCAGCGGTGGCCATGATAGAAGCTGCCATCGTAGAGGGTGTCGATTTTCCAGTAGGTCATTTCGTCGGGCCCGCCCCAGGACACCCGGCACGCCGCGGCGGGTATTCCCTTTTCCTTGCAGACCCCTAATAAGTGTGCCGTGTTATCAACTGCACGCTGAATAAATGGACTTTTGCCTATTGGACTCACGCCATCGGTGAAGCCCAACTGAAAGTCCACCATAATCAGCGCGGGTCGTTCACCGAAACCTATTTCTCGCTGGCCATAACCTGCTTTCTCGAAATTATCCATGACCTGATCTCTAGCGTTGGGTGTCCCTGCAATATGACGTAAGATGGCGATCCATTACAAGGAGTCTTGTCCCATGACACAGCCCGGTTTTGTGGACAGTTTCAGTCAAACCTTTGCTCTCGATCCAGCTCATACAGCGCTCCTGGTTATCGATATGCAAAACGCCACGGGTAACCGGGAAATGGGCCTTGGCAAACTTCTCGCCGAGCGCGGGGAAGCGGACAGCGGGCGCTACCGGTTTGATCGTATCGAACAGGTTCTGGTGCCTAATATTCAGCGACTCCTCAGCCACTTCAGGTCTACCGAGGGCAAGGTTATTTTTATTACCTATGGCGCGAACGCGCCTGATGCGAGTGATGCACCGCCACACATGGCACCCATTATCAAAGCCACCAATAACATTGCGGGGCAGCCAGAGCACGAGATCGTTGCGGGCCTGCAGCCAAATCCCGGGGAAATCGTACTCAATAAAACAACTCAGGGCGCTTTCCGCAGTACTGCACTTGATAGCACGTTGCGCGCACTCGATGTCGACACCGTCGTCTCCGTTGGCGTGTCCACAAACAACTGCGTAGCGATGACCTCTATGGAAGCCTGCGATTTGCAATACCGGGTAGTTGTCGTCGCTGATGGTACCGGCACCGACAGTGATCAAATGCAGGAGGCGACGCTCACAATGCTAAAGCGGCTTTGGGCACGGGTGCTCACAACCGATGAAGTGCTCGACGAGCTGACCCGCGCTAACACGGCATCCTGAGGATGAAACAACTGCCCGCCGGGGGTCTCCTCGGCACGTTGCTCGTGGCTTCCGGTGCTGTGTTGCTCGCCTCGAAAGGTCTGTTTGCGAAAAGCCTTTATGCTCAGGGACTGAATCACAACGACGTCGCTGCCATCCGTTCAGTTCTGGCCGTGCCTGGCTTTTGGATTGTGGCGCTAGCTCTTCATGGTAGGTCCAAATCCCTGGCTCGAGTCCAAACCTACGGTCACTCTCAGGACCAAAGGTACTCTTTACAACTTGCTGATGTACTTGGCGCCATGTTTGCCGGAGTGCTCTGCTACTACTTTGGGGCGTTGGCGAACTTTTACGCTTTATCGCTGATTCAGGCGAACGTAGAGAGAGCGCTGCTATTTTCCTACCCAGCGATGGTAATCGTCTTCCACGCACTCTGGACGCGGGAGCGACCCGCCACCTCTACGCTGATGAGCGTTGCGCTGACGAGCTTCGGCGTCCTGCTGGTGACAGGTGCAACAGATCAGTCCCTCACCCAGCAACAGCTCATTGGTGTGGGATGGGTACTGTTCTGCTCTGTCACTATCGCACTCTATTTCATGATGAGCGCATCCCTGACCCAGCGACTGGGCTCTGGAAATTTCACTGCCATTGCCATGACCACCGCCGGCATCGCTTTTTTTCTCCACTACCAACTGCAGGGCCCCACCCGCTGGCTCTCGATGCCCCCCGATGCACTCGCTCAAATGCTGGGATTGGTGCTGTTCGCCACCATCCTGCCACTGGTCTGCGTAGCTGAAGGGGTCAGGCGCATTGGGGCTGCTCGAGGCGCTATTATCAGCACGCTGGGGCCTCCAGCCACTGCGGGCATGGCCTTCTATTTGCTTGGTGAGAGGCTGTCCTATGCCCAACTCTCGGGCATGTTGATCATAGTCGCCAGCATCACCTTCCTGGAGCTTCGCCAGCGACGTTAAAGAGAAACCTCAGCTCTGAGTTGGCGATTTCCTTAAATGTCCGTACAATTGTTTTTTTGACGGATTAGAGGTCGCAGCGATGTTCAAAACTAGGCCCTTGAGCAGGACTTTCGGTGCCGAGGTGTGCGGCTTTTCTATTGGCGAGAACAATACAGCTGAACAGTTAGACGCCATAAAAGCCTTGTGGGCAAAGCACAAAATACTGCTGTTTCGTGAGCAGAGCGTTGACGAGAAAATGCTCGTCGACTTCAGTCGTCAGTTTGGCGAGCTCGAAATACACGTGCGAACTGAGTATTTATCGCCACACTTTCCAGAAGTGCTCTATATATCGAACATGAAGGATGGCGATCGAAAGATTGGCATCCTCTCGGATACCGAGGTGGGCTGGCACTACGACCAGATATATCTACCGCGCCCCGCCGTGGGCTCGCTCCTTTGTGCTGATATTCTCCCGCCCACGGGGGGCAACACTGAATTTGCCGATATGACTGCAGCATACGAGGCTCTTCCGGAGGCGACCCGAGCGCGGCTCAAGGGATGCAAGGCGGTTCAGTCCTACGAGGCATTCAATCGAGCTTACAGCGTGCCCACCAATGACGCACAGAAGAAGCGGTCACCCGACATCGAGCACCCCATCGTGCGACGCCACCCGATCACCGGGAAGGATGCTCTTTATCTCTGCCCCGGGATGACCACGGAAATCGTAGGCTGGAATGCCGCAGACAGTAGCGAAATGCTCGAGGAGTTGTTTGAGTGGTGTGTCAAACCCGAGTTTGTTTATTCACACCAGTGGCAGGCCGGGGATGCTATTTTATGGGATAACGCTTGCACCATGCATCGGCGTGACCCCTTCGATCAAGACCATCAACGCCTGATGAAGCGGACGACGATCCTACCCGCGGAGCACCTCGCGGTACCTGTATAACCCGCGATCTACGGGGCTAGGCTCAGAGGGGTCGCTGAGCGCGACCACTGGGTCTTGCATTCAAGCCTTATTCTCAGGGGGCGTGCAGCCGGTAACACAGCATTGCCCCGGTTGCTTCTGGCGCGCTGGAGATCCACTTTCCCCGAGGTCGGCGACGCCTCGATCAAGCAGTCTCTCGACTAAAGCACGTCGCTCCTCGATGGGATAACGTCGGTAGATCTCCCGCTTCATCGCCTGAGGCGAGCCACCGCCGTGAAGACTGATAATCGAATACCAGCCTCCTGTGGACGATGCTGTTAGATCGCCGATAAATCTCGAAACCTCCATACGTTGCTCGTAGGGGATATCGGCTCTGCCGCCCAGTACAGAGGCAAGATCCCCCGCCGTCTCAGGGTTGTGGTCCTCATCCGGACCCGGTAGCGCCACCACCAGGCCTCCCGACACCTCGTGGGCCGCTCGATGCATGTCGTAGATTTGGGTCGCCAGGAGCAGCTTTCCGACATTGGAGAAAACTGGCTCCGGCATATAAGAGCCCGCTGGATCCTGAACGCCGTACACCGACGAGGCGACACCACAGGCATAAAAACCCTCGACGATCTTGATCAGGTCCACCATGCTCTCACGCAAATGGGGCACGTTCTCCGTGTCCAGCCCATTCGCCTCAGTCATCAGCGCTCCCGCGCCGATCAATAGGTCACCGAACCCTGCTCTTGCGCCGATACAGCTTTGTCGATGGTGGTTGGCATAGGAAGTTACCAGATGCTCGGTGTGCTCCCACTCACCCGCCATAAATACTCGATCCCAGGGGACAAACACATCGTGGAATTGGCATACCGCTGTGCTCTGGCCGTACTTTGCGCTGAATTTTGCCTCCTCCTCCCCCGGCCGACCCGCCACCTTGGAAATGACGGTCAACCCCGTCGCATCCAGTGGAACTGCACAACAAAGGGCAAAATCAGCGTCGGAGGACGTCATCGTCCGACAAGGCATCACCAGCAGCTCATGCATGTAAGGACCACCCGTCACGATGGCCTTCGTTCCACGGATGACGATACCGTCGCTTCGGCGCTCTTTTATATGTACGTAGGCATCAGCGTTGGTCTGTTGATGGGGACGAAGACTGCGATCTCCCTTGGCGTCTGTCATGGCAACACCCAAGGTTAAATCCGCCTTTTGTATTGCGTGAAGATACGTGAGAAAGCGGTCGTGGTACTCCAGCGCCCCATTCACGTCGGTCATCCGCCACGTGGACTGATAAATCGCGTTCAAGGCATCGTGGGTCAAATAACGCTGGGCACAGCCGCTCTCGCGACATAGCAAACGCACCGCCTCAAGTTTACTGAGTAGATCCTCAGTGTGGCGATTGATATGCAGCATGCGATTGACCGTATGCCCCGAGGTAGACTGCTCGGCAAGCATCAAGCCTCCGTACTCGGGTCGTTGGGCAAAATCATAGGTAACACCCACCGCCCGGATACCCGGCGCGAGCCGAGGATCATCCGCTACAGATTCAACACGTTCTCCATCTATAAATACCGTTGGCTGGTACTGTCTGAGACTCTCTCTGTACTCCTCGGCATTCATGATTTTGCCGCCGGCCTTCATCAACATGACTCACTCTCCACCAGTAGGCTTCGATTGTAGGGACATAGGATTTGTCACGACAATCCCCTCAGCGCGTTCAAAAATTCACCACAACCGGGTTGGGCATCCAGATTCCAGATGGTATTCCAGAGTGCCTCAGAACGCTCATTGGATAAAACAAGGCTGCAGTTTTGAATGAACTTCTGCCTGACCTGTGTTTCCTCAAGTAATCGACCCGCCGCCCCGCGATTCACCGCTTCAAAGTGGCGGAGGGTTTCCCCTGTCTTCAGCGTAATTTCAACACCACCGGAAAACGCCTGGGGATAGCGGGATCTCCCATCGTGCTCGCAGGTAATTTTCTTGGCCAGCGCAAGCGTTGCCGGGTCACCTCGGTGATCTTCATCGAGTTCTTGAAGGCCAAATCGACCTTTCGTTAGGGCTGTTGCCACGGCATAGGGCGCGCTGAATTTCGCGTCATACTCGCTCTCCGGCTGTCGCTTACGCTCGATCGGGTCAACAACAACGCCAAACTGACGCTTATCCAGCTTGATAACCAAATGATCGATATCGGCGACATCGAATCCATGCCGCTCGCGGAGCGCTAGCGCCGCATCGATAGGTGCATGGTTAAAGTGGCAGACTGGGTACGGCTTGATCGCTACCTCATCAAGCGCCCAAGGCTGGATGTCAGGCTGCCAGTCTAGAGTTGCCGCAGGAGCGGCGTTACGGGTAAACAGGGAGTAGAAACCGAATCGACCACCATAGGCGTCATGGGGTGCCTGAAATCCAGACATTGCCAGGCGGGCGGCCGTTAGTGCCGACGATGACGCCCAACCCGGGTGCAGTCGCTTGGTCCAGGCACCCTCATCCAGAAACGCCATACTACCCCCAGCCATGCTGAGGGCGACGCCTTGGGCATTAATCGCGTCAAGCTCGGAACCGCCCAGTAGGCGCACGGCGGCCACTGTCGCGCCAAAGATTCCGACGACACCCGTCGGATGAAAGCCCAACTCCTGAAAAATGCCCCCTGCAGCAGCACCCAGTCTGCCGTCGATCTCCAAAGCCACCAGCACGGCCATAAGCAGGTCAGCGCCACTGATTTCTTTACGATGCGCCAACGCCAGCGCTGTTGGCAAAGCGCTTGCCGAGCAATGGACAACGGAGGGCAGATGGGTATCGTCGTAATCAAGCCCGTGAACCAAGACGCCGTTAAGTAATGCCGCATCGCGCGCCGGATATAGTCGGTCACAACCAATCGCAACCGCAGGCCCGCTCTCTTCAAATGCGTCAATCGCTTCGCGGGTTCGCTCCGCAAAATCATAGTGGTGCGAAGCGTAAGCAATACCAATGGCGTCTGCCACGCAGCACTTAAGGTACTGCCACACCCGATCGGGCACCTGTGCTTCGGATAACCCTAATCCCACGCGCGCAAAGCAGGCAGCGGCACTGTCGGCTCGGTATTCCGTAAGCTGTTCTGACTCTGCCCTACTCTCTATTGCCGCCACAACTTAACGCTCTCTCGCAAAATGTCCGGACATTTTAGCGGAGCGAGACCCGGATAGCTAACCTATTGCTTAGTCTCGAGCAAAGCGGCCAAGGCAAGAATGCGCTGGCTCTTGTAAACAATCGGATAATCAATGAAATAGCCGTCGAGCTGGATCGAGGCTGAGCCCTGACTCTCTGCCTCCTCAAAGGCCGCCACAACGGCCCGTGCATGAGCTATCTCTTCTTCCGACGGAGTGAAAATCTCATTGGTCAGTGGCACCTGACTCGGATGGATGCAGAGCTTGCCACCAAAACCATACTTTCGGCCCCGCTCGGCCGAAGCCGTAAAGCGCTCGTTATCTTTAATCTGCAGGACCACCGTATCCACCGGGGGTAATAGATCACCAAGGCGGGATGCATGAGACAAACGGGCCCGGGCATACTGGAGCACTTCCTCGTCAGCGGACCAGAGGTAATCAAGATCCAAGGTATAATCGCCACCGCCAAAAGCAAGACGCTTCACCCGGCTACCAGCTGTCGCAATAGCCGCGGCATTCTCCACTCCCGCCGCCGTCTCGATGATCGGAAGAAGATCGAGACTGCCGACTGTCATCCCGGCGGCGGCCTCAGCCTCAGCCAGCCACTGCTCTACCTGTCTGAGCACGTCGGGTGATTCAACTTTTGGCAGGACAACGCCATCTAACCAGGGGCCTACTGTCTGTTGAATATCATCCTCGCAGTATTGCGTATCCGCACCGTTCACCCTGACGTAGTGTAGAGCGCGCCTGTCTGCCGACTTAAAGGCCTCAATAACCTTGCCTCGGGTCATCTCCTTCTCAGCGATAGCGACGGCATCTTCCAAATCAAGAATGACGGCATCTGCACCAAGCTCGAATACCTTTTCCACCCGTCTTGGGTGATTCGCCGGCGCAAACATAAAACTCCGCGTGGCAGCCAGAACTCGCTCACTCATCGGGGTACTCCAATCCTTTTACTTGTTCCAGGACCAGTGCCCGGCATTCTGCCAGCCGCTGGTAAACTCCAAAGAATAGCTATAGTTCTGGGCAGGATGCTCAGATACGGATATTTCAAAAACGCGGCCCTTGTTGCCATGGTAGCGCCGACATAAAGACAGAGACGGGCTTCCTACCTCAACACCGAGAGCCTTCGCCCGTTCTTCCTCAAAACTACTTGCGTAGATTTCGATGCCGATTTTTTGAACCTCCTCACCGAAGGCTTTGCTGATGGTCTCGTAAACAGGGCGCGAATTCGCGCCGCCGAGCTGCCGGGCGATGGCGGCATACTCAGGCAGCACATACACATCTGTCCAGCAAACCGGCATGCCTGAATCAAACATTCGAGGACCCGAGATCCTGGTCCACCGACTGCCTTTGCTTGCTTTCAATTTTTGGGCCACAGCACCGCTCAGCGTCACACTGTCTTCCGAGACAACGCGGAAGGCGCTGTCGGCCGGGTAGCTAAAGAGCTGCTCGGGAGATTTCACCATCTGGACAAAAGCTGGTTGCGCTTCGGGAGAGAGCACCAGCGTACCCCGACCCCGTTGACGTTGCACGATACCCATATCCTCAAGCACCCTAAGGGCCTCACGCACAGTGTGCCGGCTGCTCTGGTATCGCTGGATAAGCTCCATTTCACCGGGCAGCAAGGTACCGACCGGGAATAGGCCTTGGCCAATACCTGCCAGAAGATCATCTGCAATTTCCCTATACAAAGGTCGCCCGGATCGCCGGTCACTGACCTGTTGAGCTTGTTGCATATTCCTCTCCGTTAAAACACACTCCGACTTGTCCGTACATATTAGCGCAGTGCCCCTTTCCCCCAAAGAATTTCGGACAAATAAGTGAGAGGCACCCCCCCTATGCCGGAGCAAAGAATGACCGAGATCGACATTGCCCAGCGGTATGCCCACATGGGCGGCCGCTATTTTGAAGATTTTGAGGTGGGCGACGTATACCAGCATCTTCCTGGTCGAACGATCTCACAGCAGGACAACAGCTGGTTCACCCTGCTGACCATGAACACTCATCCACTGCACTTTGACGAGGAGTATGCGGCGACAACCGAATTCGGCCGACCCTTGATCGCCAGCCCGCTGACCGTGGCTGTGGTAGTGGGTATGAGCGTGTCCGATGTCAGTGCCAAAGCAATCGCAAACCTAGGCTGGAAGGAAATAAAGCTTCCCAACCCCGTGTTCCCGGGAGACACCTTGTATGCCACTAGCGAAGTGCTAGACAAAAGGGAGTCCAAATCTCGGCCGAATGCAGGCATCGTCAGCGTGCTGACCAAAGGTATAAATCAGGACAACATCGAGGTATGCGTCTTCGAAAGGCAGATGCTTATCCCCAAGAAACCGTCCTCAGATAACTGAATCCCAACCCAACTCTACACTGCCGCCCTGCTCGAGGAATCATCCATGGCAATCGATACCGATCTGGAACAACAAATCTTGGCCACCATCGACAAGTGGGTTGATCAGGAACTCAAACCGATAGCTCGAGAATTTGATCAGGCCGATCAGTATCCTGACGAGCTTGTGGAGCAGATGAAAGAACTGGGTCTCTTCGGCGCCACGATCGACGAAGAATACGGAGGGCTGGGTCTCAGCGCGAGTACCTACGCCAAAATCGTGTCTCGAATTTGCGAGGTCTGGATGGCACCTTCAGGGATCTTTAATTCTCACCTCATCATGGCCAGCTGTGTCCAACGCGCGGGTACCGAAGCGCAAAAAGCCCACTTCCTACCTAAATTTGCATCGGGGGAGCTGCGTGGAGGAATCGGACTTACCGAACCTGATGCGGGGTCAGACCTTCAATCGATTCGCACGGTGGCTCGGCGTGATGGCGACAGCTACGTGATTAATGGAACAAAGACCTGGATTTCAAACGGCATTAAAGGGAATTGCTTAGCGGTGCTAACCAAGACCGATCCGCTCGCGGAGCCAAGACACAAGGGGATGAGTTTGTTCTTGTGCGAGAAAGGCGAGGGTTTCAGTGTTGGCAAAAAATTAAAAAAACTCGGGTACCGGGCTATCGATAGCGCTGAACTGATTTTTGAAGATTTTGTGGTGTCTGCTGAAAATCTTATTGGTGGTGAGGAGGGCCGAGGATTTCAGCAGGTCGCGGGTGGACTGGAGCTTGGACGCATCAATATCGCGGCACGTGGCGCAGGCATGGCAAAGGGCGCTACTGACATGGCGCTCGCCTACGCCATGGAGCGAAAAACTTTCGGTAAGGCGATTTCGGAACATCAAGCGATTCAGCTAAAACTCGCCGAGATGTCGACCAGAGCGGCAGCCGCTGCACTTTTAGTTCAGGAAGCGGCCGTAAAATACGACCGAGCAGAACGCTGTGATCTTGAAGCAGGACAGGCCAAATTCTTCGCATCAGAAACCGCGGTTCAAAACAGTCTCGATGCAATGCGCATTTTCGGTGGTTACAGTTACTCACCAGAATATGAAATCGAGCGCTTCTACCGAGACGCGCCCTTGTTGTGCATCGGCGAGGGCACCAATGAAATACAGCGCATGATCATTGCCAAACAAATGGTGGCGAGGGCTGGTTGAGGTCAGTTAGTCGACGAAGCGGGTAAAGGTGCCGGCAGCAAGACGGCTCGTTCGGAAAGTATTCACCAACGCATCGGTGGCCGGGTAACCCAAAGACATGGCGCAGACCAACATCTGCTCATCAGGTGCCTCCAGAAGCGGCATGACGCTATCATAGTAGGGGCAGAAAGCCGCCTGAGGGCAGGTTTCGAGCCCCTCCCCTCTGGCCGCCAACATGAGCGACTGCAGAAACATGCCATAGTCTAGCCAGCTACCCAGTTCCATATCCCGATCAATCGTGAAAAACAACGCGACCGGCGCACCAAAAAACTGATAATTGGTTACCCGATAGCGCTGTACCGCTTCCGTATCGGCTTTGTCGATGCCCAGTAAACCATAGAGACCAAATCCTGTTTCCCGCCGTCTCCCAATGTAAGGTTGGCGCCAGTTTTTCGGGTAATAGTGATACTCCGCATCACCCTCATCACCACCTAGGAACCGCTCTGAACAAGCCGCTGTGATCTTTTCCTTTCGATCCCCCCGTACAACATACACCTGCCAGGGCTGGATATTGGAGCCAGAGGGCGCGCGGGCGGCGACATTGATTAGATGCAAAATAAGGTCATCGCTAACCCCTCGAGCAGAGTCGAAAGCCCGGATACTCTGCCTGCCGACAATTGCCTCACTGACGTCCATATCAGGCGGCGTTCTTGGACAGCCAATAGTGAGCTCGCCCCCCTTGTGGTATACCAATGAAGTCGCTCAGCAGTTGGACTGCTTTTAACAATTGAGGCATGGCAATACCCGTTGAATACCCCATGGCTTCACACAGCATCACCACATCTTCCGTAGCTACATTGCCCTTCGCCCCGGGCGCGAAAGGACAGCCCCCCAAACCGCCTGCGGACGAGTCAAATTGCCGCACACCCACTTCAAGAGCTGCATACACGTTCGCCATTGCCATCGCCCGGGTATCATGAAAGTGACAGCCGAGGGCACCGGCACCAAACTCCTCTACCAACGGCCTCATCAAATCTCTGACAGCGCCCGGATTCGCGGCACCTATGGTGTCGGCAATGACCAGTCGCGCGGGTTTATACGCCATCAACTGACGTGCCTGAGCCAGCACAACATCAGGAGACACCGGCCCCTCGTACGGACATTCAAAGGCCACTGCCAGATAGGCATGAACAGCCACGCCATCAGTCACTGCACGAGACATTAAGTCTTCACCCATGGCAAAGGTTTGCTCAAGGCTCATTCGAATATTGTTCTGATTCATCTCCTCAGTGGCGGCCAAGGCGATTGCCAGGGTCTTGATCCCACAACCGACAGCAGCTTCATAACCTTTCATATTGGGTACAAGCGCCGAGTATGAAATTGCCGGGGCAGGTAAATTAGCTGCAAGAACATCGGTGCCCGCCATTTGAGGAACCGCTTTAGGGGAAACGAAACTTCCAATTTCCAGTTCGGGCACGCCTGTATCGGCAAGCGCCTCAATCAGCTGTTGCCGCTGCTCCAACGTCAGATGTTTGGGCTGTGCCTGCAAGCCATCTCGAGCGGCTACCTCTTTAATCACTACTGCATCAGTCATGTTGTCCTCCTCGATCGATGGCACTGCCACAAACACACCTGTGATCACATCACGTTAGGCAAGCGTCAAACAATACCGACTCCGCCGGTGACGGAGTTACGTCTGGTTAATCTTTATGTTCACAACTCTTCATGGTTGCTGTCACGGTCACTGTTCTTCGCAAAGCTGCACCAGTGCCCCAGAAAGCGTGTCAGCACTGACATCGTTTACCAGCCAATTCTCCAATCCAGCGCGGGGCTCGCTTGCTGTCATCGCACCACCACCTTTGACAACCTGGTTGGTCGCTGCCTGCAAACTTTCAACACCGAGAGAAAGCAAAAACAAGCCTTCACCGCGCTCCTCTAGCACGCGCATTGGCTCCCCCTCAGCGACGGGCTGAACCAACACAAGCCAAACATCGCCCGCCTTGAACCGCGCTGTCTTAACACCCCGCCCGGGCAGCTCATCGAACAACACCTCCTCGACAGCGAGTTGTTGCCGCCATTGTGATACAGCTTTCTCGAGGTCACGAACAAGCAGCGTTATGTGATGCACACCGGTAATCATGGTTGTCTCTCGTAAACGAGCCGCCCATCAGAGTAAGTCCGATTGACCTCGATACGATGCAACTCATGGACGGGAACAGAGTATGGATCATTATCCAGGATGACAAAATCAGCCAGCTTATTAGGCTCGAGACTTCCAATTTCATCCTCCAGTCCAAGCTGCCAGGCGGCATCAATGGTATGGGCTCTTATAGCCTGATCCACGCTGAGTCTCTCGCTGATTTTTGCCTGAATCGGATAGTCCGGATTTCCCGCCTGCTGCCTCGTGACCGCCATCTCAATGTTGAATAGCGGATTCAGAGCGTCCTCTCCTATCCACGTAACAGGGTAATCACTCCCCAGCGTAATTTTTGCACCGTGGCGTCTGATTGAGGCAATAGGATAGAGCTGCTGGAATCGATCATGACCCAGGTACTCGAGCGCCAGATAATCGTATTCAAACCAGGTTGGGGTGGTCTGCCCGACCACATTCAAGGCAGCAAAACGAGGTATATCCACTGCATCCACAACCTCAATATGACAGATTGTGAAACGACTATTTGTGTCCTGATGAGCAGCACGCGCCGCTTCCACGGCATCCAGCGCCGTCCTCACGGCGCCATCACCAATAGCGTGTAAATGCAGATCGATATTCTCACGTGCCGCCATAACCACTGTTTCTTCCATTAGATCCTGAGGTAAAAGGGGGGTCGCACGGTGGCCCTCGGGGATTGAATACGGGTCCAGAGTAACGGCGGTCTTGGCTTCCACGGTGCCATCGAGAGAGAGTTTGAGCGTATTCACATCAAAGAAAGGGTGGTCATAGCGCTCATTGAGTTCACGTAATCTATCGATGGCATCGATTAAGTCCGAGGGCCGGTTAACGTAGAGTGACGCCACGACTCGCACCGGCAATCGCTGCTCTTTAGCGAGTGCGAAAGCGACCTCTCGACCAATTTCTTCGGTATCGATCATGCCCGCATCAAAAGCCGCCGTGAGTCCCACCGCAGACATCTTCTCAAAAAATATCGGCGCTTTGGCCTCCAGCGCTTTCTTCGAAACGAGGTTCAAGGCTGTCGCAACAGGATCGATTGCCGCGCCTTCAACCAGCCACCCCGTTGGCATACCATCCTCATCCCGCTGAAAGAAATGGGCACCCGGGACGGGATCTGGTGTTGATTTGGTGATGCCTGCCATTGCCAACGCTGCGGAATTAGCCCATGCCGTATGGCCGCCTTCATCGATGATCAGTGCAGGCTTGTCTTTCACAACCTCATCAAGCTGCACGGCAGTGGGGCCGTCTATGCCAAAAGCCCGCGCGAGAAAGCCGGCCCCCAGCACTGGATTCTGATCCGGATTTTCAAGGACATGCTGTTTCAGCGCAGCGATGACTTCATCGGCACTCTGAGAGGG
>CAXPOA010000061.1:0-3554 GCA_964218505.1 Luminiphilus sp.
GCGGGTCGAGGCGGCAACTCAGCCATCAATCGGCTGATATCTTCATGTGACACAGGCGTCTCAGTACCCAGCACCGCCTCAAGCGACAGCTTCAGAGGGATGTCTTCTCGCGATGCCTCCCTAATAAATCGGGTAATACCCTCCAACATCACCTGCCCCGTGTACTCACCGGCCATCGGCATGATGTCCTTGCCGTAAACGCGGGTTTGCACGTCCTGACGGCGAAGCACCGTCTGGATGCCTTGCTCAATGTATTCAGGCTGCCCTTCCTCCAGCACCAGCACCTGCTCTTTACCGGCACAAAATTGGACGAGCTCATCAGGAATCAGCGGGTAAGCAACATTCAGGCAATAAATGGGGATATCGGTCTCGCCGTATATGTCGGCCAGTCCCTGGCGCTGCAAGGCGCGAATCACCGTGTTGTATGAGCCTCCGCAGGTGATAATCCCGACCGAATCATATCGCCCAGGAAAAACCTCATTGAGCGCATGCTCCTCGACAAAGCGAATGGCCGCCGGCAGGCGCTGAGCAATTTTTTCGCGCTCCTGCGCGTATACAAACGGCGGCAAGATAATTTTCTCTGGCTCGCGATTTGGGGTTACGGGAGCCTGACTGTGGTAGGCCGGAGCCACATTATCCCGCGCCACAAATTCACCCGTCACATGACAGCCTCGGATGCGCATCATGTAGAAGATCGGTGTGTTCGAGGCCTCAGATAGCTCGAAGCCCTTTTCCACCATGTCGACGATACTAGGCAGGTTGGGTCGCGGGTCCAGGAGCCACATTTGCGCCTTCATGGCGAACGCATAGCTGCGCTCTTGCATGATGCTTGAGCCCTCACCGTAATCCTCACCCACGATCACCATGGCTCCACCGGTCACCCCGGAAGAGGCTAGGTTTGACAGTGCATCAGACGCGACGTTGGTACCCACCGTCGACTTCCAGGTCACAGCGCCGCGCAGCGGATAATTAATAGATGCCGACAGCATGGCCGCCGCAGTGGCTTCGGAGCCATTGGCTTCGAAGTGAACGCCTAAATCACCGAGGATATCCTGTGCATCGTTGAGCACATCCATCAAGTGCGAGATAGGAGAACCTTGATAGCCGCCTACATAAGACACGCCAGACTGAAGCAGCGCCTTGGTGATCGCAAGAATACCCTCACCCTTGAACACCTCACCGTCCCCGGCGCGGAGCTTTTTGACTTCCTCAGTGAAGGATCGTTCAGCCAACGGATGAGTCCTGCATTAGCCCTGAGGCACCAGCGCGATTACGCGACAGGGACTGCCTGATCCCTGTTCAATTTTCAGTGGCGCCGCGATGAGAATAGCGCCCGTTGTAGGGAGCTGATCGAGATTGCTGAGGCTCGCCAAACCGCATTTATTGGCGCCGTGCATCAGGTTATGGCAGGGAAACATGGGGTCCTGGCCTGCCGCCTGCCCGGAATCGGTACCCACAGTCTCCACCCCCACCCCTATGATGTTCCGCTCTTGGGCCAAGAAAGCGACCGTTTCGGGATCCCAGCCCGGGGTATGGCCGCCGGTCTCGTCTTTATTGAGGTAAGCCTCTTTAGATCCTTTTTTTGACCAATCGGTGCGGTACAGCACCCAGGCGCCGTCAGGAATGGTGCCGTTGTCCGACTCCCAAGATTTTAAAAAATCGAGCGACATTAAAAAATCGGGGTCATTCTCTGCTTCGGCAACAGCATCGATGACCACGGCGGGGCCGACAAACCGTTCCGGAGGCAGCGTGTCGGTTGCGTTATCCGGCAGATCCTGGCCCGTCACCCAATGCACCGGCGCGTCGAAATGGGTGCCGGTGTGCTCACCACACTTGATATTGTTCCAATACCACGCGGGTCCTCGATCGTCGTAACGAGAGATTTCCTCTTTCGAAAACGGCCAGGACTTGCCCCAACCGAATTCTTCAGGCAACTCCAGAATAGGCGTGTCGGGTGAGAGAGTCACACTCAGGTCCACCACTTTGACCGCACCGCTGGCCAGCCCCACCGCCAAATCCATCAACACCGCATTTGTCATCTGTCTTCTCCTGATTGTTGGCTAGCCGCAAACCCCTTTGTAACGGTTGGGCCGCTGTTACGCCATGTTTTCGCCATCTGGTGAATATTTTAAGTATAAAATATAATGCGCTGAACGTCATTACAAACCGGGAATTCGGAATGCACAAGACCTTGCTGCCTGAAGGCTGGACACGCCCAAAGGGTTACGCCAATGGTGTCATCGCTCAGGGCGATTCTATGATCTTTTGTGGAGGGCAGATTGGTTGGAATAAAGATGAGCGTTTTGAACACCACGACTTCATTGGGCAGTTCCGACAGGCACTTGAAAATGTCGTTGCTGTCTTAAGCAGTGCAGGAGCCGGTCCCGAGCACGTGACGAGGATGACCTGGTATGTCACAGATCGACAGCAGTACCTCGCTGACCTTGGCGCAGTGGGGCGCACTTATAGGGAAATAATGGGCAAGAACTTCCCCGCAATGTCAGTCGTCGAGGTCTCAGCGCTTATCGAGGACGAAGCGCTGGTAGAAATCGAAGCCACCGCGGTCAAGTAATACGCAATTGAACGAGTCGCCCAATCTTGAGCAGTGGCCCTGCCCGATTAGCTTGGACGTACCTTCATAAAAACGTGCGTCGTCATTCTCAACACCTCCTCTTCCCGCTGGTTCCACAGCACCACTCCAGTGGTCAATATCCCGCGATCAGGCTTGGAGGCTGATCGCCGCGCGCCCTCAACAATAGCTTCGCCGCTAATAATGTCGCCTGCTCGCACGGGGGCCAGCCAACGAAGTTCGTCGACCCCCGGGGACGTCAGCACTGCAGCACCCGCAAGGTAGGCATCAACAGCAAGACGCATAAAGATCGCTGTGGTGTGCCACCCGCTAGCCATGACTCCCCCGAGCTCGACTGTCAGTGAATCACGCTCATCGACATGAAAAGCTTGTGGGTCGTATCGCTTGGCGAATTGGAAAATCTCGTCCTGAGTAACGGTATAACGGCCAAAACTAATTCGCTGATCAATGTCAAAGTCTTCGAAGTAATCCACTGTATTCCCCTGTAAATCCGCAGATCTTAGACCGAGCCGCGTCGGACTCAACGCCGCGAAGACAGGCTACTGAGACTATCGTCCGATTGGGGGAATGCCACGACACAACCCGGCCTCCCCCCTGTGCACGCCCAGCCTAGCCATCAATTTGAGCTTAACGTTTTAAGCTTGAAATGTTAACGTGACACAGGCTTGCAACGACTCGCACGAGAGGAAGGCTCATGCACCAAACTCCAGCGCCCATGTTCAACGACAACAAACTCAAGCTCGGCACATTCTCCGCAAATTGCTCCAGTGGTATGGCCGTCACCAAAGTGGCTGAACGGTGGGATAACAACTGGGCGAACAACATCGATCTCGTACAACAATGCGATGAAGCCGGAATCGAGTTCATGCTGCCGATCGCTCGATGGATCGGTTACGGCGGTGAAACCGACTTTCACGGAAATGTTTTAGAGACTGTGACCTGGGCTGCCGGCCTCGCGGCCCAC
>CAXPOA010000062.1:0-2923 GCA_964218505.1 Luminiphilus sp.
ATGAAGACTGATGAATCGACATAAGCCCCACGCCCTGGGCACGGGTTGTTTCGATAAGCCGCTCCTCGGCGATCACATAGGCGTGGTGGCAAAAGCCAAAATCCGCATCGACCACGGTGGTCGATTCCGAGGTTTTGACGATCTTCGGCACCGCGGCTGGGTTTACTTTGCCGCAGCGAAGATGCTTCAGGTACAGGTGCAGGTAGCCGAGCCCTACATTGCGGATGCCCTCGGCCTCGGCGTCCATGATCTCCTCGGCAACGATGGCGGCTTGTTTGTCACTCGCACCGGCACGCTTCAGCGCATCAGCGCAAAGAGATTCAATCTGATCGAGGGTAAGTACAGGCATGGCGGGCTCCTTGATTCAGCCCTGATTGTGTCAAAAACCGGGACTACTCACGACGGATTTTTCCAACCTAAGCGTATAACCTCAGAACTGCGATAAAGCTGATAGGGAAGGGGTATGACTGGATTCGCTCATAAAGGGCGCATTGTGGGCGCATCAATAAGTCTGGCTGCTGTCATATTGGCGAGCGTCAGTTGGGTTGCCAGAGCAGACGACCTACAAGTCATGCTGGAGGAACCAGTGGACGGGCAGGCCGCCTCCGGTGTTTCCAATATTCGAGGATGGGCGATTGCCTCCGAGGGCGTCGATCGCATCGAAGTGTTTATAGATGGCGTGTTTGAATTTGAGGTGCCCTACGGTGGGGAGCGCAAAGATGTGGAGAATGTCTACCCGGGGGTCACTAACTCACTTACGTCTGGTTTCGGCCAGACCTTTAATTACGGGTTGTTACGGGCCGGAACTCACATAATGACCGCCCGTGCCGTATCAAGCGCTGGGGTCATTGCTGAAGATTCTGCGCAATTTACTGTGGCGCGTTTCCCAGAATCGTTTTATCCAGAGGCTGACTCACCCAGTTTGCAGGGGGTCACTATGACTGTGGACGAGACACAAGAGCAGATAACGATTGCAAATCTCCGGTTGGCAGATGACGAAAAACGTACCGTGGTAGTGGCCTGGTTGACTGCCTCGCAGAGTTTTCAGATTCAGTCGATCCTAGACGAAGACGCCACAACCCCGACCTCTGGCAGGACTGACCCCGTGGCCTGCGATTACGCAGACATCACTGAGAATAATCAGCCGTCACTCTCGATTACCAGTTCTGCCAGCTGGACCTGCGACGAATCTCAGCGCGATTTGATAGCAAACGGGATACCCGACCACGCGGTGGGGCAGTTCCCCAACCCTAATAACCCCAACACTATCTCCGAGCAGGATGTCCGTGAGGCCTTCACGTTGACCCCGACTATGGCCTCCAGCCCCAGCTATACCGGTGGTCCGGCTGGCCCGGTTGGCTATGTGCTCAATGGCGTAAAAGTCGATGCCGCTACGGCTGGCTCCTGCTTCGCTCAGAATGACTGCAGTTTGTCTAATCCACGAGGCGATTGGCACATCGAGGCACTAGGGCAGTCACATTTTGACTTTGGCGACGACGCCAATAACGCGCATGTGCAGCCCAATGGTGCCTATCATTATCACGGCATTCCCGAAGGTTTTCTCGAAAAGCGCGGTGCGAGTGGTGGTGACATGGTGCTCGTTGGTTGGGCCAGAGATGGTTTTCCCATATACGCTCGCTGGGGGTATGACGATCCAATGAGTGTGGATTCGGCCCTTAGGGTAATTCAATCAAGTTACCAGTTGATCGGCTCCGTGCCGGCGGATCGGCCCTCCACAAATCTCTATGAGCTGGGCACTTTTACTGAGGATTGGGAGTATCAGGAGGGGTCGGGCGATCTTGATGAGTGCAATGGTCGCTTTGGTGTCACACCTGATTTCCCGGAGGGGATCTATCATTATTACGCGACCGACACGTACCCCTATTTGCAGCGCTGTGTATCGGGCGTTCTGTGAGGAGATTCACTGCGCTGATTGTGCTGCTTAGCGGATCAGCCGCCCTAGCGCATTTGATCCCAGCAGATACTGGGACCTTGCGGCTCGTGGATGACAAAGCCTATGTGGTCATGGGTGTTCCCAGTTCTGCGCTGTTTGAGGAAGATCGGCTCGTTGACGGTGCAATCAGTGAAGAGGCATACGGTTCACTTCATTCCGAAGTGCAGTCACTCGTCCGGGCGGGAATTGGGTTGGACTGCGGTGGCAGCCCGCTCGCACTGTTGGATCTGAGAATGCAACCAGAGGTTCACTATCAAAACGATAGTGGTTGGGTCGCGCAAGTTACCGCAATGCTGATTTTTGCGATGCCGGATAACGCCTGCCGTTTGCGATTCGAAACGGCGCTCTATGGTCCCTCGGAAGCAGCAGTGACTTACAAGATGAGGGTAACCGCTGCTGATGAGTCAGTTCGATATTTTGAATTGACTTCATTCAGCTCCTCGTTTGAGATCGATAAGTAGCCTCAAGCACGAGCGGTCCATCTATTCGTTAAATCGCCGTCCAGCCACCGTCTACCGAGAACAGCATGCCGGTCACGAAGCTCGAGGCATCGCTCGCCAGCCACATGGCGGCTTTGGCCACGTCTTCGGGAGTGCCGAGGCGATTCATGGGATGACGACTAGCGAGGTGCGCGCGATCCTCCTCTGGCACGGATTCCCTCAGCAGCGGCGTTTCAATAAAGCCCGGGCAAATCGCGTTAATGCGAATGCCCGAATCGCCATATTCCACGGCCGTGTTGCGGGTCAGGCCGCCCACGGCGTACTTTGAGGCGACATAGAGCCCCGCACCGGGAAAGGTGGTTTTGCTCAGCGCCGAGGCCATGTTAATGATGTGTCCTGAGCCAGCGGGCGACATGATCTTGAGACTCTCGCGCATGCAGAGCCACACGCCCTTGAGATTGATGCCCATCAGCCGGTCGTAGTCGGCCTCGTCGGTTTCCTCGAGTGGCACCAGCGGTGAGCCGACGCC
>CAXPOA010000063.1:0-4712 GCA_964218505.1 Luminiphilus sp.
GGATTTTTAAGTGGTATCAGCTTGGCGGACTTAGTTAATCAGCGCAGCCGCAATAGCGGCAGTCCGTCAGCTAGCTCAAGCGATGTAATTCAGCAGCTCGTGCTGCAATAGGGAAAAATGAGATGAATGCACCGGCACAATTGCCCATCTACCTAGACTATCTGTCCACGACCCCGGTTGATCCGCGAGTGGTGGCTGCCATGACAGAGTGTCTGTCGATGGAGGGCACATTCGGGAATCCCGCTTCCCGATCCCATCAGTATGGCTGGAAGGCGGAAGAAGCGGTTGAAAATGCTCGCAACCAAATCGCCGAGTTAATCAACGCCGATCCTCGGGAGATTGTCTGGACCTCCGGTGCGACCGAATCCGACAACTTGGCGATCAAAGGGGTAGCGCACTTTTATCAAAAGAAAGGCCGCCACATCATCACCTCAAAGATCGAGCATAAAGCGGTGCTTGATACCTGCCGTCAGCTCGAACGCGAAGGGTATGAGGTAACGTATCTTGCGCCTAATGAAGCAGGCCTCACCACGCCGGACCTGGTCTCTGCCGCTCTTCGTGAGGACACGATTCTGGTTTCGGTGATGCATGCGAATAATGAGATTGGCGTGGTTAACGACGTAGCTGGTATCGGTGAAGTGTGCCGGGCTGCTGGTGTGCTCTATCATGTTGATGCTGCTCAAAGTGCAGGCAAGGTCGTGCTGGACATGGAATCAATGAAGATCGACTTGCTCTCCATGTCGGCCCACAAAATGTATGGTCCCAAAGGCATCGGCGCACTTTACGTGCGGCGTAAGCCCCGAGTTCGGATCGAAGCGCAGATGCAGGGGGGCGGCCACGAGCGCGGCATGCGCTCAGGCACATTGGCTACCCATCAGGCTGTGGGGTTCGGTGAGGCCGCGCGTATTGCTCGCGAGGAAATGGCCGCCGAAGGAGCGCGTTTGAAAGCCCTGCGTGAGCGCTTTTGGGCGGGTATTAACGATATCCCTGAAGTGCATATCAACGGTGACGAAGAAAATCGACTTCCGGGCGCCCTCAACGTCAGCTTTGCATTTGTTGAAGGGGAGTCACTGTTGATGTCCCTACGTGATTTGGCCCTGTCGTCGGGGTCGGCGTGTACTTCCGCGAGCCTCGAGCCCTCCTACGTATTGCGAGCGCTGGGACTTAATGACGAGCTGGCGCACAGCTCACTGCGCTTCAGTTTTGGCCGATTTACCACAGACGCCGATGTTGATCACGCGATCACTCAGGTTCGTCACGCGGTTGAAAAACTGCGTGAGCTATCCCCCCTTTGGGATATGTATCAGGACGGTATTGACCTCAACACGATTGAATGGGCAGCCCACTAAGGGCTGCCGCGAACCTATTTACATAGGGAGTAAGAAATGGCTTACAGCGATAAAGTAATCGATCACTACGAGAACCCCAGAAACGTGGGGAAGTTTGATGATAGTGATGAGAGTATCGGGACCGGCATGGTCGGTGCGCCCGCGTGCGGCGATGTGATGCGACTGCAGATCAAAGTCAATTCCGAGGGTGTTATTGAAGATGCCAAGTTTAAGACTTACGGCTGCGGTTCTGCGATTGCCTCCAGCTCTTTGCTAACGGAATGGGTGAAGGGCAAGAAGCTCGAGGAAGCTGAGCAGATCAAAAACACCGAAATTGCGCAGGAGCTTGCGTTGCCTCCGGTCAAGATTCACTGCTCGGTTCTAGCCGAGGATGCGATCAAGGCCGCGGTAAAAAATTTCCGGGAGAAGCAGGGCGAATAATGACAATCTCGGTAACAGAGGCGGCAGCAAGTCATGTGCAGCGCCAGCTCGATGCTCGCGGTCACGGAGAGGGAATCCGAATCGGCGTAAAGACATCTGGTTGTTCAGGGTTGGCTTATGTCCTTGAATTTGTCGACGCGATTCAGCCTGAAGACGAGGTGTTTGAAGATTTTGGCGTCAAGCTGTTCGTCGATCCAAAAAGCCTGGTTTATCTGGACGGCACGATCGTCGACTTCGCCAAAGAAGGCCTGAACGAGGGGCTTGAGTTCCGCAATCCAAACGTAGCCGGTGAATGTGGCTGTGGTGAGAGTTTCACGGTTTAGTGATGGAAGTCTCGGTGGACCGGGAGGCTCGCTCGCCCCGGGATTATTTCGACCTGTTCCAGTTGCCCGCGGACTTTGATCTCGACCCCGAGGATTTGTCCCGCCGGTTCAAGTTACTTCAGAAACAATTTCATCCCGATCGGTTTGCAGGGAAGCCTCCGGCAGAACAACGGGTGGCGGCCCAGCTTTCTGCCGAACTGAATGCCGGATTCCAAACCTTAAGAGATGAGGTAAAGCGGGCTGGCTTTATGCTCGAGCGTCTGGGGGTTGATCTCAAAGGTTTGGAACGTGAGCCGGTAGAGGCGGATTTTCTTCTCCAGCAGATTGAATTGCGGGAGGCTGCGTCGGCAGTTCCTTCAGCAGAGCAGGGCAAAGAGAACATAAAGGCTGTCTCGGCGCTCCATGACTCGGCCAAGGGGCTTTATGACGAGTGGCTGACCGCATTTCGTCAGGCCATCACCGAAGACCAGATCGAGGTCGCGGGCCGAGCCTGGGTGAAGTTGCTCTACATCTCCAAGCTTCGAGCCGAGTTACCCCCTTTGCCTGCGGCGGAGACGTCCTGATGGTCCTGATGCAAATAGCCGAGCCGGGTGCGTCTGAAAACCCTGCTGAAGGTCCCCGTAAAGTTGGCTTGGGTATAGACCTGGGAACAACAAACAGCTTGATTGCCCATTTTGATGGTGAAGGCCTGTCGGTGTTGCCTGATGAGAAGGGCGCCGCGTCGCTACCCTCAGTGGTTCATTATGGCCCGTCTGAGGTTATCGTCGGGGATGCGGCGGTGGGGATGGCTGCCGAGCATTCAGCAGACACCATTGCCTCGGCCAAGCGTTTTATGGGTAAAGGCCGCGCTGAGGTCTCTGACGGTGGCTATCTTGAATTTGCCGATGAGGGCTTAGCGTTTGCGACTACCCGTGGTCCGGTGACCCCTGTTGAGGTATCCGCAGACATTTTAAGAGCGCTCGCCTCAAGGGCGAGTTTGGCCGGCTTTGAGCAACTTGACGGGGTTGTCATCACGGTGCCTGCGTACTTCGATGACGCCCAGCGACAGGCGACACGTCAGGCGGCCGAATTGGCTGGCTTGCCCGTGCTTCGCTTGTTAAATGAACCGACGGCCGCCGCGGTTGCTTACGGACTCGACAGTGCGGATGAGGGCGTCGTGGCTGTGTATGATCTTGGTGGGGGCACTTTCGATATCTCCATTTTGCGCCTCGAACGGGGTGTGTTTGAGGTCTTGGCTACAGGAGGTGACAGCGGCCTCGGCGGTGACGATTTTGATCGACTCCTCGCAGATCATCTGCTGGCGGAGTCGGGACTGAGTGACCTGACCTTTGGGCAGCGACGCAACGCTATTGCCTGTGCCCGCGGTGTGAAAGAGCTGTTGAGCGAGCAGACCAGTTGTACCGTATCCCTTGATCACATTGTTGCCGGTGCTCAAGAAGTGGTGGTGGAGAGATCCACTCTGAATGGTCTTTGCAGTGAGTTGATTAATCGAAGTTTGGATGCCTGTCGTCAATGTATCGCGGATGCAGGTGTTGAGCAGGTAGATCGTGTCGTGCTTGTCGGCGGATCGACGCGTATGCCGTTGGTCAGAGAGGCAGTTGCTGCCCTGTTTGGTCGTGAACCGTTAACCCACATCGATCCTGATCAGGTTGTCGCCATGGGTGCTGCCCGCCAGGCCGATTTGTTAGTGGGCAATCGGGGGAAAGATGATCTGCTCCTGCTGGATGTAATTCCTCTGTCTCTAGGCGTTGAAACGTACGGTGGCTTGGTGGAAAGACTGGTTCATAGGAACACCACCATCCCTGTAGTTCGGGCTCAGGAATTTACAACAGCACGGGACGGGCAAACGGGATTGTTGGTGCATGTGGTTCAGGGTGAGCGTGAGCGGGTAGAGGACTGCCGCTCTCTCGCGCGGTTTGAATTGTCGGGAATACCACCCATGGTTGCGGGTGCGGCACGAATTCTGGTGACCTTCCAGGTTGATGCCGACGGGCTGCTGGAGGTGTCTGCAAAGGAGGAGAGTACCGGAGAGACGACACACGTGGTGGTCAAACCGTCTTTCGGTCTCGAGGATACCACCATTGCGGAGATGCTTCGTGCGGGCTACGAGAATGCTGGCACCGATATGCTGGTGAGGCAGTTGACCGAGGCGCGTGTTGATGCAGAACAACTCGTTACCGGCATTCAGGCAGCGCTGAATGCCGACGGGGATCTACTGGATGAGTCAGAGCGCGATGATCTTTTGGCGGCTGTCGCAGCTGTTGAGGCCAAGGTAGATGGAGATGATGTAGAGGCAATCCGATCTGCGGTAGAGCACACCGGCAAAGTGTCGGAGTTATTTGCCGCCCGGCGGATGGATCGGAGTATTCAGCAGGCACTAGGGGGAATTTCTCTCGAGGCATTGGAACAGGAGGTTGGCGAATGACACGGGTAGTTGTACTGCCGCATCAGGATATTTGCCCCGAGGGCGCTTTGGTGGAGGCGGAGCAGGGGGTCTCACTTTGTGAAGCGTTGCTTGACGCTGGGCTCGCTATTGAACACGCCTGCGAAATGTCCTGCGCCTGCACGACTTGTCACGTGATTGTTCGCGAGGGTTTTGACTCCCTGAACGAGGCGGATG
>CAXPOA010000064.1:0-3305 GCA_964218505.1 Luminiphilus sp.
GGTTCCGCGTCGCGCCAAAGTATTGGGACCGCAATTTTTTTCCACATGGTGCGGTCGGCGAAAGCTACGTTGCTACATTCCTGCGTAATCTATTCGATAAAATTGCTTTTGAAGTGGCGCTGGAGCTAAAGCCAAAGTGGGGGCATCTGCCGCACTGGACTCTGGCCCATGATCACGCGATGAAAGTGCAGTGGGATCTCTTTTTGAATTATCGGTACAAAGATCAACCCGAGATTCGCCCCAGCTTTGAGCCAATCGCTCCCGGCCGTTAAATTGGTAACGCCGACTGCTCTATAGACGCGACCTCGGACGTAACGGGTTCTTCGGTGGATGCAGAGTGAGGATAGTCAGCCAGACACTGGCTCTCGGTCTTCTGGAGTATTTATTTTCACCTCTCCGTCTCGATCCATGTGGTCAGCTGACTGGTTGACGAAGGCCTTTGGCCTCCAGACGCGGCAGTACTTCCTGTCTGAAATAGGGAAACTCCTTGGCGTAATCCACAAATGCGAGGGTAGTGCCAGCAATGCCCGTCTCGCTCAACTGTTCCAGTAGATCAGCGATAGTGTCGGGTGTGCCGACTAGGGGGAATCCCCCGTGACCTGCTGCCATGCGATCCCGGTAAAGGGCCAGTGCTTCGGGGGTAAAAGATTGCGCATACATACCCTGTAATGTCATCAGGTTGTCCACCGCTTCCCAGTCAGCTTGCTCGTCCGCGTACCAGTGAAGGTAGTCATTGGCTTCCTGCTGGGTGGGACGGCAGACCACTGTGCAAAGCGTTAGCACATCTACCTTACGGTTCACGCTTGCGGCTCGCTCGGTGATATCCACGACGGTTGCCTTGGCTTGGTCAAAGTCAAAAACCGGGGTGAACAGAAAATCGGCGTTGCGCATGGCAAAGACTCGGCCCTCTTCTGACCCCGCGGCGTTGATGATTGGCATCTTGGGTTGGATGGGATGGGGCAGACTGTAGACCCCTTTGCCTTGATAAAAGTCGCCGTTCCAGTCAAAGGCGCTGTCTGCAGTCCACAGCTTTTGGATGTAATCGAACCATTCCTGAGCCATTGCATAGCGGTCGCTGTGGTCGCTAGGCAGGTCCACTCCAAACGCATCGTATTCCGGCTTATTCCAGCCTGCGACAACATTCAGTCCGAGTCGCCCTCCCGACATTTGATCGAGGGTTGCCAGTTGCTTGGCGACGACCACCGGGTGGTTGAACGCTGTATGAACGGTAGCGAAGACCTGAATGTTTCTTGAGTTGGCTGCGAGGCCGGCAGCCCAGGTCACGGTTTCAAGAACATTGCCATGAAAGTCGGTCTCACCGCCGTAACCAATCCACCGGGCAATCGGCAGCATGAACTCGATTCCCGCGTCGTCGCACTGCTTGACCAGATCGATGTTGTTATGCCAGTCGTTGTTCCAGCGTTCCTCTACCTTCGTGACAGCCATGCCACTCGAGCAGTTTGCAGAAAAAGTTCCCAACTTAAGCTTGTTATCGTTGAACATCGGTGCTGTCATAGGAATTCCTCAAGGGTCGGTTGCATACGGAGTGTGTCCCTCGCTCGCCAGCTCATTGACCGGCGTCGCAGAGATGACCCAGCAAACATTTTAAATATAAAATATTGTCTCGGAATCGATTTGACAACCCTTTTTTTGGCCTCTCGGTTACTGGCTTCAGACGAGGGAATCCCGCGGAAAATTCAGAGAAATTAGGAGGAGGCTGATTTGACACGTTATCTGGAGGATTTTGAGGTTGGGCAGCACATACCCCTGTCCTCATACCTTGTGCCTGAGTCAGAAATCGTTGAATTTGCCCGGCAGTTTGATCCTCAGACTTTCCATACCGACCCCGAACACACCACCACGCAAGCCCTGGGCGGGCTCATGGCGAGTGGTTGGCATACCGCCGCTATCTTCATGCGAATGATAGTCGATGCCTATCTGGCCGACAGTGCGGTATTGACGTCACCCGGGGTGGACGAGTTGCGCTGGCTCAGCCCAGTGCGCCCTGGGGATGTCCTGTCAGGTGATGCCACGGTGGAAGAGGTTAGGCCCAGTAAATCAAAACCAGACCGAGGGCTTCTGATGACCCGAGTGCGGCTTCATAATCAAAAGGGGGAATCGGTGTTCAGTGTTAAAGCGATGGCCTTCGTCCTGCGTCGGCCAATTATCGAATCGCCGTGACCTCAACTTCAACCAGCGCTTTGTCTTCGATCAGTGCCGATACCTCGACAACGCTCATCGCCGGGAAGTTTTTACCCATGATGTCGCGGTAGACCGCGCCGATCTCTCTCAGATTATCCAAATAGGCCTTTTTGTCGGTGATGTACCACGTCATTCTAGCCATGTGCTCGGGACCCGCCTCAGCAGAGGCGAGAATCGCTTTTACGTTTAGCAGGGCCTGACGCAATTGACCCACGAACTCCTCGGACTCAAAAATTTCATCGCTGTTCCAGCCGATTTGGCCGCCACAAAAGATGTAGTCGCTGCCCTTGGCACGAACTCCGTTGGCGTACCCTTTTGGTCTCGGCCATCCCTCGGGAAGGAGAGTGGTGTGCATATCGAATCCGTTTGCAATTTAGACGTGCTCCAGTATATTTTAGGTCTAAAATATTCGCCAGTGTTTCAGAGAAACCCAAAGCGATAAACTATTGTCATTGGGCGTCAGTCGAGTCGCCCCACCGTTGGAGGGCTCGTGCCATGAGTAACCCGCTGTTAGAAGTAGCTGCCGATTTGTTGTCCGGTGCCATCAAGGTGGTTGATTTGAGTGTGACCCTCAAATCCGATACCCCCATCCTTCAGCTTCCAGAAGAGTTTGGTTGGAAGAATGCGTGGCCCTTTAGCATGGAGGAGATCTCTCGGTATGACGAACGTGGGCCCGCGTGGTACTGGAATAACATTAAGTGTGGGGAGCACACGGGAACCCACTTCGACGCCCCTATTCACTGGGTTACGGGCAAGGACCATGAGAATCACGCGACTGATACCTTGCCTCCGGCAACCTTCGTCGCACCCTGTGTCGTGATTGATGCGACCGCTGATGCCGCAGCTGATGAAGACTTTCTGTTGACCCGCGAGTATCTGGAAAATTGGGAAGCGACACATGGACAGATACCCCAGCGATCCTGGGTACTTTACCGGACCGATTGGTCCAAGCGCTCGGATCCTGAGTCTTTCCTCAACCGGCGGGAAGATGGCAATCACAATCCGGGCTGGGATCCAGCGGCAATCACGTTTCTTGCCGAGGAGCGCGATGTAACAGGAGTGGGTACCGAGACGGTCGGAACCGATGCTGGTCAAGCAGCGGC
>CAXPOA010000065.1:0-5155 GCA_964218505.1 Luminiphilus sp.
AATATGAAGCGCTAATGCATGACTCCGAGGCGCCATGGGGAGCGAAATTTAAGGCCCAAAAGAACCTCATTGAGTTTATGTACACCTGGGGAGTAAGGGCATCGGCGATCTTGCAGGCCTCCAACGAAGGCAAGCTGCTGATGATTCGTTACGAAGACCTTCATCAGGATTTTGAAGGAACGATGGGAAAGGTCTATGACTACCTTGGGGTTGATAGCTGCGCCGATACTATCGCCGGTGTGAAAGCGGTCACCGACTTTGAAAAAGTATCTGGAGGACGGCAGAAAGGCGAGGAAGCGAAGTCTGTGGTGCGCAAGGGCATCGTAGGTGACTGGAAAAACGAATTGACGCAGCAACAGGCAGATTTGGCCTGGCGGGTGGCCCGGCGGCAATTGCTTGCGCTGGGATATTCCGAAACTTAGGGGGGATATACGGCGTCGATCAGGGCTACGACTTTTCGCCTCTGGGAGGAGAAAGCCAAAGACGCTTCAGGGAACGCAATGTGGGCGCAGACGCCGAATCCCTGAAAAGGCGAAGCCACTCCGCGAAAGCAATGCGCAGCGGATTATAGGTATTGATATTAGTAATCAATCCATAGCGAACCGGGGCAATTTCGGGTTCAAACGTACCGAAGAGCCGGTCCCAGACAATAAGAAAGTTGCCGTAGTTCTTATCAACGTATTCAGGATTAGACCCGTGATGGGCGCGATGATGCGAGGGCGTGACGAGCAGCCACTCCAGCGGCCACCACAGATGTTTTACCACCTGCGTATGCGTCCAAAAGCCGTAAATGGTGGCAACCGCTCCCGCACTGGCAACTGCGAGCGGATCAAAGCCCAATAAAGGCAGCGGCCAGTAGAACAGTGCCTTGGTAAAGGGCCCCGTTGGCGACTGCCGTAGCGCCGTACCCAAATTCATATATTCACTGGAATGGTGAACAACGTGCGCACACCACAGGAAGCGAACCCGATGCTGCGCCCGGTGATACCAGTAGAAAACAAAATCAATCACCAGGAAGGTCAGTAGCCAGCCAAAGGGGCCAGAGGGCATATCAACGAGACGAAATTGATAAAGAAAGAAGTGCAGTCCGATAAGCGCGCCACCGATGGCGAGCCGCACTCCAACGTTGATGGCAAGCTGCGACATCGACCCCGCAAAGTCTTTAAGTGCATAAACATTGTGACCACGTACACTGGTAACGACAGCCTCCGCAGTCATCAAGATCGCGAAAGCTGGCAATGCCATTATGATCAGATCCACAGCGCGGCTTTACTATAGCTTTACGTATAGATTGGTAATTGCACCGTCAAATCGCACCTACTGATTTGACGGTGACGACTCTTCCTGCCACGCGTAGTAGCCCACCAGCGGAATCATGAGGTGAGCATAATCGGAGCCTGGCATCATCACATAGGGCTCTCCGGTGGTGAAATCAGCGCCAAACTTCGCGATCGTGGCAGGATCCTTTGGCATCAGCATCAAATGGGGACCCGACTCGATCCACTGACCCGGTGTGGAATCCGCCTCCTGCAAGACACCCATTTTGGTGTTGTCCTCACCGACATCGCCGTGCAGCATCCAGATAAAAGTGTCTCGCTCCAACATGGGCTTGGTGCCCGCCAGTGCGGCTTGCATCCATTTCATGCCCTCTGCATCACCACAACCCGGCATGGCATCGTGTGCGTCTTTCCACCCGCTTTCGGGAAAAGGTCGGGGATTAAGTCCCAGACAGGTCCACCCGTTAGTTCCCTCTCGTAGCACCTCGCCCTTACCGCCAATAACCGTGGCGAAGTCGCCAATGTAAGCCGGCGCGGCAGAACTGTAGGCCGCTATTTGCCATTCAGCAGAAGCGTGATCGGCGTTGGTCAATGCTCGCTTCGGTACTGTGAGGGCGGTTTGCATCATATAGCCGCCATCATCATAAATCTGGAATTTGACGTACTTACCATTCTCAATAGTCGCGACATGTAACGAATCGCTAACGTTGCCACCGGCGTGAATCTTGGTTGAAACAAACACGGTGTTGCCGCTGGCCTTGTAATCCACCACCTCGACTTCGAAGTCCGGCCACAGTTCAAGAATGGGGGTAAACACGTTTTCCATGACCGCATCGGGGCCGTAATAAGTGCCCGCGTAAGGAAGGCTTTTGGGGGCAATCCATTCAACATCGCTCGCCTGAGTTGCCGCCCAAGCCGCCATATCCCCCTGCTGAAAGGCCGTGTAACCCGCCTTGGCAGCCTCGATTATCGCCGCGTCATCAGCAGGCTTCTGACAGGCACTCAGCAAAACACCCGCGATACACAGTAAAAGGATTCTCGTCGATTTTTTCATGTCCCCTTCCTTCTCTTTTGTTTGAATACCCAGATAAAGCCAGCCTGACGACTCCCCTGCAAAAAGTCCAGCGGCCTGTCTCGACATTAGCAATGTCATGAATAGTACTGGGGATTGCTGCGAGAACTTAGTTTATGGCTGGCAAGGTGGCGGTCGTCACTTTACTATTTAGGCCTCTGTAAATAAGTACGTAAAACTTGCTAAGAGCCCTCGGAACACACCCATGCTGAACCCCAACGCTGCTGGCTTACTCTCAGATCAGGACGTCATAGATCGTCTCTTTAAGCACATTGACGAGGGCACCACTGATCTTGGGTCAGAGCAATGGAAAGAGCCGGTGGGCAATTACACCAGTCAGGTACGGTTCGATCAGGAGATCGTCCTGCTCCGGCGGCGTCCTGTTGTGTTCTGTCCTTCAGCTGCCCTTCCTGATGTCGGTAGCTACATCACCCGCACTGCTGCTGGCACGCCGCTTTTGGTGGCACGTGGCCGTGATAATAAGGTGCGTGCATTCATTAATGCGTGCCGACACCGTGGTATGCAGGTGGCAAATGGTGAAGGATGCGCCCGGTCTTTTTCCTGTCCCTATCACGCATGGACCTATGATCTCGATGGAAGCCTGAAAGGCGTGCCGGGCGCGGATGGCTTCCCCGGTCTCGATCTCGCTGCTAACGGTCTGGTAGAGGTAGCAGCATGGGAATCTGGCGGGTTGGTTTATGTGATGCAGGAGGCTCAACCGGATTCCCCTCTGCCCATAGCCATCTACGACTTCTTTACTCCCGACCAGGTTCTCTTCCATCAAAGTAAAACCGAGGACTCTGCAAACTGGAAACTACTCACCGAAACCCTTCTTGAGGGTTATCACATCAAGTCCCTGCACCGGGAAAGCTTCTTTCCCTACGGCTTTGATAACACCAATATTGTGGAAAGCTTTGGAGAGAACTCGCGGGTTATTTATCCGTTCAAACGGATAGAAAAACTGCGCTCGGTGGAGCGGGACCAACGAGACATTAGCGGTATGGCCACGCTGGTGTATCTACTTTTTCCCAATGTCAGTATCGCCGTGCTCTCAAAGCACACCAGCGTAACGATCATCGAGCCGATCAGTCCAACCGAAACCCATATGGTGTCTTACCACATCAAACACCAGGATACGGAAGACGCGGTCGTTACTCTGGAAGATGCTCGGCGAGACCTCGACTTTGTCAACCAATCGGGACAAGCCGAGGACCGAGAGGCCGCCCGCACAATTCAAGAAACCGTCACCACGCGCGCGAACTCACACCTGACCTTTGGTTATTACGAAAAAGCCATCGTTGCCTTTCATCAGCAGCTTCATCACATTCTGGCCGAACAGGAATGAAGCTCTGCACCTTGCTTACCTTCAGGGCCTGCGGGTGTGCACAGGTCGGCGGGTCTACAACCGGTTTTTCGGGGTGCGCCCGCCGCAATCTAGTCGTTAGCGTTTTAGCGCTGACCATTTTCACCACTGCCTGTTCGCAAAGCCCTGATCTCAGTATCGATAGCTGTCAGCCCGCAGACACCTTTTTAGAAAATGCGACCATTTACACCGCCGACGAAGGATTATGGACTGCAGAAACGCTTGCGATTCGGGACGGCCGTTTTGTCTTTGTTGGCTCTGCCGAGCATGGCGCTCCGTGGCGCTGTGGCACAGAAACCATTCTTGATCTAAGCGGCGCCTTTGTTTTTCCGGGCTTTACCGACAGCCACCAACATCTTGAAGGTATCGGACGGCGCACCCGAACCCTGAGCCTCTTTAACAGCAAAAGCCTCGCAGAGACCGTGTCCAAAATAAAAGAATGGGCCGACAGTATTCCGGACGGCGATTGGGTATTGGGCCGAGGCTGGATCGAGCGTGAATGGGAAGATGAGCAGCGATTTCTGACCCGTGAGGATGTTGATGCCTTTACGCTTGATAAACCGCTGTACCTGCCCCGGGCCGACGGCGTTTCCGCACTGGTTAACAGCAAGGCACTGACATTGGCCGGAATAAACCGAGGGACTCCCGATCCGGAGGGGGGGCAATATCAGCGGGATGAAAGCGGAGAGCTCACCGGCTACATCCTGGGCACTGCGATGGATGCTGTCCGCGCCATCCTGCCCCCTGAGACCGATGAATACCTTCAGGAAAATCTACTGCGAGGCATGCAAGTCAACGTATCCCGCGGCTGGACCCAAACTCATGACGCCGGCATGCCCTGGCGACAGGTATCTCTTCTAAGAGACCTTCATCAACGAGATAAAATGCTCCACCGGATGTACATCGCGGTACCCGTCGAGGAGGCCCCACTACTTTTTGAGCACGGCAAAGAAAAATCCGAAGATGGTTTCTTTGACTTGGCAGCCATCAAGGTCTTTATCGATGGCACACTTGGCTCTCGCGGCGCTGCCCTTATCGAGCCTTACGCCGATGCCGACACCCGGGGTTTTATGGATCGAACGACCCGGGAAGAATTGATGCCTGTGTTGGAGCAGGCACTGAACGATGGCGTTCAGATCATGACCCACGTCATCGGAGACCGCGCCGTCAAAAACATTCTGGACTGGTATGCAGAAGCGATCGAAGCTAACCCTCCCAACGATTGGGCAAAGGAAAATTTGCGCTGGCGATTGGAACACGCCCAAGTCATTCAGCCCGAAGATCAAAGGCGCATGGTTGAAATGGGCGTTATTCCGTCCATGCAGCCCAGCCACGCCATTGGAGATCTTAATTTCGCACCCGATCGACTCGGACCCGAGCGACTACAGGTCGCCTATCCATGGAGATCGCTGGTGAATTTAGGCTTACCCATTCTCGCGGGAT
>CAXPOA010000066.1:0-3804 GCA_964218505.1 Luminiphilus sp.
CCAGTGTCGGGCTGTCGATAATGGCGGCGAGGAAAGAACCACCCGTAGGTCCAGTTGGGTCAATACCAAACTGATGCAACCCTCCACTCGCGCTCGCCAAATCCGACCCTTGAGAACCAAATCCGCCACCCGGCTGTCTTGGAAGTTCAGTGAGCTGGCTGTTGCTAAACGCCAAGTAATTACCGTCGGTGTCTATAACGTTAAAGGCACCCACCCGGACAACATCACGCTGGCTAAGCTCTCCCGAGGGAGTAGCGACCTCAGCTGAAAATCTGGAAATCGTTCCCTGCTCTTTAACTTCGCGGAGAATTTCGTACCAAACGCGCTCAATTTCCTCAACGCTGGGCAGTCGATCTGATCCGCTCATCTTCGCGATAAGTTCTTTCAGGAACACTTCTCGGCCAGGATACTCTGCGGACACCATGGAAACATCCATCTGGGACGCCAGATCTCCGGTGGCAGCAGTCAGGTGACCAAACAACTCCGACAGGGTGCCAAGACGCTCTTTAAGCTGCTCTTGCTTGGCAGCAATCAACAGTTCGTTGTCCTCGAACTTCTTCTCGAGCCGCGCCGATCGACGCTCTTCGTTTTCACGCTCCTGTTCCGCGCGCTTTAACTCGGCGGCTTGATTGGCTTTCGCCTGAGCAAACCGCTGCTCACGGGCAGCATTCTCGCTGGAGGCACGAGCCTGCCCTTGCTTAACAAGGCCAAGCAGTTCATCCATATTCTGGGCGGCAACTTCCTGGGGGGTTGGACCCACGGGCTCGGCAGGCGCCTCGTCCTGTGCGAACGCACTCCAGGAGGCCAGTGTGGCAGCTGCCACCAAAGCTGAAGCTTTAAAAATCTGCGCTTTCATGATTAGTTGGCCTCCGGTGCCGCAACGGGCATGTTCAGCAATTCAATAGTGGCTTGTTTCTTGGCGATTCGAACACCCTTGCGTACTGCGGACGCATAGTCTCCCGCAGACAAAGACTCCCAGCTCTGGGTTTTCGTGTTCCATGCCCCGGTTTCAGCGCCGTCCTTGGTCTGGTAAACCAAAGAAACACGACCCACCCGAAGAATGTCGACCTCACGCTCAACGCCGTTGACCGAGATTGTATCGGGGTAGGACTCAATGCCTCGACCGTATTGCAGCTCAATCGAGTAAAGCTCGAGCACCTGTCTAAAGGCCTCGGCAGATGTCACATCTGAGCGATCCAGGTTGGAACGCACTGCTTCGATGTTACCCATGCGGGTATCCAGATCAAATGGCATATCAAGATTGATGAACTGCTCGAGGCCATCGAGCATGCGGCCAACCAGCGGCGGAATTTGTCGCTGAATAACCGCTGCCTCAGCAATCGACGCGTCGATATCAGCAATGCGGCGCTCCTGGTTAGCTATCTGGCGCTCCAAGCGCGCATTGTAAACCCTCAAACCGTCAACCTGCTTCATCACAGTTTTGTAATCCGACAGTAGATCGCGGGTTTCATCCGCCAGACGGTCGATCTTGGCCTGGGAGGTCTTGGCTTGCGCCGTGCGCTGCTTACCCACGTCCAAAATATCGTCAATAGAGGTGGCGGAGGACGAAGCGGCGACACCGAAGGCGCCACCGGCGACGCACGCCGCGAGCAGTACAGTTTTCAATCGATGGATGGTCATGGGTTAGGCACTTCCTCTCTGTGGTCTCCGACGGCTAGCGCCCCATCTTCGGGACAATATTAAGCCGGCTACTGAACGTAATCTGGAGTCTGTTAATACGTCTCGCTGGAGTTATTTTATAGCGACTCTTTTAAGGGCGGTAGACTCTACATGAGGTCTACAGCCGAAATCAAATAGGTTTCCGCATTATTGTTTACGATTAACGGACGGATTCGGACTTGGCCAGCTCTACCACGCTGAAGTCGTGGCTATTGCGACCCGCCGCCGCCACTCGCTGGCGAGAAATCTCACTCCACCCCGATAATAACGAGAGATCAAAGAAGGTGTCACCCTCTACCTCCCCGTGAACCTGGGTAACGACCGCTCGATCCGCATAGGGGAGACACAGCCGGTAGATTTCGGCCCCGCCCACCACGCAGAGCGCCCTTGCCCCATCGAGGGTAGCCTGCTGACGAGCACGCTCAATGGCTGGCTCAACCGCGGTGAACACCTCAACCCCCGGGGCACTCCAGTCAGGGTCTCTGGTGAGAATCAGGTTCGTGCGCCCGGGAAGCGGCCTACCCACGGAATCAAAGGTTTTCCGGCCCATGAGCACCGGACAGCCCATCGTGGTGCGTTTAAAGTGCTGCAAATCATCCGGGAGATCCCAGGGAAGGGCGTTTCCATGCCCGATTACGCCGTTTTCGGACACCGCGAGCACCAGCTCAACCCGAAGTTCATCAGCCACAGGACCCGTCATACCGCCACCGGTGCCGCTATATGACCCTGAGGCTCATAACCCACCAGCTCGAAGTCCTCATAACGATATTCAAACAGACTGGCCGGCTGGCGGTTGATTTTGAGGGTCGGCAGAACTCCCGGCCGTCTCTCGAGCTGGCGTGCCACCTGTTCCTGGTGGTTGCTGTAAATGTGAGCATCCCCAAGGGTAATGACGATCTCACCAACCCCGAGGCCAGATTGCTGGGCCAACATATGGGTCAGTAATGCGACCGAGGCGATATTGAATGGCAGGCCGAGGAAGGTGTCGCTCGAGCGGATAAAAAGCAGTGCCGACAGCGCGCCGTCTGCAACGTAAAACTGATACAGGAGGTGGCAGGGTGGAAGCGCCATCCGACCCGCCTCAGCATTTGCCTGCGGTGACTGAGTTTCATCGGGCAAATACTCCACGTTCCAACCGTGAAACAGAATACGTCGGCTGTCAGGCCGATTTTTCAAGCAATCAAGCACATAGGCGATCTGATCAATTGCATCGCCATCCCGTGTCGGCCAGCGACGCCATTGAGCACCGTAAACGGGGCCCAGCTCACCGGCCTCGGTAGCCCACTCATCCCATATGGAAACGCCATTGTCACGCAACCATTGGGTGTTGGTGTCTCCGCTCAAAAACCAGATCAGTTCGTTAACAACGCTTTTGAAATGGATTTTCTTGGTGGTGAGTATCGGGAATCCTGCGGTTAAATCGAAGCGAAGCTGGCGCCCAAAGACGGACCGGGTGCCAGTGCCAGTGCGATCACCCTTTTCAATACCGTTTATTCTGATGTCTTGCAGGAGATCCAAGTAGGACTGCATAAATAATCTCTACGACTGCTAATGACCAGGCCGCCTCGTTCGCGCGCTGGAACGGGTCGACCACCATAGTAATGCAACCCCAGCGATAACCATAGGGAGACACAGGGTTTGCCCCCGGGTCAGCCAGCCAAACGCCTGAAATCCAAGGTGGGCATCGGGCTCCCGAAAAAACTCTACAAAGAAGCGCATCGACCCGTAGCCCACGAGAAACAACCCTGTCACCGACCAGGTGGGTCTTGGTTTCCTAGTAAACCATAGCAGCACCAGAAACAGCAGGCAGCCCTCCAGGGCAAACTGGTATAGCTGCGAAGGATGACGCGCTACACCCAGCGGATCCCGGGGAAAGACCATTGCCCAGGGCACGTCTGACGCTCTGCCCCAGAGCTCTTCGCCGATGAAGTTACCCAGACGCCCGAGAGCCAAACCAACAGGCGCCAGGGGCGCGACGAAATCTGCAAGCTGACCTAAAGGAATGTGTCGCGATCGAGATAGCCAGATGACCGCTGCAACCACGCCGAGAAACCCGCCGTGGAACGCCATGCCGCCCTCCCAAACTCGAAACAGCCAAAGGGGGTCCTCGGTCAAGCGATCCCA
>CAXPOA010000067.1:0-3772 GCA_964218505.1 Luminiphilus sp.
CGGAGAGGGCCCACCTGCTGTTTACATTGGCGGATGGGATACTTTCTGCCATGGCCGGCATCACTATCTTGCTCGAGGCATGACTGATAGCTATCAGACCGTGATCATCGACTACCGAGGCATCGGAGAGTCCACCGACGACTTGTCGATGACGCCTTCGACCGAATTGTTTGCAGACGACATCGCTGCTCTTCTCGATCATCTCAATATGAAGTCTGTGTACTTCGTTGGCCTCGTGGGTATGGGTGCGTGTATTGGTCAATGGATTGCCTTGAAGCGGCCTGATTTGGTCCGTTGCATGGTCAACATGGGGTGCTGGACCTGGGCTGACCCCATGCTCTCGGATCAGCTTCGTGCGTTTGGTGATATGCATGAGCACGCGGGCTTTGCAGCGTTTCAGTCAATGGTGGCCTCTTACTCTTTCAGGCCGGATTACTACAACGCTTATCGCGACAAGCTCTTGGGCAGTGACGGGGTTTGGGGGAATCTTGAGGGACGCCTATCAGCACACCTTCGCTTCATACAGGCTTGTCTTGGCCACGATATCCGCCCGCATCTCGGCGACATTACCGCCCCCACACTTGTCGTGCATGCGGGTCAGGATGTGATTACCGGACCGAGAACAACACTACCGCTCGAGCAGGGTTTGCCCAACGGCGTGGGCGTGACGATGGATCAAGTGGCTCATGTCGTGGCGGGCAAGGAAGAGAAAATAGCCTTCTGCAATATCCTTTTTGATTTTCTCGGCAAGCATTAACCACGCGATAGTGTGAGCAGGCGTCTAGATTGTTCCCTTGGCTTTCAGCGCCTCAAGGTCTTCTATGGATAGCTCCTGTGCGAGCACGGTGTCGTTGTCAGCGCCCAGCCCGTTACCACAGCTTGTGCTGAGCCGGCGGTTGTCGAGCTTGATGGGATTACTGAGGGCCTGATACTCCCCGACGGTGCGATGGGTAAGGGTTTGTCGCATGCCGTTGCTAGCGACGAAGGGGTTGTTCAAGGCTTCCGACAGGGTGTTGACGGGTGCAACCGGGATATTGGTTTGGAGAATGCCAAACCAATGGTCGGTGGTTTGTGTTGACAGAATCGCATCCAACTCTTCGGTGAGCGCTTCACGGTTCGCCGCACGATCGCTCATCGATACAAATCGTGGGTCAGCTTTCAATTCAGGATGTTCTATCAGCTCAGCAAGCAGCTCCCAGAACTTTTGGGTCATGCACATCAAGAAAATCCAGCCGTCGGCGGTTTTGAAAAGCTGAACCGGCGTGTTATACGGATGGGCCGAGCGCGCCACGCGTTCGGTCTCGATGCCGTGGTTCATGTACCAGGTGCCGGGGTAAGTCAGCTGGTGCAGCGCGACATCGAATAAACTGACGTCAACATCCCGACCCCCCTGACGATCTCTGCCTAGCAGCGCGGATACACAGCCCAAAGCCGCGACCACCCCGGTCATGAAGTCGATCATGGATAGGCCAAATCGAGAGGGCGGTGACTCGGGTTCACCGGTAAGACCCAGGAATCCGCACTCCGCCTGCATCAGGTAGTCATATCCCGGCCAGTCTGCCCGATCGTTGTCTCGTCCATAGGCCGAAATGTGAGTGCAAATAATGGCCGGTTTAATGTGTTTTAGGGAGTTGTAATCGAGGCCCAACTTAGCCGGTTGACTGCCTCTCAGGTTATTCCACACCACATCTGCGGTTTCGACCAGTTTTTCAAATATCTCCCGGCCTTCAGTGTCCTTGAGATTCAGAGTGACACTCTTTTTGGACAGGTTGAACGCCTGAAAGTAGGCACTGTCATCGGAATCCAGAGTGATCGCGCCAGACTGTCGTGAGGGGTCGCCACCAGTCGCCCTGTTCTCGATTTTGATTACCTCAGCGCCGAGCTCGGCCAGGTACATCGAGCCATAGGGTCCGGCCCCGAATTGTTCAATAGCGAGTACGCGGATTCCCGCTAACGGTTTGTCCATCACAATCTCCGCAGTTGTTCAGCTTGAAGCGCGAAAGTGCCTTGCGCGTCGAGCGGCTTTGGTGCATCTTTCGGGTGGCAACAGTATCTTGCATCAAATGTCCGGTCAATTGTGTTCACCGCTTCTGCGAGGGCCACAGCGCCCTTTAGCACCGGTCTCGGGTCCGCGGGACAGAGGATGTAAGTGACTAAAAAAAACCTAGCGTAAGGAGGCTAGTCATGACCTACCGTTTAGGCGTGGACGTTGGTGGCACTTTCACCGACCTGATTTTGGTGAACGAATCCAGCGGTGATATCCATACAGCGAAAGTCCCCAGTACGCCCTCTGACTCGTCCATTGGTGTGATGAACGGCATCAGCCGAGTGTGTGGTAACGCGGGTATTGATCCCAAAGAAATTACTCAGGTAATGCATGGTACAACCGTGGCAACCAATACGGTGCTAACGGGGTCCGGTGCAAAAGTTGGACTGGTGACCACCAAAGGGTACAAACAGGTTTTGCAGATTGCTCGGTCTTACGTACCGGGTGGTTTGGGTGGATGGGTTATTTACAACAAGAGCGCACCTCTCGCGCCTCTCGCATGCACGATCGAGGCAGACGAGCGGATGGGGGCCGATGGCAAAGCCGTGAGAGCCCTGGACACCAAAGCCCTGAAAAAAGAGCTCGAGCGGCTCAAGGGCGAGAATATCGAAGCACTGACCGTCTCCTTGATCAATTCTTATGCCAACCCTGCTCATGAAAAAGCCGTAGAGCGTGTTGCCAAACAAGTGCTTCCAGGTATCCCGATCTCCCTGTCCTCGACGGTGGTCCCGGAGATGCAGGAATACGAGCGCACGATCACGACGGTGGCCAACTCCTTTGTGCGGCCTAAGGTTGCGGAGTACGTTAAGAATCTTGAGAAGAAACTCAAGAAAAGCAATAAAGGGGTGCAGCTAAATATCCTGCGCTCTGATGGAGGTATGGCGTCTGCGAAAGTTGCTGAGTCCCTGCCCGTGAATCTGCTCATGAGTGGCCCAGCGGGAGGCGTATCGGGGGCGGTGTGGGTAGCCCGCCAAGCCGGTTTTGACAACCTCCTCACCTTTGATATGGGGGGTACCTCTACTGACGTTGCACTTGTTCAGGATGGCAAGGCGCAATTGCGTCGCGAGACCACGGTCGGTGATGTCACCGTGCGCGCGTCGTCGGTTGACGTCCGAACCGTTGGTGCAGGGGGTGGGTCGATCGCTCACGTGCCTGAATTAACAGGCGCCCTCAGGGTTGGCCCCGACAGTGCTGGCGCAGAACCCGGACCCGCCGCTTACAACAAAGGCGGCACCTTACCAACGGTAACTGACGCCAACGTGGTGCTTGGCTATCTTCCCAGTGAGGTCAGACTGGGTGGCGATATGGAGATCCGCAAGGATTTGGCTGAAAAGGCGATCAAGCCCGTCGCCAAGGCTCTCGGTATCTCAGTGAAGAGAGCGGCAGCTGGAATCATCGATATTGTTAACGAAAACATGTACGGCGCCTTGCGCCTGGTATCGGTGGAGCAAGGCTACGATCCGAGAGACTTTGCGTTGATCGGTTTTGGTGGTGCGGGTCCTTTGCATGCCAACGCCCTGGGCAAGCTCATGAATAGTTGGCCGGTGATCATCCCTCCTGGTCCGGGTGTTCTTTGTGCCTATGGCGATGCTACTACCCGGGTGCGCGATGAAGCCTCTCGCACCTTTATCCGCCGTTTCGCCGATACGACCACAGATGAGCTTTTGAAGATCTATGGCAAGTTGGCGGATCAGGCGCTGAAGACCCTGCACAAGCAGGGTGTTC
>CAXPOA010000068.1:0-2392 GCA_964218505.1 Luminiphilus sp.
CGCGGTAGGCCTCATCGAATAAATTATTAATAAAAAACGTCAGCCTGACATGTTTAACGGCGTTGAAGCTAAATTGGCTGTCCAGCCATGTGGCTGAATCAAGGGCTTGTTCTCCCGGTCCCGCCGAATCCCTTGACGGGCGATAGACAAGCTCTGTCTTGAGCTCGAACTGAGGTGATACCCATTGCACACCGTAGCGCCAGGAAGGGGGGTTTAGATCCGACAGCCACTCATCCTTATCCGATGTGCCCCGCTGGTATTGATATTGAAGCCGGTGACTGAATCCGGCCGGAAGCCGCCACTGAAGCATGACTTCATAGCCCCAGATTGAAGCCTGATCGGTATTCTTATAGGTCCGGATCCCGGGTTCCAGAATCACCCGTTCTATATAGTTATCGAGCCAGTTGTAGTAGCTGGCAACAGAAAGTTGATAGCCATCACTGCGGTAATCCGCGCGTAGTTCCAGCGATTCATTCTGTTCCGATTTGAGCGAGGGGTTTCCTAGCAGAATGCCACGAGGGGTCGCCGCTTTCGAAAACCGTTCGATAAGTGCAGGAAAACGAAAGCCCGTGCCTATTTTGCCGCTGAGATGCCAGGGATTATTTGGTTGCCACGAGAGTGCAAGGGTAGTGCTCCAGGCGCCATCGTCAATTGACGCACCCAATCCCTCTTGCGCAACGTGGTCGTAGCGAGCACCAACTTCGAGCGCTATATCTTGATGGGTCGACACATGATCGATAAATAGCCCGATGCCATCCTGACTGCCACGAAAGCTGCTTTCCAAAAAGTCTGATGTCTCGGCTCTGGAGAGCGTGACAGTGTTTATCTTTACATTGCGGCGACCCAGCCATTCGATACCTGCGCGGCCTTCACCGATCGGAAAAGGAGTTTGGTGATATAGAAGTGCGCCGACGGTGTCGGCATCGAAATCAGTCCGATTTCCCCGTCCTTCTGAGGTTTCGGTGATTGAGGCCCAATCTTGTCGGTGGTGGTATATCCGCGCCAGCCAGCGTTTGTCACGGCGAAGTTCTATGGTGGCGATGCTGTGGGCATCATGAGGGTAGTGAGCGGCCCCGGTGTCTGGAAAGTTTGAGTTGGACTTGCCAATGTTGCGACCACGGACGGGGAGCCAACTGGCGCTGAGGGTAAGGTCTTGCCATTGAGTTTGCCCGTGCAGACTGAGAGCGATTTGTTCAAAGCCTGTATTCAGGGAACCATCTTTCGCATCGGTCGCATTATTCGCTCGACGCAAGGCTGTGCTCGCCGATAGGGCTGAGTTAAGACTGCCCTTGGCGCTGAGCATGAGCTGGTCATCATTGTCTTGCCATCGAAGACTGTAAGATGCGCTGCCACGGTGAACCGTGCTGAGGCTAACGACGCCTCCCATTGCATCCGAGCCATACAAGGTGGAGCCAGGGCCCTGAGAAATAGTGATCTGGTCCAGGAGCGTGCTTGGAATGAAGGAGGCAGAGCTTCCCGCGGCCCGGTCAATCAGCAGAGGCACGCCGTTAACTTCGGTACGGATACGCCAGCGGCTGAAGCCTCGCAGGCTGTAACTTTGAAAGAGGCCCCCCTGTCCGTTATAGCTGACTCCCGGTGCTTTAATCAGCATATCGGCAATGGATTGCCGCGGTCCTACCGTTTGCTCTGGATAGAGGCGGTAGGTTGTGGTGCTGTCACTCAGTGCTTGGTCAAGCAGATTGCGGCTGGCAGAGACAACAATCTCTTCGAGGGGTGCTGTTTCAATGGGTGCGGTCTGCGCATTGCTTGAGGACGCAGTAGCGAAAAGGAGATAGCAAAAAACAATGCCGGATTGATAAGTGCGGCGGTGGCCGCACTCAAGAGGGTTAAGCGACACTGATCAATCAAACAGTTTGTTGTCTTCGTTCATGTAGAGGGATTTTTTAGGACGCGCGAGGACCGCTTTGAGCATGGTTTCAAAAAACTCGAGTCCATACGTCTCAGCCTCGGGATCAAACGCTGGTGCGTCGTACTTTTCTATAAACTCCAGAGTGCGCTCATAGTAAGGGTGATCCCGGTATTGGTCTCTCAGGTTTCGATCGAGACCCAGATATTCGAAAAAGTAGTAGCCCTGAAAAATAGCGTGGTGTTTGACCATCCAATGGTTTTCTTCACTGATGTAGGGCTCAAGAATGGTTGCTGCGATATCCGCATGGTTTGTCGGACCTAGGGTGTCGCCAATGTCATGAAGTAATGCGCAGACAACATACTCATCATCTTTACCGTCTTTGTGAGCTAATGTTGCAGTTTGTAAGCAGTGTGTAAGACGATCTACCGGGAAGCCTCCGCAATCGCCGCTTAGTAATTTCAAGTGATCCATGATGCGTTCATAGACGGTTGCTGCAAAGGCTTTGGCCTCACCGCCAATAAT
>CAXPOA010000069.1:0-6147 GCA_964218505.1 Luminiphilus sp.
GCTCTCGAGCGGGGCATCCAGATCAGGAATTTCGCCTCGACGCAGTGCATTCACCGCGCTATGGAGCATGTCGAGGTAGAGTCCAAAGCCCACGCTGTGTCTTTGACCCGACTGCTCATCACCAAGCAATTCGCCTGCCCCCCGAATCTCGAGGTCGTGGGTTGCAAGCTGGTAGCCGGCACCGAGTTCTCCGGCGGCCTCGATGGCATCAAGACGCTTTTGTGCGTCGCCGGTAAGTGTTGAGCGCGGTGGACAGAGAAGATATGCATAGGCCTGATGGTGTGACCGTCCAACGCGACCTCGAAGCTGATGAAGTTGAGCGAGTCCAAATTTATCCGCCCGCTCGATAAGGATCGTGTTGGCATTGGGCACGTCGATACCTGTTTCGATAATGGTGCTACACACCAGAATATGGTGACGCTGATGGTAGAAGTCAGACATCACCCGCTCAAGATCCATTTCCCTCATCTGCCCGTGAGCGACACCGACCGACAGATCGGGCAGGAGTTCACGAAGTTTACGGGCTGACTCTTCCATCGATTTAACTTCGTTGTGAAGGTAATAAACCTGTCCGCCCCGCAGAGTCTCCCGAAGAACGGCTTCTTTCACTAGCGCCACGGAGTGCTCACGTATGAAGGTTTTTATCGACAGTCGTCTCGCAGGCGGTGTGGCGATAATGGATAGGTCGCGCAGCCCTCCAAGCGCCATGTTGAGAGTCCGAGGAATAGGGGTGGCTGTCATCGCGAGAATATCGACTTCTGCGCGCAGCGCCTTGATTGCTTCTTTTTGTTTCACTCCAAAACGATGCTCCTCATCGATTATGAGCAGCCCGAGATCCTCAAAGCTAAAGTCGCTCTGGAGTAGCTTGTGGGTTCCCACGAGAATATCGACCTCGCCCGCTGCAACCCGTTGCTGAACAGCCTCAATGTCTTTTGCAGTCCTGAAACGGGATACCACCTCAACTTTGATCGGCCAATCAACAAATCGATCCTGAAAAGAACTGAAATGTTGTTGTGCAAGCAGGGTGGTGGGTACGAGCACGGCGACCTGTTTTTGATTTTGCACCGCGATGAAGGCGGCTCTCATGGCTACTTCCGTCTTCCCGAAACCCACGTCGCCGCATATCAGCCGGTCCATGACCCGGTCGGCACACATGTCATTTTTGACGGCTTCAATAGCCGCCGCTTGATCGGGTGTTTCTTCAAAGGGGAAGCCTTCAGAAAACGATTCCCATAGCCCCGGGTCAACCGTGCAGGCAAAGCCCGGACGAGCCTCTCTGCGGGCGTAAACGTCGAGTAGTTGGGCGGCCACATCCTGCGCTTTTTCACGAGCCTTGCGTCTGGCCTTTGTCCATTGCTCGCTTCCAAGACGATGCAGAGGTGCGGTGTCCTGGTCTGCGCCCGTATAACGACTAATCAGGTGCAGTGAGCTCACTGGGACATAGAGCTTGTCCTCTGCAGCGTATTCCAGCACCAAAAACTCGGCAACATCCCCGTCGATGGTGAGAGACTGCAACCCTAAGTATCGCCCCACACCGTGCTGGAGGTGGACAACAGGCACGCCTTCTCGCAGCTCAGTGAGATCTCTCACGATGGCGTCGGCATTGGTTTCCTCGGTAGTCTTGCGGCGTCTGCGCTGAGCCACCCGTTCGCCGAAAAGTTGATTTTCAGTGATGACCGCGAGGCCGTCTGAACCCAGAAACAGAGGTCGATCAATAGGTGCGACCGAGATGGCGAAAGCCGAATCTCGAGTCATAAATTCCTGCCAGTCATCGACGACCGTCGGCTCTAACCTGTGCTGCTGTAAATTCTCCAGCAGTAATTCCCGTCTTCCGGCGGATTCGGCTAGCAGTAATACTGGCCCCTTGTGAGAGTCGACAAATGCGGCCAAGCGGTCCATCGCTGTACCTTCTGGCAGCAGCGAATCCAGGGACGGTGCTTTTGAGAGGCCGCTCTTTATGTGCACTGGCGACTCATCATGGGTCCTCAGCTCAAGGACAGGATAGCCGCCAAGTTCGCGATATAACTCCTCAACGGGCAAATACCCCGCCTTGGGCGCTGGCAAAGGACGTCTCGGGTCGATACCGTACTCCTCAAACCGGCCGGTGATCTCCAGCCAGAATCGTTCGGCCGCTTGGTGGTGCTCCCCCACGGTAATGACAGCAGCATCTGGAGGGAGGTAGTCGAAGAGGGTGCCACAGCGCTCAAAGAAGAGTGGCAAGTAGGTCTCGGCACCCGGTGACACCCGCCCCGCAGAGATCTCCGTAAAGGCCGGACAGTTATCCGGGTCGCCATCAAAACTCCGATACCAGTTCATTTTGAACCTTTCGATGGCTCCCGCATCCATAGGAAATTCCCTCGCGGGGAGCAGTCGGATGTTTTCTACTTTAGCGATCGTTCGCTGGGTTTCTGGATCAAAGGTGCGAAGGGTCTCAATTTCCTTGTCAAACAGATCAATTCGATAGGGCAGGGGACTGCCCATTGGGAACACATCGAGTAAGGATCCTCTGACCGCGTACTCTCCATGCTCGTAAACTGTCTCGACTGCCCTGTAGCCATTTAAACTCAGGTTGTTAACAAAGGTTTCCGCAACGATCGATTGCCCAACTCGGAGATCAAAACTGCTGCCCTCGATATAGTAGGTCGGCGGTGTGCGCTGCATCAGGGTTGTGATCGGCGCGATCAGTATCCCGGATGTGAGGTGGGGCAGTTCGTGAAAGGTATGGAGTCGCTCGGAGACAATGTCCTGGTGGGGCGAAAAATTGTCGTAGGGTAAGGTCTCCCAGTCGGGAAGCGAGAGCACCGGCGTCGATGGCTTGAGAAAAAACGTCAGTTCCCGCTCCAGCTCTGCGGCGGCGGTTGTCGTGGGAGTCACTACTACCAGTACTCGCTTGCCGGACGCAGCTTCCGCAATGATCATGGATGGTGTCCCATCGGGGCAGGGGCCAAACGCAGTGCGACTGCCCGGCTTTTCAGGCCAAGGCGATGTGAGAAGCTGATCGGCGAGCATCGGTGGGGTTAAAACATCCATGGTCAGGCGTTAGTGTAGGGGCGGCGGCTTCTGGTCACCAGTAAAAGCACACGAAAACGTCGAGCATTACCGAATTACTTGCCCTCATAGGCGGCGAGCGAGGATAATGCGGCCCGGATTCAAAGGACTGAGGAGCCTGAGGTGGCAGAGCAGCGCAAGCGGGAACGACCAGCGGACTATTTTGCGGACTGGAAAGAGCGAGAGGCTCTAGCGGAGGCAATGATCCCGCAGGTGGGCGCTATGGCGCGGACCCGGAACGTGAAGTGCTATATCTACGGCCATTCGCTAGTAAATCAGTCGGTGCTCGACATCATGAAATCCCACCGCTATGTGCGGCAAATGGAGCGCAATGAGCTCTCAGAATTCGAGACCGCGCCGGTCCTCGATATCATGAAGGGCCTGCCTCTGGGCCCCAGCCACATTGACGTAGGTCGCCTTGCGGTGCAGTACTTTAGTAAAGCACAGGGAGAGGGGCTGTCTCTGGAGGAGTACGTCAATCGGGAGCTGGATTTCCTTGTCAATTCCGAGCATCGGCCAGTCGATCGGCCTGTGGATGTGGTGCTTTATGGGTTTGGCCGGATTGGTCGCTTGATGGCCCGCATTCTCATCGCAAAGACTGACGGCGGTGATAGCCTTCGACTGCGTGCCGTGGTTGTGCGAAAAGGTGGTGCAGCCAATGATCTCGTCAAGCGTGTCAGCTTGCTTCGGCGCGACTCGGTGCACGGTGCTTTTAAAGGAACCATTCGGGTAGATGAAGAGCGGCAGTCCTTTGTTGCTAACGGCAATGAAGTACGCGTGATTTATGCCAACAGCCCGGAAGAAATAGACTATACGGCCTACGGGATTGATAACTGCATTGTGGTGGACAACACCGGGGTCTGGAGAGATCGGGAGGGATTGTCCCGCCACTTGACCGGTAAAGGGGTCAGTAAAGTGATTCTTACCGCACCGGGTAAGGGAGATCTAAAGAATATTGTCGCAGGGATCAATCATCACGAAATAGAGCCTTCGGACGCAATCATTTCCGCCGCGTCATGCACCACAAACGCGATTGTGCCGCCGCTAAAGGCCATGGACGATGAATATGGCATTGTGTCCGGGCATGTGGAGACGGTGCACGCGTATACCAATGACCAGAATCTTATTGATAACTATCACAAAGCAGATCGACGAGGTCGGTCTGCGCCCCTGAATATGGTGCTCACCGAGACGGGGGCTGCGAAAGCCGTCGCCAAGGTTTTGCCGGCGATGGAGGGCAAGCTGACAGGTAATGCCATTCGGGTGCCCACACCCAATGTGTCCATGGCCATTTTGAATCTCACGCTGAGCAAAGAGACCACGGTCGAGTCGGTGAATGAGTTCATGCGCAACACGGCCCTGCACTCCGCCATGCGTAAACAAATCGATTTTTCTGCCTCACCGGAGGTGGTCTCCTCTGATTTCGTGGGCTCTAGGGCAGCCTGCATTTTTGACGCCAAGGCGACTATCGTGAACGGAACCCAGGCGGTCTGTTATCTCTGGTATGACAATGAGTTTGGCTACAGCTGTCAGGTTTACCGTATTCTGGAAAAAATGGCCGGGATTAGCTATCTGACCTACCCAAAGGATATGACCGCGCCGCTTTAAGACTCACTCATGAGGTGGTGTTTAGGCATCGGCTTGGCTAAAATGGCCGCGGTTTTTCTGGGCAGGGGTGTGTTGGCGCCTTGCCGTCGCTTCAGCCTTGGGTTGTTAACCCGGTGCTGGGTAACCAGAGGTGCGCAAAGCACTGATTATCACGCGAGGTGTCGGGGGACAGCGCGTGATGGCAAGCCAGCGCGGTTATTTTCAAACTCCCCAATAGGCGATGGGTGTAACCCATCTTCACAACGTTTTATGCGGATAACAACATGATCAAAATTCGTCGCGGCATGAAGATCCCCCTCTCGGGAGAGCCCGCCGGGTCTGCAATAACGGCCAGTAGCAGACACGTTGCGCTGGTTGGGCCCGATTACGTGGGGATGAAGCCTACGATGGTTGTGTCCGAGGGGGATCAGGTCCAGAAGGGGCAAGTGCTCTTCACCGATAAAAAGATGGAGGGTGTCAAATTTACCTCTCCCGCTTCCGGGCGTATCACCGCGGTTAATCGCGGTGCGCGACGTGTATTTCAATCTCTTGTGATCGAAGTGGACGACACCATTGAGCCAGTCCGCTTTAACCAATACTCCGCAGATGCCGCCAGTCGGCTTGACTCTGGGCAAATTCGTGATGTGCTCATCGAGAGCGGCCAGTGGACGGCCCTGCGCGCCCGGCCCTACAGCAAAGTAGCGGACCCCAGCACAACACCTGCCGGGTTGTTTATTACCGCGATAGACACTCAGCCGCTGGCGCTTGATCCAGCGTATGCGATCGCTGAGCAGCGTGAGGCCTTCACCCTGGGACAAGCGCTTTTGGCCCGGCTGGTGGACTGCCCGGTCTACGTGTGTTGTGCCCCGGGCGCCGACATCCCGCTGGCGCCGAATGATCGTCTCCAGCGAGTTGATTTTGAGGGGCCGCATCCGGCGGGGCTGGTTGGTACCCACATCCACTTTTTACTGGGTGCCTCTTTATCCAAGCTCGCCTGGCACGTGGGGTATCAGGACGTTATCGCGATAGGGCGCCTTTTCCTCGATGGAGAGGTGCATACGAATCGCCTGATTGCCTTGGCTGGTCCCCAGATTCGACAGCCGGCGCCGGTTAGAACCCGGCTGGGCGCAGATCTGCAAGAGCTCACCGCTGGGAGAACCGAAGACGGGGAAACTCGCATTATTTCGGGCTCCGTGTTGGGAGGGCGTGGCGTGCAATCTGATACCGCCTATCTCGGGCGTTATCACAATCAGGTCACGGCCGTGGCAGAGGGCAGGGATCGAGCCTTTATGGGTTGGTTGTCTCCCGGCCGGCAAAAGCATTCTGTGATGGGAATCTATCTGTCCAGCTGGTTTGGTATGAAGCCAGCCCCCATGACTACCAATACCAATGGCTCGGAGCGGGCCATGGTGCCCGTGGGCAACTATGAGCGGGTCGTACCTCTGGACGTGCTGCCTACCCAGCTGCTGAGAGCACTCTTGGTCGGTGATACCGAAACAGCACAAGCGCTGG
>CAXPOA010000070.1:0-3826 GCA_964218505.1 Luminiphilus sp.
TAAACGGATTTTTACTCGCCGCCGGCTCAAGCGAGCTTGCCACACTGACCGGGAGTGCCGGGATAGGGTCCATTATTGGCGGGCTCGTCTTGACGCGTCAGCACGCAGACAATAGCCGCCTTTTCCAGTTGGTAAGCCTCTCAGTACTGATGGCGGCACTCTTGTTACTAACACTGCAGCTGGCCGTCGATTTATGGCGACTCGCTTTTCTGATTTTGTTGGTGAGTCTGTTTACGACCATTGCAGGCACCGCGTGCCAGACGATTACACAGCTATCAGTACATGAGGACTATCGCGGGCGGGTAGTCAGCTTGTGGACTCTGGCTGCGATGGGCTCGCCAGCCTTCGGGGCGGCACTAATCGGTGCTCTTGCGGAGATTTGGGGCTTTATTTCAGTCCTTATGCTCGCGGGAATAGCCGGGGTTATCCTGATTTTGTGGCTTTATACCCGGCGGGAGCGATTAGCAAGCTTGTCGGCGTGAGCACCCCGGGCCATCAGCACTACTAGTTGATCCAGGGTATCCCACGGATTGCCCTTTCGGAATCCCTTGGCCGCGCAGTCGGCTTCAAAGGCGAGGTGTTGCAGCTGTTTGATGCTCGCCGATGTATGGCGGGAGTAGGCCCCTTGAATCAGATTGAGCCGGCTGCGCCAGACACCCCGCTGAGTCATCGATTGATTGATCGAGGTTCCCTTTTGCAGGTCTTCATCGATTTGGCCAAGGAGGGTAATGTCTCGCGCGAGCGCCCACAATACCGACGGCGCTTGGGTCGCTTCAGCTTCAAGACCCCGCAGCGTCCGCAAGGCTCCCCGCGCGTCTCCGGCGAGGGCAGTATCCGCCAGACCAAAGCTACTGTAACGGGCATTATCCAGCACGCTGTCCAACACTGTCTGAACCGTCACTCGATCACCGGTTGTAAGTAGCTTCAGCTTTTCAATTTCCTGAACCGCAGCCAGAAGATTGCCCTCGACACGCTCGCAAAGCAGCTCACCGGCTTCTCTATCAGGCGTCAAGCCCGCGTTCTGCAAACGCTGGGCCAGAAATCTTGGCAGCTCACGGCTGCTGATTGGCCAAACCGTCATGATGACGCCCGCTTTGTCTATTGCCGTGTACCATTTAGCGCGTTGAGATTGTCGGTCTATTTTCCCTGCAATAATGAGCAATATATCGTCACTATTCATGGCGAGATATTCCACGAGTGCCTTGCTTCCCTCGGTACCTGGTTTGCCTGAGGGCAAGCGCAGTTCGATAAGTTTTCGATCTGCAAAAAGGGATAGGGAGCCCGCGCTCTGAAGAAGCTGCTGCCAGTCACCTGCAGCCCCTACGTCGATAACCTCCCGCTCGGTACAGCCCGCGACTCGCGCCTGATGGCGAATAGCATCTGCGGCTTCCTGTACTAGCAGAGTCTCGTCACCTGAAATGAGATAACAGGATGCAAGGCTTTTATTGAGGTGTCCGGCCAGTTGTTCGAACTTAATTTGCATTGGAGCCGATGGTGTAGCTAATGCGCCTGACGATCTGGGCGGCAAGATCTCCACGCATTTCTTCCCGCAGGAGCCTAAGCTCTTCGGTTTTACCAACCACGTTGCGAGGGTCATTGAGGAACTGTCGGACGACCGTAGCGCTCGTGGGCTCAATCAGAAATTCACCATCCAACCGCAGGTGAATATCTGCAGTCATGGTTAGTTCGACCTCTGCGGAACGTGCCTGCGCGGTGAGAGAAAGATTTCGCTGTTGAAATGTTTCCGGACCGAGATTGATAAGGTATCTGGCATCGTTGCTGTCGACGACTGTCGCTCTCGAGAGAGTTAGCTGCTGTATGAGAGCAGCGGTAAGCTCATTCCGAGGCTGGGCACTAAGAAGCCGGAAACTTTTCCCTTCCAGTGACGCGTTGCTCGTATTTGTATCGGTCCCTTTTAGTTGAAAACCACAGCCGCCTAGCAAACAAGAGATTGTCAGCGCTAGGACTATAAATGGCTTAAGGTTGAGCGACATGTGCATACGATAGCGATCTCAATTGGCAACGATATTCACAAGTTTTTTCGGGACAACAATGACTTTTCTGACACTTTGCCCCTCGATGAAACGCTGAACGTTTTCGTGTTCCAGCGCCATCTGCTCCAGCGCTTCCTTTGGTGCTTCCGCGGGTACCGTAATTTTAGCTCTTACTTTACCGTTTACCTGAACAACAATCTCAAGTTCGTCACGACCAAGCGACGCCTCATCCACGATGGGCCAGGCTTCATCGAGAATATTGGTCTTATGAATTTGTTGCCACAGATGATCGGTGATGTGGGGCACGATAGGACATAGCATCAAGAGAGCGGCGTCTAAGGCTTCCCGCGCTACGTGTCGATCGGTGTCATTTTCTATCTGAAATTTGCTTACCTCATTACACAATTCCATGACTGCGGCGATCGCCGTATTGAAGGTTTGTCGACGGCCATAGTCATCGGTTACCTTCGCGATGGTTTCGTGGGTTTTGCGGCGCAGGTTTTTTTGAGCCCTGTCTAAAATCGTCAGATCCGCCGGTGTGGAAGCGGCGTCGGCATCGGAAACCAGCCGCCAGAGTCTCCTGAGAAACCGGTTGGCGCCTTCTACCCCTGAATCTGACCATTCCAGCGATTGCTCTGGTGGAGCAGCAAACATGCTAAACAGCCTCACCGTATCCGCACCATAGCGATCTATCAACTCCTGCGGATCGACGGTGTTGCCCTTGGACTTCGACATCTTGGAACCGTCTTTGAGTACCATCCCTTGTGTCAGTAAGCGCTTGAACGGCTCGTCTGAGGTTACCAGTCCTTCATCCCGCATGAGCTTGTGAAAAAAGCGGGCGTAGAGAAGGTGGAGAATGGCGTGCTCAATACCCCCAACGTACTGATCCACCTCGAGCCAGTAATTTGCTTCCTGATCAAGCATTTGTCGGTCATTTGCGGCGCTTGCGTACCGGGCGTAGTACCAGGAGGACTCCATAAAGGTGTCAAACGTATCGGTTTCTCTTTCGGCAGGACCCTGGCATTTGGGGCAGGTGGTTTGGGTGAAGCTCTCCATGGTTGTGAGAGGTGATCCAACCCCTTGAAACTCCACATCGATGGGTAAAACAACAGGCAGGTCTTCGTCGGGAACCGGGACCGAACCGCAGCCGCTGCAATTGATAACCGGAATGGGTGCACCCCAGTAGCGCTGTCGGGAAACTCCCCAATCCCGAAGCCTGAAATTGGTGGTTTTTTCGCCCTGACCGAGATCCGCGAGCTTAGCGACGATAGCGTCAAAGGCGGCTTGAAATTCCAGACCGTCAAACTCGCCGGAATTGATAAGTTTGCCTCGAGCGGTAAAAGCCTCTTGATCAATATTTGCTGGTTGATCATAGGTTCCTTCGATCACCTGAATGATAGGCAGTCCGTATTTTGTGGCGAACTCCCAGTCGCGTTGATCGTGTCCAGGTACGGACATCACGGCGCCCGAGCCGTAGCCCATCAGGACGAAGTTCGCTACCCAGACGGGTAGGGGCTTTCCTGTGAGCGGATGCTCAACGGTTAGCCCAGTGTCCATGCCGCGTTTTTCCATGGTGGCCATATCGGCCTCGGCGACTTTGACGTGAGCTAGCTCCTCAATGAATTCAGTCAGAGCAGCATTTCCCTGCGCCGCCTCCACCGCCAACGGGTGCTGTGGTGCCACGGCAAGATATGTCGCGCCCATCAAGGTATCGGGTCGCGTGGTGTAAACCTCGAGGGGGTCACTATCGGGCCGCAAGAAGCGAATGGTTGCGCCCTCTGACCGTCCTATCCAGTTGCGCTGCATGGCAATGACCTGTTCGGGCCATTGCT
>CAXPOA010000071.1:0-25234 GCA_964218505.1 Luminiphilus sp.
GGGCCGACACTACCGCCATCTGTAGCGAAGCTGATCATGATGTCATCAAAGCGCCACTGGGGCAGAAAGCCGACATAAGCACGTAGAGCGGCGACTTCTGGCAGGAGCCGGTCGACGCCCTGAACCAGCAGCGTCCAAGGACCTGGGACCTGAAAATCCGTTGCTTCAAAGGGCCCGCGAGACTGCTGCCAGATTCCGTCCTGACTGGAAACGATGCGACTTTCGATCCCGTCTTCCAAGGCGAGCCCGGCTAGGACGTCTGGTCTGACAGTTAGATCCTCAGTGACTACGCCATTGGGGATCAGCAGGGGTTTTTTCTGCCAGTAATGGCTAAGAAAGTGAGCAGCATCAAGCTTGTCGAAGCAGTCGCGAATCACTGGCTGCCGCAATCAGCGATCAACAGCTTTGGCTTGATCAGTTGCATTGCCGAGATAGGTTTGCGGCGTCAGCGCCATCAGCTGGGCTTTGGCCTCGGCAGGAATATCGAGGCTACTGACAAACGCCCGAATCGTGTCCTCATCAATGGCCTTACCGCGAGTAAGTGCCTTTAACTTTTCATATGGCTCGGGTATTCCGTAGCGGCGCATGACCGTTTGGATCGGCTCGGCAAGCACTTCCCAGGCATGCTCAAGATCCTCGGCGATCCTTGCGGGATTGACCTCAAGCTTGCCTATACCCTTCATCGCAGATGCATAAGCCAGAAGCGAGTAACCATACCCCACGCCCATATTTCGCAACACGGTGCTGTCGGTCAAGTCGCGCTGCCATCGAGACACCGGCAGTTTTTCTGCAAGGTGACTAATGACGGCATTTGCCAGGCCCAGATTTCCTTCAGAGTTTTCGAAATCAATAGGATTGACTTTGTGGGGCATCGTGGAGGATCCCACCTCACCTGAAGTAGTCTTCTGCTTAAAGTAGCCGAGGGAGATATAGCCCCACACATCCCGGTTGAAATCCACGAGGATCGTGTTAAAGCGGCTCAGGGCATGGAACAGCTCTGCCATGTAGTCATGAGGCTCGATCTGTGTGGTATACGGATTCCAGGTCAGTCCCAAGCTACTCACAAACTGTTCGGCATGATCCTGCCAATCTACGTCCGGATATGTTGCCAGGTGAGCGTTATAGTTGCCGACGGCACCATTTATTTTGCCCAGAAATTCGACATTGCATAGGGCGCTAACTTGCCGGCTGAGCCGCGCAACGACGTTGGCCATTTCTTTGCCGAGGGTGGTCGGACTAGCTGTTTGCCCATGGGTCCTCGACAACATTGGCGTTTCTGCCTGGGATTTTGCGATGTCAGTGAGCGAATTAACAAGAGACGTCATTGCGGCGAGTAGAACCGCGGTGCCATCTTTGAGCATCAGTCCATGGGACAGGTTATTAATGTCTTCGGAGGTGCATGCGAAGTGAATGAATTCGGATATGGCCGCAAGCTCGGGATTCCCCGAGATACGCTCTTTCAGAAAATACTCGACCGCTTTAACGTCATGATTTGTTGTGCGTTCTATGTCTTTGATCCGCTGAGCATCCGCCTCGGAAAAACGGCTCACGATATCGTTTAGCTGCTGCTGAGCCTCGTCACTCAGCGGAGGCACCTCCGCAATCTCCTGGTGCGCCGCGAGAGACTGGAGCCAGCGGACCTCAACGGTGACCCGCCTGGCGATCAAGCCAAACTCGCTGAAAACGTCGCGCAGCGGCGCTATTTTTTCAGCATAGCGACCGTCAAGGGGAGAAACCGCCGACAACATTGTTAACTCCATACTACTGATGCCCTCTGTCAGCATTTTGGTTTATTTGACGATCGGCCCTTATCGAAAGCCTAGTTCCCTCGAAAGGGTATGAGCCACGTCGCGTATTCTCCCACGCTGAAGGAGAAGCTGCCAGCGTCGGCCCCCTAGTTGGCGCCACAGATGTGCAGATCTAACACCAGCAAGCAGCACCGCCCTTATGATTTCGGCATTTGCCTCATTCTGGAGGTGTTGTGCGCTTCCTGAAACTTTTACCCTAAACGAGAGAGTACTGAGGGTGTCCGCATAGATAGCGGCTACGCTGTGACAAATTTGATTGACGTGACTGGCGAAATGCTCGGCTTTGTAGTGTGAATGCTGAAGCCGACTATGAACTACTTGCTGGAGGTCACGTCGCGCCGCAAATTTTCTTTCGAGGTGGAGAATAGCCATCAAGTAGCGCATCATGGAAGCACTGCTTTCCTCATTCGCTGGGGCAAGGCCCGCGCTCAAATTCTGCAAACCCAGTTTGATTCCCTGAATGTTGCCGTACACGCTGTCTACGTCCGGGGATTCAAAGCTGAATAGCGAGTGAATCGTGGCTTCCAGAAATTCCACTGGATAGCTTCCCGTGCGGGAAATTTGATCGACAAGGCGTGCGGCTTGTGCCACACCGGCCAATGCCATCGTCTGCTGCTCAAGTTGCGAGCGCTGCGTCATACTGCGTCCTCAATGATTCCACCACCGAGACATTTTGCGCCTTGATAGAGGACCACTGACTGGCCCGGCGTGATGGCACGCTGGGGCGAGTCAAAATGAATTCGATAGCCAAGGGAGCTCGACTCGAGTCTGCAAGCTTGATCTGCCTGCCGGTAGCGCACCTTTGCAGTACAGGAAAGCGGGGTTTGGGGCATCTCTCCTTCGATCCAGAAAATACTGGAAGCCGTCAGTTCATTTGCAAACAGGTCGGGATGGTCGTTGCCCTGAGCTACCCTGAGCACATTTCGTGGAAGATCTTTGCCGACGACGTACCAGGGTTTTTCTTCATGACTGGCAAGGCCACCAATTCCCAATCCCTGACGCTGTCCGATCGTGTGATACATCAACCCTTGATGCTGGCCAATTACCTCACCATCAGCGGTCTCTATAGGGCCCGGTTGAGCGGGTAGATACTGTTGCAGGAAATCCTTAAAGCGCCGCTCACCGATAAAACATATTCCTGTGGAATCCTTCTTTTTGGCTGTGACCAAGCTGGCCGATTCAGCGAGCTGTCTCACGGTTGTCTTGTCGAGTTCGCCCAAGGGGAACAGTGTTCGTGCGAGTTCCTTGTGGCCAACCTGATGTAAAAAGTAGCTCTGGTCCTTGCTGCCATCTTTCCCTTTGTACAAGCCCATCAGATTCCGATCATCAGCGCGAGCGCGAGCGTAATGGCCCGTGGCAATAAGATCAGCGCCCAGACTCGTTGCGTAATCGAGGAAGGCCTTAAATTTAATTTCCCGATTACAGAGAATGTCGGGATTCGGCGTTCTGCCGGCCCGGTACTCCGAAAGGAAGTGCTCGAATACATTGTCCCAGTACTCCGCAGCAAAATTTGCGGCGTGGAGCGGGATATTAAGCTTGTCTGCTACCGCCTGTGCGTCGGCGTAGTCGGCTTGCGCGGTGCAATACTCGGTGCCGTCGTCTTCATCCCAGTTTTTCATAAATAACCCCTCAACACGATAGCCCTGTTCTTTCAGAAGCAGTGCTGCAACGGAGGAATCCACTCCGCCAGACATGCCGACAAAAACAGTTGTGTTTGAGGGGGTATTCATCATTCAGTCATCGATTACAAAGGATAAGGGCATCACGGCGCCCTCTAGATACGCATCGATGGCGCGAAGCACTAACGGGCTGCGTAGTGGTACTGAGCTGGCCAGAATCTCGTCGCGGGTCATCCAGCGGGCGTCAATAATACCCGCATCCAGCGGCTGCTCAAGCACCTTTCGCTGGGCTTCACAGACAAAACCATGGCGAAGGTATGTCACACCATTGGGTGCCTGGTAGCGAGCAACGCCAAGATAACCAGTGGCATATGCCAACCACTGTGTCTCCTCTAGCACTTCGCGGGCTACAGCTTCAATGAGGGTTTCGCCCTGTTCAAGGTGACCCGCCGGCTGATTTAACACCGAGCCATTGGTCTTCACGTCGTGCTCCTCCACCAAAAGAAAGCGACCCTCTGCATCACAGATCACTGCAGCTACCGTAGCGTTAGGTCGCCATCGCTCCGTCATTCAGCGCCTCTCCTCAAGCTGCCTGAACTCTCCAGGATTAAGACCTTCGAGCGTCCATGGTCCGATCGCAGTCCGGATTAAACGAAGTGTGGGAAAGCCAACTTCAGCGGTCATCCGGCGTATCTGGCGATTACGACCTTCCTGAATAGCGATCTCGAGCCAACTGTCGGGAACCGACTTGCGGTACCGGACCGGCGGATTTCGGGGCCAAAAATCCTGAGCGCCAATTTTTACGGCTCTCGCTGGCCGAGTGAATCCATCTTTCAATTCAACGCCATTACGTAGTCTTGCCAGAGCCTCTTCGTGTATATCCCCCTCAACCTGAACCTTGTAGGTTTTCCAGAGTTTATGTTTCGGGTTCGCAATCCGTTGCTGTAGTGCACCATCGTCGGTTAGCAAGAGCAGGCCCTCAGAGTCATAATCCAGTCGCCCGGCGACCCTGAACCCGGGTGCCGAAAAAAAGTCCGCCAATGTAAGTCTCGGCTGGCCCTGAGTATTATCACGGTCTGTAAACTGGCTCAGCACCCGGTAGGGCTTATTGAACAATCTGATAGCGGGCACGTTTAGGACCTTTTTTGGTGTTAGAATCACAACCCCAATTACGTAGGTGGCAAGCCGCACTGGCCATTTTGGGGGAGCCAGTGGGGTCTCAACGACAACACTTGCCGTTCCGCCTCGTGATGGTTGCGCAGACACCGCTATCCACTGCATGGCGTCTACCTGATCCCCGTGTTATCGACAGAATAGGATCATCTTATTATGGCTTATAAGCACATCAAAGTACCCGAGACCGGCGAGATTATTAGTGTAAATGCCGACAACAGCTTGAGCGTACCTAATAATCCGATCATTCCCTACATTGAGGGCGACGGAATCGGGGTCGATATTTCCCCGGTGATGATTGAGGTTGTTGATGCTGCAGTCGCCAAGGCCTACGGCGGGGAAAAATCGATCTCCTGGATGGAGATCTACACGGGGGAAAAAGCCGCAGAGCTGTATGAGGGGGACTGGTTTCCGGAAGAAACCCTCGATGCAATCAAAACGTATTCCGTTGCTATCAAGGGACCACTCACAACTCCCGTCGGCGGCGGGTTTCGATCGCTGAATGTGGCCTTGCGACAGGAGCTGGACTTGTACACCTGTTTGCGACCGGTGAGATGGTTTGAGGGTGTGCCTTCCCCTGTGAAAAATCCGCAAGACTGCAACATGGTGATCTTCCGTGAAAATTCCGAGGACATCTACGCAGGCATCGAGTACCAGGCAGGCACTGAAGAAGCGCAGAAGGTGGTTGATTTCATTATCAAGGAAATGGGTGCCACCAAAATCAGGTTCCCAGAAAATGTGGGTATCGGAATCAAGCCTGTGTCTGCAGAGGGGACAAAACGCCTAGTCAGGAAAGCAATTCAGTATGCGATTGATCAGAACCTGCCGTCGGTGACATTGGTACACAAGGGCAACATCATGAAGTTTACCGAGGGTGCCTTCCGGGACTGGGGTTATGAGCTGGCGCAGGAGGAATTTGGCGGTCAGCTTCTCGATGGTGGTCCATGGGTTGAGATCAAAAATCCTAACTCGGGTGAGCCGATCGTGATCAAGGACGTCATCGCCGATGCGATGCTACAGCAGGTCCTGACCCGACCTCGAGAATACAGTGTTGTCGCCACGCTAAACCTGAATGGGGACTATCTGTCCGACGCGCTGGCAGCACAGGTTGGCGGGATCGGTATTGCGCCGGGAGCCAATCTGTCAGATACCGTCGCGCTGTTTGAAGCCACCCATGGCACCGCACCAAAATATGCGGGCCAGGACAAGGTGAACCCGGGATCCCTGATCCTCTCTGCCGAGATGATGTTAAGGCACCTTGGATGGAACGAGGCGGCCGATCTTATTATCGACGGGATGAATGGCGCCATCCAAAACAAGACAGTTACCTATGACTTTGAACGGCTAATGGATGGCGCGACGTTGGTGTCCTGCTCGGACTTTGGAAAAGCAATCATAAAGGCGATGTAAGCTACTGTTTTTTGTGTCATCAACCCCCGCTTTTGCGGGGGTTTTCGTTGGCATTGCCGGGCTGTTCACTCCAAATCAATAATCTTGCCTGGATTGAGCAGGTTCTTGGGATCGAGTGCCAGTTTGATGGCTCGCATCAACCCTATCTCTTCCTGAGAACAACTTACGGACAGCCAGGGTTTCTTTTCGAGGCCGATACCGTGCTCAGCTGATACCGATCCTTTTAGTGGGATAAGGGGCTCGTAGACGCAGGCCTCTATGTTGGCTCTCAAAGCCTCTGCGCCACCTCGAGGTACCTGAATGGCGAGGTGTAAATTGCCGTCTCCTACATGTCCAAAGGCCCAACAGTTCAGGGAAGGGGTTTCCCTAAGTTTAAGTTTGACTGCCTCGACGTAGTGTTGCATGGCGTTGATCGGGAGAGAGACGTCAAAAAGTAGTGCGTCCCCCTCTGTGAATACCTGAGCCACATCATCTCGAATGGCCCAAAAGGCCTCGCAGTCGCGCTCGGACTGAGCAAGTGCGGCGTCATTGATAATGCCGGTCTTCAGTGCATCGTTAAGGCAATGAAGAAAGCCAAGGGCTTCAGATTCGGTGCCACCGCCTTGCGCCTCCAGAAGCACATAGAAGCCAAAGCCGTGTGGCAATGGGGGTGGATTGAGGGCAGGGGGGCTGGTGACAAGACGGTAGAAGTCACTCCACAATACCTCAAAGGCGGATAACTGACCGTTGAGGCCACGGTCTACATGCCGCAGTAGCTGTTTGGCCTGATCGAAGTTTTCCACTGCGACCAACGCCATTTGTCGTCCTCCAGTGGCCTCCCGGAGTCTGAGGGATAGGCGGGTAATGACGCCGAGCGTTCCCTCCGATCCAAGAAACAGGTTCTTTAAGTCATATCCAGTATTATTTTTGATAAGAGAGCTTAAGCCGTTGATGATGGTCCCGTCGGCAAGCACGGCCTCTAACCCCAGTACCATGTCCCGCATCATGCCGTAACGCAAAACTCGATTGCCCCCAGCATTGGTGGCGGCATTACCTCCCAGAGTGGCTGATCCTCGCCCGCCAAGATCCAAGGGAAACATAAGTCCCTCAGCAGCAACCTCCTGTTGAAGTCGCTCCAGAGTAACGCCAGCCTGTACGGTAGCAACCCGCTGTCCCGTATCGATTGTCTCGATACTCACCATCCGCTCCGTGGACAGGACAATAGCGTCGTGTCGGGTATCGGCGCCGCGCACCAGGCCGGTCAAGCCCCCATGAGTGATGACCGGGATATTATGGTCGTGACAGCGAGCAAGGCATGCAGCAACCTCCTCGGTGGTGCGGGGTCTTACGAGAGCGAGTCCAGTGAGATGCTCTTTCTGGCGCCAGATGCCCGCGGCTCGGCCGTGAAATTGCTTAGGCTCCAAAACACCGCTGTCGCCAAGGATTTGTCGCAACTCGCTGACAATTATGTCCATCAACCAACCCCAAGGGAGTCTTAATTTTGCCTCGGGTCAATTATACTGGTCCTATGTCGCAAATCTCACTACAAAGCGTGTCTCTTACCTGTCTGCGGATTCTGGTCACTGCTTCATCGGAGGATGAGAGCCATAACGAGGGAGATCTCGCGGTCGCCCCGGCGAAGCCGGCACTGAAGCGTCCCTCTCTCTACAAGGTCGTATTACTCAATGACGATTACACGCCAATGGAGTTTGTTGTCGAAATTCTCGAGACCTACTTTGGCATGGGACGAGAAAAGGCGACTCAGGTGATGCTTACAGTTCACACGAAGGGGAAAGGCGTGTGCGGTATCTATCCGCGGGATACGGCAGAAACAAAAGCCACCCAGGTGAATCAATACGCACGTGACAGTGGCCACCCGCTGTTGTGTGAAGTCGAACCATCACAGGATGACGAGTAGGTGAGGGGAAACCAGCCATGCTGAGTAAAGAGCTTGAATCGGTATTGAACGACGCTTTCCGGACGGCACGGGCGCGCAGGCATGAATTCATTACGGTTGAGCACCTATTGCTTGCACTGCTTGAGGATTCGGCCGCGTTAACAGTCCTCACAGCCTGTTCGGTCAGTATCGAAGAACTCAGAGGTGATCTGGTGGAATTCATTGATTCCACCACGCCATTGCTTGGCGAGGAGGAGGATGGTCGAGACACCCAGCCAACTCTCGGCTTTCAGCGAGTGTTGCAGCGAGCGGTTTTTCACGTGCAAAGCTCCGGGAAGCGAGAGGTCACTGGTGCGAACATCCTGGTCGCGATCTTTTCGGAGCAGGAGTCGCAAGCCGTCTACTTCCTCAAGAGCCAGGATGTATCCAGGCTTGACGTTGTTAACTTTATTACCCACGGCATTGCCAAGGACGATGATGCAGAGGATGACGCCGAACCCTCCCAAGTAGACGCGGGAGAGGAGGGCGCTGAGGCAGCAGAACAGCCTCTAGACACCTACGCCACCAATCTGAATGAAGAGGCCCGTACCGGCCACATCGACCCTCTCATAGGGAGACTTTCTGAGGTTGAGCGCGTCGCGCAGATTCTAGCCAGACGACGTAAAAATAATCCTTTGTTAGTGGGTGAGTCAGGGGTTGGCAAAACCGCAATAGCTGAGGGACTGGCCAAGAAGATTGTTGACGGTGATGTGCCGGAGATTCTGAAAGACGCCGTGGTCTACTCACTGGATCTGGGTGCTTTGCTGGCAGGGACTAAATATCGCGGGGATTTTGAAAAGCGCTTTAAGGGCTTGCTGGCTAATTTGAAGGAACGGGACCACGCCATCCTGTTTATTGACGAAATTCATACGATCATTGGGGCGGGGGCGGCGTCTGGTGGCGTCATGGATGCCTCTAACCTCCTCAAGCCCTTGCTGAGCTCTGGGAAGATGCGCTGCATTGGATCGACGACCTACGCCGAGTACCGCGGTATTTTTGATAAGGACAAGGCACTCAGTCGCCGCTTCCAAAAGATCGATGTGCTCGAGCCCTCGGTCGATGACGCTTACAAGATACTCAAGGGGCTGAAAACCCGCTTTGAGGAGCATCACGGACTGCGTTACAGCAACAAGGCTCTTCGGGTTGCTACTGAAATGTCGGCGCGCTACATCACCGATCGCTACCTACCTGACAAGGCAATCGACGTGATTGACGAAGCTGGGGCGTACCAACAGTTACTGCCAGTCAGTAAGCGCAAAAAGGTGATTGGTGCTCCAGATATTGAAGCGATTGTGGCAAAGATTGCTCGGATTCCCCCCAAGACCGTGACCTCTGACGACCGCGAGCTTCTCGAGAAGCTCGAGCCCAACTTACAGATGGTCGTGTTTGGTCAGGATAAAGCGATCAGCCAGCTTGTTGCGTCGATTAAATTGGCGCGAGCGGGCCTTCGTAGCGGCGATAAGCCTATTGGTTCTTTTTTACTGGCGGGTCCGACCGGCGTGGGCAAAACAGAGGTCACCAAACAGCTCTCTTTGCAGTTGGGGCTTGAACTGATCCGCTTTGACATGTCTGAGTATATGGAGCGCCATACGGTATCTAGGCTGATTGGTGCGCCTCCCGGTTATGTGGGATTCGATCAAGGTGGCTTGCTCACCGACGCGGTGACAAAACATCCGCACTCTGTTGTGTTGCTGGATGAAATAGAGAAGGCTCATCCAGAGGTGTTCAATCTGCTTTTACAGGTAATGGATCACGGCACGCTCACCGACAACAATGGAAGAAAAGCGGACTTCCGCAACGTCATTCTGGTCATGACAACGAATGCGGGCGCGGAGAACATTAGTCGCCGCTCAATCGGCTTTACGCATCAAGATCACACCACTGACTCCCTTGAAGCGATTAACCGCATGTTCACTCCCGAATTCAGAAACCGGCTTGACTCCATTGTTGGGTTTGAACCACTGGGAGAGGACGTCATCCTCACCGTGGTGGACAAGTTCCTGACTGAGCTTCAAGGCCAGCTAGACGAAAAGGGCGTGCAGCTTGATGTGGATGAGGAAGCTAGACTGTGGCTGGTCGAAAAGGGTTACGATCGGACCATGGGTGCTAGGCCCATGGCCCGGGTGATTCAGGAGCACATTAAAAAGCCACTGGCCGATATGGTCCTGTTTGGAGGGTTAAGCAAAGGGGGTATTGCGCGGGTGTCACTGAAGGACGACCGATCAGCGCTTTTGGTGTTCGCAGATATTGAGACGAGAGAGCCTGCTGAAGTCGAGTAGGGGGCTGGGCGAGAGCCCAATTACCGCTCCCGGTAAGTGATCCGCCCTTTGGTTAGATCGTAGGGGGTCACCTCAACACGCACCTTATCGCCGGTCAGGATACGAATGTAGTTCTTCCGCATCTTTCCCGAGATATGGGCAGTCACGACGTGACCGTTTTCAAGTCGAACCCTGAAGGTTGTGTTGGGAAGGGTATCAATGATCTCCCCCTCCATTTCGATTTGATCTTCTTTAGCCATTCATTTCACACCAAGGTCTATTGGGGCGGGACTTTACCCCAAACACCGCCTGACAGAAAGCGTAATCATTGGGGTTTATCGACAAACCGAAGCGGCATTGAAGGGCCTAGATCTCCCCCTGCGGGCAACTTTTCCCTGCGCTGCCAGCTACCTCCCTGAAGCAACTCCAGTGGACCAAATCGCGCCTTGTAGTTCATCTTGCCGCAGTTTTGGATCCAGTAACCAAGGTAGACGTAATCGAGGGCGAGGCGCCTGGCCTCTTCGATTTGGAACAGCACTGCGAGAGTCCCCAGGCTTCTCTTTTCCTCGGTGGGGTCATAAAACGTATAAATGGCAGATAAACCATCCAGCATTTGGTCCGTGACCAAGATGGCAATCAGTTTGTCGTTATGCCGGAACTCGAAGTAACGAGTGCACCCAAGGCCGTCGTTTAAAAAGGAGCTGTATTGGTCCCTGTCAGGGGGATACATATCTCCATCCGCGTGACGACCTTCGATATAGCGTCGGTAGAGATCGTAGGCCTCATTGCACTCGATAGAATCCACTTCCGTGATCGTTAGATCGCTGTTGCGGCGCCAGACGCGTTCCTGGCTTTTGCTGCGCTGAAATTCATTCGTTACTACCCGGGAGGGTACGCAGGCATTGCATTTAGCGCAGTGGGGACGGTAGATATGATCACCACTTCGACGAAAACCCATCACCGATAGTTGGGTGTACAGCTCCGGGGAAATCTGCTGGCGCGGATCGATAAAAAGCGTTGTGGCTTCCTGATCAGGAAGATAACTGCAAACGTGAGGAAACGTCGTGTAAACCCGAATGTCTCGCAGTGATGCCGTCAAGCGTCGCCCCCTTCGCCTTTCATTTCACTCAACATAATTGAGGTCGCGGGAAAGCCAGCCACGGCAGCCATAGCCGCGTCCGCCTCTTCCCCAGTGTCAACTCTCTTTATAGCCCTAGCGAGAAGATTTTCAAAGTGCTGTCGCGGAAGATTTCTGGCGCCGAGAGATAATAAATGGTCAGAGGAGACCTGACAGTCAATCAGGTTGATATCCGTTGCTTTGGCTCGCCATACCAGCCCGGCGAGCGCTACTTTAGAGGCTTCGGTCACACGATGGAACATAGACTCTCCAAAAAAACAGGTGCCCAAGGCGACGCCATACAAGCCGCCGACCAATGTGTCCTGCTGCCAGACATCAATAGAATGGGCGTACCCAAGCCTGTGCAATCGTTGGTAGGCAGATGCCATATTCTCATCAATCCAGGTGCCTTCATCTTCCGACCGCGGTCCAGCGCACCCCTCCATCACGGCCACAAATGCCTGATTCCAAGTAAGCGAAAAGCTGTTTGATTTCATGGCTTTACGCAGCGTTTTTGATATTTTAAATTCGTCAGGAAACAGCACGCAGCGAGGGTCGGGGGTCCACCAAAGAATGGGATCACCCTCGCTGTACCAAGGGAATATACCGCGTGAGTACGCGAGCAACAGACGATCAGCGCTCAGATCCCCCCCGACTGCAAGTAAACCATTGGGATCCTCGAGCGCGTGACTGCTATCGGGAAAATCCTCCATCCGCTGCCTAGAAGGGCTGCTTGCCCTGCCTGGTTAGGAAGTCAGTCGAGCTCAGCATCCAGGAACTTTTCTGCGTCCAAGGCGGCCATGCAGCCGAAACCTGCAGAGGTGATCGCCTGGCGGTAGATGTGGTCTGCGACGTCACCGGCGGCAAATACCCCCGGAATACTGGTGGCCGTGGCTTCGCCAGCAGTCCCGGACGTGACCTCGATGTAACCCCCTGACATCGCAAGCTGCCCCTCGAATATGCCGGTATTTGGTTTGTGTCCAATAGCAATAAACACGCCTGCAACGTCGATCGATTCAAGCGAGTCATCCAGAGTGCTCCGGAGGGAAACGCCAGTGACTCCGCTGTCATCGCCCAACACCTCCTCTAGAGTTCTGTGCCAATGGGGAACAATTTTCCCCTCATCGATTCGCGCAAAAATCCGATCCTGCAGTACCTTCTCAGAACGGAGGGCGTCTCTACGGTGCACCAGATGCACTCGCGAGCATAAGTTGCTGAGATACAGGGCTTCTTCGACGGCGGTATTGCCGCCACCAACGACGACAACTTCCTTTCCTCGATAGAAAAATCCGTCACAGGTGGCGCAGGCGCTGACACCTTTGCCCATAAAAGCGGTTTCACTGTCCAAGCCCAAATATTGAGCGGAAGCACCTGTTGCGATAATAAGGGCATCGCAGGTGTAGTCATGAGTACCCCCCAGTTTGAACGGGCGCTGGGACAGATCAACACGTTCGATATGATCGAATACGATGGACGCATCAAACCGTTCGACATGTGCTTGCATCTCTGCCATGAGCTGCGGTCCCTGCAAATCGTGTGGACCCCCTGGCCAGTTCTCGACCTCGGTGGTCGTTGTAAGCTGCCCGCCTTGCTGTATTCCGGTGATAACAACCGGTCTTAAATTTGCTCTGGCAGCATAAATGGCTGCAGTGTATCCGGCAGGTCCCGATCCTAGGACAATCAGGCGATGATGCTGTGAACTGGTCATACTGATCTCTTTGCTGTAATGAGTAAAATCCCTGCTGCGCAGCCCCTCACGGAGCGCCAGCGACATGGTAGCATTTCATTTTCCAGGAAAGGATGACCCGTTTTGGCCGTAACCGGAAAGTCAGCGCAAAATACGACCGCATCATCGCTGTCGTCTCACCGAAGACGGCTCCGAGATGGACTGTTCATAGCGGTCGGGGCCGTCTGCCTTTTCCTCCTGTTGGCACTTACCACCTACCATGAGGCTGATCCCGGTTGGTCCGCCAGCGGCTCCGGAGCGGCGATACGGAATCTGGGCGGTGTCACTGGAGCGTTTTTTGCCGATATTTTCTTTTCACTGATTGGCTTTGCCGCCTATCTGGTGCCATGTCTGCTGGGATACCAAGCATTACGGCTTCTGCTTTCCGAAGACAACCATCTGCCCGTTGACTGGACCCTGTTTGGCCTGCGCGCACTTGGCTTGTTTTTAGTCGTGATAGCAGCCACAGCCATCGCTGCCCTGAACGACCAGTCCCAGTCCGGCTTACCTCAGGGTGCCGGCGGCATTCTTGGTGTGGCGATAGGCTCTTCATTCGATGCTGCCTTTAGCCCGGTGGGTGCCCGTCTTATTCTGGTGGCAGTCTTCTTGTTTGGACTCACGGTGTTTGCCAACATTAGCTGGGTACGGGTCACAGAAGGTTTGGGGCAGTGGTGTATCGAGGGGACGAGTTGGTGCGCCCGATGGGTGGTAACAACTCGGGATCGGATTGCGGACAGGAAGGCGCGGGAACGACAGCAAGAAGAGCGCAAAGCCGTAATTGAGACCTACGTTGAGAAGAAAAAAACAAACCCACCCAAAATAAAAGCGCCAGCCCCAAAGGTAGAGCAGGGCCGGCGGGTAGAGCAGGAGCGTCAAAAGCCGCTATTCGACATGCCGATTTCGGGGGAACTGCCACCGCTTGATCTACTGGATCAACCCATGGAGGGCGGGCCACGAGGCTATTCAAAGGAAGAGCTGGAGTCGTTATCGCGCCTTCTTGAACTGAAACTTCAGGATTTTGGCGTGACGGCGGAGGTAACTGCAGTCTACCCCGGGCCCGTTGTCACCCGCTTCGAAATCCAGCCCGCACCGGGGGTAAAGGTCTCTAGAATTTCCAATCTTGCGAAGGATCTCGCGCGATCGCTCGCAGTCATTTCAGTAAGAGTGGTCGAGGTCATCCCCGGCAAGAGTGTCGTCGGCATTGAAATCCCCAATGCTGATCGGCAAACCGTGAACTTCAAGGAGGTACTGGCCTCCCGAACCTTTGAGGAATCCAAATCAAACCTGACTCTGGCGCTTGGTCATGACATTGCTGGCGCGCCGGTAGTCGCAGATCTGGGAAAAATGCCCCACTTGCTCGTTGCGGGTACGACGGGATCCGGTAAGTCCGTGGGGGTTAACTGCATGTTGGTGAGCCTTCTATACAAAAGCTCTCCCGAGGACGTGCGGATGATCTTGGTTGATCCGAAGATGCTCGAGCTGTCGGTCTATGACGGGATTCCTCATTTGTTAACCCCGGTTATTACCGATATGAAGGACGCTGCGAACGGTCTCCGCTGGTGCGTCGCTGAAATGGAGCGCCGCTATAAGTTGATGTCGCTGCTCGGAGTGCGAAATCTTGCAGGTTATAACCGTAAAGTGTCTGACGCGTTGAAAGCGGGCCAGGCCATCCCCGATCCAACATGGAAGCCCGACCCTCTGTCCATGACCCCAGAGGAAGAACAAGTTCATCCTTCTTTGGAAAAACTTCCGAGCATCGTCGTTGTTATCGATGAATTTGCTGACATGATGATGATCGTGGGCAAGAAGGTCGAAGAGCTGATTGCCAGAATCGCTCAAAAGGCGCGAGCTGCGGGCATCCATCTGATTCTTGCTACGCAGCGACCTTCAGTAGATGTCATCACGGGGCTTATCAAGGCAAATATTCCTACTCGAATAGCCTTCTCTGTGAGCTCAAAGGTCGATTCACGCACCATTCTTGATCAGGGGGGCGCCGACCAGCTTCTAGGGTTCGGAGATATGTTGTATTTGCCGTCAGGTTCCAGCGTGCCGAGCCGTGTGCATGGTGCCTTCTGCTCTGACGACGAGGTGCATCGGGTCGTTGCGGATTGGAAGAGGCGAGGGGACCCGCAGTATCTTGATGGACTTCTTGATGAGGGTGGTCAAACACCGGTGACCGCGGGTGAAATCCAGTCGGCAAATGCGGATGAAGAAGACCCTGAGAGTGATGCACTCTACGATGAAGCAGTTCACTACGTAACCAAGAGCCGTCGGGCATCGATCTCAAGCGTGCAACGAAAGCTGCGCATTGGCTACAACCGGGCGGCACGTCTCATCGAGACCATGGAAGCCGCAGGTGTGGTGACCCCAATGGGCAGTAATGGCCAACGTGAGGTCATCGCCCCTCCGCCGGCCGATGACTAACGGTGAGATCATTAGGTTTGCCATCTTTGTTCGTTCCAAGCTTGGTATTCGTGGTCACTCTTAGTAGCGTACCCGGAACCCTTTTTGCTAGCGAGCTATGGCCTATCACCACCGACACACTGGTTGGAGACTTTGAACAGCGGATCGACGATGAACATGGCCAGAGGCTTTCGACCAGCCGCGGCCGCTTCGCGCTGCAGAAGCCTCGCCTCTTCCGCTGGGAAATACAGGCTCCCGGTAAACAGACTTTTGTAAGCGATGGGGAGAGTCTGTGGCAACAGGACTTTGATCTTGAGACCTCATCAGTAGATCGGCTTGATCATGCAAGCAGCTCGCCCCTAGAGCTGCTGATGGCCAGTGAGGGTGCCTTAACATCTCGTTTTGACATCTCCCGCGTTGACGGCGTACTGACCCTTGTGCCCAAGGAAGAGGGTGATCTTTTTGAGTCTGTCACTTTACGGGATGTCGAAAATGATCGACATGAAATGAGTATCATCGACGGGCTGCAGCAGCGAATCGTGATCATCCTGACAATTGATCTCACGGCTGCGCCCGCACCCGATGCTTTTGTGATTCCTGAATCTGCCTATGAAGCCAGCTAGCTTTTCTGTTATTTCATGACTTCCCTGGAGTCACAGGGCGGATTGTTTTCGGAAGGCACGCTACACGAGCCGCTTGCTTCTAAAATGCGTCCGGATACCCTTGACGGTTTCGTTGGTCAACGGCACCTGCTGGCGCCGGGTAAGCCACTCGAGGTGGCCATATCCACAGGACAGTTGCATTCCTTTCTTCTCTGGGGGCCCCCAGGCGTCGGTAAAACCACTCTCGCACGGATTGCTGCTAGTGCAGCACAAGCCGATTTTGTCCAACTGTCTGCCGTTCTCGCAGGCGTTAAGGATATTCGAGACGCGGTTGCCCAAGCAAAAGCGTGCCGGGCAGCCGGTGTAGCTACGGTTTTATTTGTCGATGAGGTGCATCGATTCAACAAGGCACAACAGGATGCCTTTTTGCCGCACGTAGAGGACGGTACTCTGATCTTTATAGGGGCGACCACTGAAAACCCTTCGTTTGAGGTCAATTCAGCGCTGTTGTCTCGGGTCAGAACGTATCGACTGCGCCCCCTCAGCCAAGAAGAGCTCGAGGAGCTTGTTAAAAAAGCACTCACCGCCCACCTATCTGATATTGATATAGCGCCTTCGCTTATCCCGAAGCTCGCCTATGCGGCGGACGGTGATGGACGGCGTGTTTGTGCACTCTTGGAACTGGCAGCTGATCTCGCGCCCCGTGTCGGGGACCGGCGTGTCATTGATGACTCCATCCTGTCGGAGATCGCTACCGGGAGTTTGCGACGTTTTGACAAGGGTGGCGATGCTTTTTATGACCAGATAAGCGCGTTACATAAGTCGGTCAGAGGCAGCGCGCCAGATGCGAGCTTGTACTGGTTCGCTCGGCTGCTTGATGGAGGTTGCGACCCCATTTACATTGCCCGCCGCGTGGTACGCATCGCTAGCGAAGACATTGGCAATGCCGATCCACGGGCCTTGGAGATTGCGCTGAATGCCTGGCAGGTCCAGGAGCGATTGGGTAGTCCCGAGGGGGAACTCGCGATTGCCCAGGCAATTACCTACGCGGCCTGTGCGGCCAAAAGCAACGCTGTCTACGTCGGTTACAAACGTGCGCGGGACTTGGCAGAGCAATCAGGTTCACTTGAGGTTCCCCTCCACCTGCGCAATGCATCAACCGCATTGATGGAAGCTGAGGGGTTTGGGACCGGCTATCGTTACGACCATGAGGAACCCGATGGATTCTCGGCGGGCCAGACCTATTTCCCTGAAGAATTGCGTCCGTCGCCCCTCTATGAGCCCGTTAATCGCGGACTCGAAAGCAAAATAGCCGAGAAACTGGCGATGCTGCGAGACAGGGGATTAGCCAAAGGGAAAAAATCATAAAAGAGGCGTTATGGGATCCGTTGTTTTAGTTGCAATCGGGGGTGCCGCAGGAGCGGTTACCCGCTACGCCATCGCGCTTGCGGTGAGTGGGCAGCACTGGCCTTGGGCAACTTTTCTAGTGAATGTTCTGGGCTCTATCGGTTTTGGTCTTGTCATGGCGCTCCTAGTCCGGGGCAGCCTCCATCAATCACTTCATCCGCTACTCATGGTTGGATTTTTTGGCGCCTTCACGACATTTTCGACCTTCAGTTGGGAGCTGTATCAGTTTATCGAGCGGAACGCCTGGCTGGATGCAGTGAGTTATAGTTTCGCAAGCGTTGTTTCATGCGTTTTGGGGATTACTGTAGGGATAGCGCTCGCCCGACTGACGGGATAATTCGGGGGAAAATTAAGCGCAGACACGGTATCATGCGCGCCGCTAGTTGCTAGAAGCCCGGAGGGGGCATGCTCGATATAAAGGCTATTAGGCAGGATCCCACTGCTATTGTTTCAGGCCTAAAAAAACGTGGACATGAGTTTCCATTGGAACGCTTTACCACGCTTGACGCCCAGCGTAAGGACGCTGACGTCAGGTCTCAGTCCCTGCTTGCTGAGCGTAAGTCAGCTTCAAAGAAAATTGGTGAGCTGGTGGGGCAGGGTGTTTCCGTGGATGAGGCCAAAGAGCAGGTCAACGAGATCCTAGAGCGTATCGGAACGGAAATTGATGCTGCCACTGAGCAGGCGAGGGCCATTCAAAAGGAGCTTGATGGCTTGTTGTTGGAGACCCCTAATCTGCCGCTGGCCGCAGTTCCGGAGGGGCTGTCGGAAGAGGATAACGTTGAAGTTCTGCGCTGGGGTAACCCGCGTATCTTCGATTTTAAACCCCTTGATCACGTTGATCTTGCAGAACGTCAGGGTCGTCTGGACAGTGAAACCGCGGGAAAAATCACCGGCTCCCGGTTTGCTGTGATGTATGCAGAAGTCGCTCGACTCCAGCGGGCACTGACTCAGTACATGCTGGATGTACACACCCAGCAGCATGGGTATACGGAGGTCTACGTCCCGTATTTGGTCAACCGGGAGTCTCTGGTTGGGACAGGTCAGTTGCCCAAGTTTGAAGAGGATTTATTCAAGATCGCGGGTGATCAGGAGTATTACCTCATTCCGACCGCTGAGGTACCAGTGACTAACATCGCCCGGGAGCGCATCTTTGAATCAAACGAAATGGGCGCTGAGGGTATTCGCTTCGTCGCCCACACGCCATGCTTTCGGAGCGAGGCTGGGAGTTATGGTCGCGACACCAGGGGCTTAATCCGCCAACACCAGTTTGAAAAAGTCGAGCTGGTGCAACTCGTGCCGCCGGCTCAATCTGAAGCAGCACTAGAGGCCCTCACAGGCCATGCCGAGGCGATTCTTCAGTCACTGGACCTGCCTTACCGAAAGATGATTCTCTGCGGTGGTGATATGGGCTTCTCCGCAGCCATGACCTACGACCTGGAGGTTTGGTTACCGGGTCAGGAGACCTATCGGGAGATATCCAGCTGCTCGAACTTTATGGATTATCAGGCGCGTCGGCTCAAGGCTCGGTGGCGAAATCCTGACACAGGTAAACCAGAACTTCTCCACACCCTGAATGGGTCAGGTCTGGCGGTTGGTCGGACGCTCGTGGCGGTCCTCGAAAACTATCAGCAAGCCGATGGCTCAGTGGCCATCCCTGACGTGTTGCAACCCTATATGGGGGGCATGACGGCGATCTCCTGAGGTGGACTATTTTCCCGTTGGCTTAAAACTTGCGAACCAACCAGTGCTGCTGGTGGGCGGTGGTATCGTCGCCACCCGCAAGGCTCGTCTGCTAGCACGTGCTGGCGCCGACCTGCACGTATTGGCACCTCAGGTCTCAGAGGAGATCCGGGATCTAGTCTTAACCCCTAGCCATATTCAATTGAGCCCCTGGGATGGCAGGAACCTTGGTGAATACGCTGCAGTGGTCGCCGCAACGCCCGATCAGGATGTCAATGCCGCGATCTCCAGACGGGCGCAGGAATCAATGACACCGGTCAATGTGGTCGACGATCCCTCTCTCTGCACATTTATCATTCCAGCAATTATTGATCGCAATCCTCTCATTATTTCAGTGTCCTCCAGTGGTAGCAGTCCGGTACTCGCACGACGGATTCGTTCGGACATAGAAAGCCGCTATCCGGAAGGCTACAGAGAGCTTGCCCGATATCTGGGTTCTCGACGGGAGGAAATATATGAATCTTTAGGTGGCGAGAGTGAGCGTCGCTATTTTTGGGAGACGCTTCTGGGTGAGAGCGAATTTATCAATCACGTGCTGCACAACAATATAGCCGCAGCAGACGAGGTCTTTCAGGCATGTCTTTCCGGGAATGGCTACTCCCGTGGCGCTGTCTATCTGATAGGTGCTGGTCCAGGTGATCCTGAATTGATGACCTTTAAGGCGCTCAGGCTTTTGCAGCAGGCAGACGTTGTTCTTTATGACCGGCTCATTGGAGATGGTATTCTCGAAATGGCTCGTCGTGATGCAGAGAAAATTTACGTTGGAAAAGAACGGTCTGCGCACGCAATGCCTCAGTCAGAAATAAATGAAAATCTGGCAGCGCTAGCAAAGAGTGGCAAGCGGGTTGCACGCTTGAAAGGAGGGGATCCTTTTATTTTTGGACGAGGCGGAGAGGAGATAGAGGGTCTTCTGGCGGCAGGTATCGATTTTGAGGTAGTGCCGGGTGTTACCGCAGCCTCCGGAGCAGCCTGTTATGCGGGGATACCACTAACCCATCGGGATCATGCGCAAAGCGTGCGATTCATTACGGGCCACACCAAGAATCATCAGCTCGATCTGCCTTGGAGTCAGTTTTTAAACGAGCAGGAGACTCTCGTCTTTTATATGGGTCTCGCGGGTCTCGCGATCATCGCAAACGAACTGGTTGATGCGGGCCGCGCCCCCGATACCCCCGTTGCAATCGTTGAAAAAGCAACCCGTGGCGATCAGCGAGTTATTACCGGGACCCTGGCAACTATCGTAAGGAGAGCAGAGGAAGAAACGCCTGCTGCGCCTACATTATTGATCATTGGAAGTGTAGTCACCCTTCACAGCTCACTTCGTTGGTTTGAGCCTTCTTAACGCTTAGCCGTTAGCGCGGGCCCTGTAGAAGAGGGCAATAGGGCAAGAACATCAGCAACTATTCGGCCCGCCTCCAGCAGTAATACATCAGCTTCGTCGGTTTCTTCTTCCTCTGCAGCGGAAAGCTCGACATCAAAGTCGTCCCCGTTCTCACCAGGACCCGATAGCGTATCGAGGTTTTCGTCTATCTCGGCTTGGATGCCATCGTCATCCTCCTCTCGAAGCGAAGCCAGTGGCTCTTCACCTTTTGATACGCGCCGCTTGTTTTCAATGCTAAGCGCCTTTGCCTCTTGAGACTCTCGGAGCTCCAAACGTGCTTCTTCGTTGAGAGGAAGCGAGGTCATACCGCGGGTTTCAGCCGACATGGTGACTTGATCCAGCAAATAGAGAAAGTCGGGATCCTCGCTGGTTCTATCCTGATGAAGTTTTCTGAGTGTGGGCACTAGGCCGTCAAACAAACCATAGTCCCGATGTCTGACAGGAGATATCTGATCCCAGCTAAGCGCATAATCCAGCGCGCTTTCTCCGATCTCAGCTTCATCAAAGAGCGAGGGGAAGGAAATATCTGGCACGACACCTCTGTGCTGCGTTGAGTCACCCGAGATACGGTAAAACTTACTCTCGGTTACCTTAAGTTGACCCTCAGGAAGATCCAGCAAGGTCTGCACGGTGCCTTTACCAAAAGAGCGATCGCCAATCACAATGCCTCGTCCGTAGTCCTGAAGAGCGCCAGCAAAAATCTCGGAGGCAGATGCGCTAAGTCGATTAATCAGAACAGCGACAGGGCCGGCGTAATAGGCAGATCGCTGCCGCTTACCATCTCGCCACACCCGCCGCTCGGCACTTCGAATTTGAACCGTTGGACCATATTCAATGAACAGGCCAGTCAAATCATTAGCCTCTTGAAGGGAGCCTCCGCCATTGTTTCGCAAATCGATGACCAGGCCTTCTACGTCTTGCCCTTCGAGCTCATCTATCAAGCGCCTTACATCCCGCGTGGTCGATTTGTAATTCTCGTCCCCCCGCCGAAGTGCGGCGAAATCAATGTAAAAAGCTGGTATCTCGATAACGCCGATTTTCCGGTTCTTACCGTCAGCATCTTCCATCTCAAGAACCTGACTCTGAGCGGCCTGCTCCTCAAGCTTGACTTGATTGCGCTCGATGGCGATGACATGACGCTGGTCCATCTTTCCTTTATCGGGAATTACCTCGAGACGAACGGTAGTTTCCCGGGGTCCGCGAATGAGATCTACCACCTCATCAAGCCGCCAACCGATGACGTCCTCGATCGCACCCTCATCACCCTGACCAACCCCGATAATTAGATCAGAAGGGCGCAAGGACCCCTGCTTATCTGCAGGTCCGGCAGGCACCAGTCGAACCACTTTAGTGAACTCGTCATCAACCTGAAGAACCGCACCAATACCGTCGAAAGACAGGCTCATATTGATATCAAAGTTCTCCGCTCTGCGAGGCGAGAAGTAGGACGTGTGAGGGTCGTAGAGCTCGGTGAGGGCATTTGCGTACACTGCAAATACGTCTCGCTCATTATACTGATCGAGTCGATTAAGCTGGTTCTTGTAGCGTCGCTCGAGGGTGGGGACAATTTCTTCTGGCGCCTTGTCCGCTAGCCGTAGGCTCAAAACCTGACTTTTGAGGCGCTTGCGCCACCGATCATCAAGAACATCACTGGATGCAGCCCAAGGCAGGTCTTCCGAATCCAGAGGAAGATATTCGTCAACTGTAAAGTCAAAACCATCTACCTGTTGTTGCATGGTAGCCAGAGTCGTTTCAAGGCGGGCCCTGAGGGCGCTTTGATAACGGTTAAACATCATGAATGCCGGCGCGAGCTCACCCGCACGACCAAGATCGTCAAGAGCCGATCGATACGCCTCAAAATCTTCGATGTCGGCCGAGGTAAAAAACATTTTTTGAGGATCCAGCGAGCCAATGTAGGCCTCTAGGTGAAGGCCGGATAAGACATCGTCGTAGGACTGTTTCTCGTAGTGCCGCTGTTCCAGGGTATCAATGAGCTTGACCAGGGTGTCACCCTGAATAGAGGTGGGTGCGAGGGCCCATCCAGGCACCGCCCCCAAAAAGCAGAGGGCGATCAGTACATTGAGGTAACCACCTGGGCGAGAGTTTCGGGTAAGCATTGAAGCTCCAATACTAGTTGGCTATACAGCGATTAGACACTTAATTCGGGCTCAAACACGAGAGCATGTCGATATTGTGAACATTTACTCCCTTTTACTCAAAAGGGATGACCAAAACGGAGGTAAAGCGCCGAGTTGTCTCCTGACCCCTTTGCTACCTCTGCCCTGACAACAATACCTGACTCCTCCTTGAGCAAATAGCTAATGCCTGCCCCCAGAGCAGGGTAACTGTTGTCACTGCAGGAGATGCTAGCAGAGCCAAGCCCATCACCGTACAGGCAACCAACGCCTCCAAAGACCACGGCGCCCCAGCGTTGCCCCAGAGCTAGCCTTAGATCGAACTGAAGGTGGCTGTAGTTCTGCCCCAAATAGTTGCCTTTGGTATACCCGGGTAAGCTGATGGAAGAGTACCCCGAGACCGGCGCGTCATCGGTCAAGCGGTTTTTTAATTCAAGGGCGAGTGTGCTACCGCCTCCCTTGTACCCGAGATTCAGGTGCAGGTAGGTTCTGGCCTCTGCATGGTAGACGTCAAAATCGGCGTCCCCCTCACCGGATGACAGAATCGGCTCATCTAAACCCGGGAAAATCGGGTCTAAGATGGCTTCATCATCACTCCCCTGGTAAGCCACGTTGTAAACGCTGGCAAAGGAGCCCGATGTCGGATTCCTAACGTCATCTCGGGTGTCAAAATTCAGTACAATTCCTGCACCCGTCGCTTCGAATCCAAGATAACCGATCTGATCAACGATGCCGCCGCTCCGAGGCGGGAAGTCAATTTGGTAATTGCTGTTGAGCAATAATGCCCCGATGAACCAAGGGCTATCACCGATTCTCCTCAGGTAGCGAAGAAAAAGCGCGTCAAAGTTATCGACGGTCTTTACGTTTGTACCCAGTCCCAAGAAATCGTCGTAATCGTTTTTTATTTTTCCAAAGCCCGCCCCCATGCTCAACCGATTGCGGTCCCCCTGCCAATAAAGGTCGGCAAATAATCCGCCCACGTAGCTATCAGTGCTGGAATAGGTCACCGCCGCTCCAATCATTGACGCCGGTGAGTCTTCATCGAAACGGAGGGTGTAAGCGCCCAGGGCTCCCACGTTACGACCCAGCTTAGGGTCTACGCTGAGAAGCGGTGTCAACAACCAAGGGCTCTCGCTTCCTCCCGCGTCGAGATCGAGGTCGATGGCACCCCGGTCCTCATCTTGCGCATGGCCTGTAGCCGAGCAACACAGCACGAGTAGCAGTATGGCACTGCTGATAGCACGCAAACGATCCATCAAGAAAAACACCTCATTAATAAAACAAACACCACATGGTCGTTGGCGCCTCAATCTACTGCGAAAAGCAGCAGGGCGAACAATCGCGCACAAAACGTTGGCACGGTATAGTAACCATATGTCGGTGTTATTGGGCCGCTAACAGGCAGAAAAGCGTGTTCATAAAGTGGCGAGGAGGGTGCCCATGGAGATTTGCCCACAAGACTCGGGGTTCGGCGCGACAATCCGCGGCATCGATCTGAGCAAGAATTTGGGGCCTGATGAAAGAGAGGCCTGTCACCTCGCGCTGCTCAGACATAAAGTCATCGCCTTTGAGGAACAGTCACTCACCGACGAAGATCTAGAGCGGGCCTCTCTCGAATTTGGACCCTTTGGCGATGACCCTTTCATTGCCTCCATTCCCGATCACAAGCACATCATTGCCGTGTGCCGCGGTGCTGAGGAGAAGGCACCGATTTTCGCCGAGAATTGGCACACCGATTGGAGCTTTCAATCGCAACCTCCAGCGGCTACCTGTCTGTATGGCATTACTATCCCAACTACCGGGGGCGATACCTGGTTTGCTAATCAAGTGGCTGCCGCGGCAGGGCTACCCCCGGCTCTCAGAGAGCAAATTGAAGGGAGGAGGGCGATCCACTCGGCCAAATTGCCGTATGCGCCTGAGGGCGTTTACGGGGAGAACGACAGGCAGTCAGATCGCAGCATGGATATAAGAGCAGATGACTCCGCCAACGCGACGTTTCTGCATCCTTTGCTCTCACCTCACCCAGAAACGGGAGAAGAGCGGCTGTTTGGTTGTGTGGGCTATATTATCGGCATAGAGGGCATGCCGGACGACGAAGCGATTGGGTTGTTGATGGGGCTGCTCGCCCATCAAACTCAGGCAGAGTATGTCTATGAGCATCAGTGGAAACGCGGCATGCTTGTTATGTGGGATAACCGAGCGGTTTTACACAAAGCAACTGGCGGCTATGAAGGTCAAGCGCGTCTGTTACACCGCACAACAATTCAGACCCTCCAGTAAGAAGCCTGGTAGCACCGGAACCCTCAAGAAAACAGGCGGCTGTCGCCGCCTGTGCAGGATCTTGAGCGCACCAACGTTTACTTCGGCTGCATGCGGATACCGCCATCTAAACGGACGCATTCACCATTAAGGTAATCGTTTTCTGCAATGAAAACTGAGAGATGAGCAATCTCTTCGGGCTTGCCCAATCGCTTGGGGTAAAGCACTGACCGCTCTAGGGACTGATAGTTTTCCTCAGGCAGCATGTCAAATAGGGGAGT
>CAXPOA010000072.1:0-6328 GCA_964218505.1 Luminiphilus sp.
CGAGTCGGTGAATACCCGTGACAAGCATAACGAGGCGGAACTACCGCCTTATCTCGTGCCTCACAGTAACGAGCCGATCAGGCTACTCTACGAGGACGATTACCTACTCATCGTTGATAAACCTCACCTTTTGCTAAGCGTTCCCGGCCGGCATCCACTCAACAAGGACAGCCTGCTATCACGACTTATTCCCGCGTTTCCGAATGCGGCCGCCGTGCATCGACTCGACCTGGATACCAGTGGCGTTATGGTTGTCCCTAAAACAAAAGACACTCTCTCCGCACTGGGACGGACCTTTCAGTCACGAGCTGTGCAAAAGACTTACCATGCACTGGTCTGGGGCGCAGTAGAGACTCAGGCTGGTGAAATCGATCTCCCCTTGATGGCTGACTGGGAAAACAGACCCAAACAGAAGGTGTGTCTGACAAATGGCAAGCCGTCGCTTACCCGCTATGAAGTGGTGGATTACGGTACGAACTGCACCCTACTTCGGCTAACCCCTGTCACCGGGCGTTCGCATCAGCTGCGGCTGCACCTAAAAGAGATCGGACATCCCATCATGGGCTGCGATATGTATGCTCACGCCAAGGCGCTTCGGGCCTCGCCCCGGCTTCTACTTCATGCTACCTCACTCGCCTTTCTACACCCGGGCACGAACACCGGGATTAGCGCCTTCTCTCCAGTCCCGTTCACCGTATCGGGCTGGGAGGGCCAACGGCCGGGGTAAACCACTTGGTGCCGAGGGGCAGTTAGACTAGTGTAGGCAGATCCGACAAGCGGGAGAGTTCTCGGTGGTCACCATCTCTGATAATGGTGTGATCAAAACCATCATTGCCAAGCCAAACCACTCAGCCACCTGGAGGACCAATCTCTGGGTTGTACTGGCAATATCGGTACCGTCACTGGGCGCTGCAATCGGTTTCGCACTTTTGGGCGCGTGGCCGATTCTTCCTTTTGCCGGCGCGGAGCTTTTAGGACTTGCCGCCGCTCTCTATTACGTCAATTGGAAACTCCAGTATCGCCATGTCGTCACGCTAGAGGGGGCCGCCGTGAAAATTGACAAAGGCTATTACGCTCCAAAAAAAACCTGGCACTTTGCGCGAGATCAGGTAGGCCTGTCGGTAACACCCGAGAGCCACCCTTGGGAAGGCCCTAAACTGGGACTTCACGACAAGGGCGACTACGTCAGTGTCGGGGACTTTTTGAACAGGGAAGAGGCGCTGCAATTCTTGGACGCGCTCCGCCAGGAATTCAAGATCAGGACCCACAGTCGAGAACATCAACGTCAGGTTTGACCCACTCCGCCTCTGAACAAATCAGAGTAGAACCAGTACAATCCCATCATAGCCCCCGAGCCGCACCTTCATGACAAGTGAAAACACCGCCCAAAAAGTTGGATTTGTGTCCCTTGGATGTCCCAAAGCTCTCGTTGATTCCGAAAGAATCCTGACCCAACTTTCAATCGAAGGGTATGAAATCACGCCTCACTATCACGATGCTGGCATCGTGATAGTGAATACATGCGGCTTCATCGACAGTGCCAAAGCAGAAAGTCTCGATGCCATAGGTGAAGCTATCGCTGAAAACGGAAGCGTTCTCGTCACGGGCTGCATGGGAAAAGGCGACGACGCCAAGCGCATTCAGGAGCTGCACCCTAAAGTTATCGGCATCACCGGTCCCGCCGCTTACGAGGAGGTTCTTGGTGAAGTCAGACGTGTGCTACCACCTGTCAAAGAGCACAATCCACTCATTGATCTTGTGCCAGCTCAAGGCATCAAACTGACACCACGGCACTATGCTTATCTGAAAATTTCAGAAGGCTGCAATCATCGCTGCCGATTTTGCATCATACCCAGCCTTCGAGGTGACTTGGTCAGCCGTCCCATTGGGGATGTGATGAAAGAAGCAGAGGGTCTGGTCAATTCCGGTGTCAGGGAACTGCTCGTGATCTCTCAAGACACCAGCGCCTATGGCGTGGATCTAAAGTTCAAAACTGATTTTTGGGAGGGGCGTCCATTAAAAACCAACCTTTATACTCTTGCGGAACAGCTTGGGGAGTTAGGCATTTGGGTGCGGCTGCATTATGTCTACCCCTATCCCCACGTTGACAGCCTTATCCCACTCATGCAGTCAGGCAAAATCCTCCCTTATCTGGATATACCCCTGCAACACGGCAGTCCCGCGGTGCTTCAACGAATGAAAAGGCCGGCGGCCGCAGAGAAGACGCTGGACAGAATCAGGCAGTGGCGGGAGCTGTGCCCGGACATTACCCTGCGTTCAACGTTCATTGTTGGCTATCCGGGAGAAACGGAAGCTGAATTCGAAGAGCTGCTAACGTTCATCGAGGAGGCTCGCCTCGATCGCGTGGGTTGCTTCAAGTACTCGCCCGTGGCCGGAGCGTCGGCAAATGAGCTGCCGAACCCGATAGCCGAGGAGATAAAGGAGGAGCGCTGGGAGCGCTTCATGGCAAGCCAACAAAAAATAAGCAGCGCGAAACTGGATGCCAAGGTGGGCCAGCGTCTCCAGGTATTGATTGATTCGGTCGATGAAAGCGGCGCCGTAGGCAGAAGCAAGGGTGATGCGCCAGAAATTGATGGCGTGGTACATCTGCCAGGCGCAACTAATCTCAACCCCGGCGATTGGGTCACTGGCAAAGTCACTGCCGCAGACGACTACGATCTCTGGCTGGGTTGAAATCCGGCACTATGAATTGCGTTTTACTCTCTGGTGACGAGGTAGATGGCCAAGGAATTGCGATCCTCCAGGGTCGTCGCTTTGAGCATTTATGTCGCATACTTAAGGTCGCACCAGAACAGATCATTCGGGTCGGCATCATCGATGGTGGTCGCGGATCGGGAACAGTAAAGGAAATAAGCGATCACCGACTCACGTTAAAGATCGACATCACAGATCCACCGCTGCCAATTCATCCAGTCATCCCGATCATTGCCCTACCCCGACCAAAAATGCTCCGCCGGATCTTTCGCCAGTGCGCGGAATATGGCGTTGAGGAAATCCACCTGATCAACAGTTACCGGGTTGAGAAAAGCTTTTGGCAAACACCACTGCTACGCCCAGAAAAAATCCGCTCCGCGCTATTGGAAGGTCTTGAACGCAGTGGAGCCACACGCCTCCCTCGCGTCCATTTACATCAGCGATTCAGACCATTCGTTGAGGATGAACTTGGCGCGCTGCGAGGTGCGAAGCCTATCTGGGTCGCACATCCCTCAGGCGCTATCAAACTACCCACTGACATGACGGGGCCCAACCTTATATGCGTTGGTCCAGAGGGGGGCTTTATCCCGTTCGAGGTTGAGCTACTCCTGGCCCACGGTGCTCAAACCGCTCACTTGGGACCCAGAATATTTAGTGTGGATACGGCCGTCGCCTGTGTGCTTGCACGAAACCTGTTTGGCTAATCAAACAGACACGCCTGTGGGTAAAGCACACTGCACACCGGTCCCACCAATACCACAATAACCACCAGGATTTTTATGGAGGTACTGTTGGTGATAGTCCTCCGCAAAGTAAAAGGTTGGCGCTTCGATGATTTCCGTCGTGATATCGCCAAACCCGGCGGAATGGAGCTGACGTTGAAAAGAGTCTTTAGACTCCTCCGCAAGTGCCTGTTGAGCGGCATCGAACACGTAAATACCCGAGCGATATTGGGTGCCGATATCATTACCTTGGCGCATTCCCTGCGTGGGATCATGCTGCTCCCAAAACAGTGTCAGCAACTCGCTGTATTTGGTGAACTCTGGATCAAAGACGAGCTGGACCACCTCGTTATGCCCGGTTTGCCCAGTGCACACCTCCTGATAAGTTGGATTTGGCGTATGCCCCCCAGCGTAACCAACCGCTGTCGTCCACACCCCCTCATGCTGCCAGAACTTCCGCTCCACACCCCAAAAACATCCCATACCGAACATCGCCAGCGCCAGATGGCTAGGGTAAGGCGGACAGATTGGTCTGCCCAGCACCGCGTGCATATCAGTCACCATCATCACCTCGGTACGACCCGGTAATGCATTATCAGGGCTTGGGATAGCATGTTTTCGTCGGATATCGAACAATTTCATGGGAGGCCTACTTTGCGAGATCACCACCATACTTTACCTAAAAAGTGCTGTCGGATTGATAGTGCGGCGTTAAAATTGTGGACAGACCATAAAAGTCTCACCCGTGAATTAAGGTGATTCAACCCGGAAGATCAACGGCAAAGATGCGTGGAATGAAGCGCTTCTCCTGTCCCCACAAACCCTCAGAAAAGTAGAACGCCATCGCCAGCAAACTTGTAAAAAAATCTGCCTCGACTGAGGTAAGCGCCTTTTTGTCAAAGGCAAAGGCAATTCAGTCTGTGCAAAGCAGGCAGACAAAGCTTATTTTTGCTCTGGATGCGACCGCCAGCAGGGAACCTACCTGGGCGACTGCGAAAAAACTGCATCGAGACCTGTTCACTGCGAGTATCGAAAATACCAACCTGGCAATACAGCTTTGCTATTACCGCGGCCTCAGTGACTTTCATTACAGTCCTTGGCTGACAAATGCCGCCGAGTTATTCGCACACATGGACGATGTAGTCTGCCTCGGTGGCCCTACCCAACTCGAGCGCGTACTGCGCCATTACCTGGCCCAACGAAGCGGATTAGCACCCGTTAAAGCGCTTGTGTTTGTCGGAGATGCGGTTGAAGAGAGTAACGACACGCTGGCAGCGCTGGCGGGCGAATGCGGTTTGTACAAACTGCCACTCTTCATATTTCAGGAGGGGCAGGACCCACTGGCTGCATCCGCCTTCGCCATGCTGGCTCGACGAAGTGGTGGTGTCTACGCCTCATTTGATCACACCAGTGCGGATCGACTCAGGGAATTACTGGGCGCTGTCGTTCGATTTACCACCGGCGGCATGAAAGCCCTCGCCCAGTCCGGCCGGGAGAGTGATAAACTCTTGTTAGAGCAACTCAGATCAGATCGAGACTGAATATTAATCCCCTGGAGTAGTGAAGCCGTGCCAAGAGCGCTTTTACTCATCGCTGTCGTGGTTACTTTTCTGATGCTCCTGCGTCGGGTTCAGCAGCTGCCCCCCCATAAACGCCGTGCAGGCTATCTTCAGCTGACCCTTGGAATTGCCCTAATTGCCACCGTGCTCCTGACTCTGACAGGAAAGATGCACTGGATAGGCGCCGCATTTACAGGTCTGCTGTTCGTAGCCAGACAGTTAATGCCTCTATTTATACGTACCTTTCCTCTTCTCCTTGGCTGGCTGCAAAGTAATCGATCGAAAGCGGCAGGTGCCCAGTCAGAGGTGTCTACCGAACTTCTCAACATGACGCTGGATCACGAAACGGGCGAGCTCAATGGTGAAATTCGGGTTGGTCGCTTTAAAGATTGGCGCCTGTCGGACCTGACCAAAGAGGAGCTTTCAGAGCTAATGACGTACGCTCAGGAGCACGACTCAGACTCTGCGCAATTACTGAGCAATTATCTTGATCAGCGCTTCCCCAACGGGTGGGAGAATGACGAGACAGAACAACAGACTGGTCAAAACTCCTCGCAAATGACGCAAAAAGAGGCTCTCGCCGTTCTGGGCCTGGAGTCCGATGCCACTCCAGAGGAGATCGTCGCTGCACATCGAAAGCTGATGCAGAAAATCCACCCTGATCGTGGGGGCAATGACTATCTTGCTGCGAAGATTAATCAAGCCAAAGACTTTCTTCTCGATCAATAGGTCCAGTTACTACCCCACCAACTCAAACCACGACGTAAGGTAATACCGATGACAAACATGGCACACATTGTGCGCAATCAGGACGGCCATTATTGGGGACGCGGCAAGCGCTGGGTTGACGGTCGGGATACCACGCGAGTACTGACCTTTGCCCATCAGGATGAGGCGGTAAATACCGTTTTCGAGCTGAGTTCAAAAGATGTCGATCTCCGGTGTGATGTGCTGTCATTGAACCTTTTGGAAGAAAAACTGCCAAAGCTTGAAATATCCTCGATCCCGTTGCCGGCAGACCCCGATGACGGGGGAGACCTTGAAATCGACCCCCTGTCGACCCCATCTCAAGAAGACAACGCAACCAAGGAGAATACCCTTTGAGAATCCTGTTGTTTCTCGCCACGAACCTCGCGGTTTTAGTACTCGTCAGCCTTGTTTTCAATCTACTGGGACTGGAGGGCATTCTGGCTGCGAATGGCGTTGACCTTAATTTGCAGGGACTGCTGATTTTTTGCGCACTGTTTGGTTTTGGTGGTTCATTCATATCGCTACTACTTTCAAAATGGATGGCCAAGAGAGGCACTGGCACGCAAATCATCAGCAGTCCGC
>CAXPOA010000073.1:0-6250 GCA_964218505.1 Luminiphilus sp.
ATCACGCTATTAGAATCAATTTGCACGCTGAATACCACGGGCATACCGTCTTCGCCCTCAATCTCAATGGGACAAAGCACATTCGCCCCGGCCGGCAGGGCGTCGAGCCCGTGGTAGGCAGAGAGAATTTTGGATTGAGGTTCCTCTAACACTGGTTCATTTTTGTCGCCGCAGGCGAGAATGAGGCACACTGTGGAAAGGAGCTGAGTGAACAACGTCATGTTACTTTCCTATTGAAGATCAAGTGGCACGGGTAATCCCAGCCCTTGCGTAGAGCGCTCCGGCGTTCGCCGGCTCGTAGCGATGCTTCTCGAAACCGCGACTCATTAGCGCGCATCCCATGCTTCGTTGAGTTGCGAAATTAACCAATCATTTACTTCGACATCAAGCACCATATGAACACGATTGCTATTGCCCTCATTCTTAACGCTATGTGGCTCGGATAGGCGCAAGTAATAACAACTGCCCGCCTGCATGGGCACCACTTCCTGATTCAACCTGAATTCAACCTGAGAGTTTGTCACAACTACAATGTGAAGACGCGCAGTACCAGACTCAATGTCAAGATCGAAGTCCCGATGGGTGTGGATCACTGATCCGGACGCTAATTTCATCAGCCTCACAGCTCGCACGGGACACTCAAACCAGTTGATGATTTCACTGAAATAGCGGCAGCCTGTGAGGTAGTGAGTGTCACAAAAGTCGTCGCAGGTGGGGTCTGAGTAAATTTGCTTAACCGGATGGGTCGCGCCTGCTGGTGCTCGCAAAGGTATAACGCTCCACTCTCCATCAAAGTTTTGCTCTACAAAGTGACGAATCCAGTCCTCTTTTCCAAGCAAACCTAGGTCACGTTGCATTAAAGCTTGGTCAAATTCCTTGTTAAGTCTCGCATAGCCTCGGATGTTTTCCGGCGATTTGTGGTTAATTGTCTTCAATTTTTAACATCCAGTTAAAGCCCTTGATGCAGTGCCGCACAGGTGGTAGCATTCTGCAACCTTTTTTGCAAGGGGATCTGCATGTTAGTCAAGCGAAGATCGCTAATCTCCTCCAGCTCCATCCTACTGGGAGGGCTTGCTCTCACCAAAACAAACCACCTCCTAAGCAACGATATCAGTGGCGGAAACATGCCGAGTATCGGATATGCACCTTGGCCTGAAGAGGGTTATTGTCAGTCCATCAACCCTTCAGCCACCCAACATTCTGGCGATGCAGTGGTCCGATTAGACTCTCCTGTTCGATGTCAGATTGAGGTACTAACAACCGATCGCAACGCTGCTTTTTTTCCAAATCAGATAACTGTGACCCAAAAATTCAGGCCGCTCGATTGCCGCCCAGTTGATGTGACGGTCTGGGCGTACGACCGGAATCCAGTCGAGTGCGTGAGCACAAGATCCAACATGCGAACGCTCCTGCCGCGCTCCGGGCTTGAGTTCGGGGTGCATTGTACGCGTCGCCATAGTGAACTTGGCCAGGCGAGTTTTACATTCGAACTACAACCCAACAGCCAGTGCACCGATAGTGTTCATGGACTTTGTGAAGGCGTTTATTTAATTCCACTCGCATCCCCGACCCTCCAAGAATTTACTTGGACCGGGATCAACCTTAGTAGCAAAGAAAACGAATTGATTGTCAGTGCTAACGCATCGCAGCCCAACCCCACCACTTATTCTTTTATTGCGATCGGTATCAGCGCTGACGACCCAACAAGTAAAGGAGCTTAAAAATGTCGGAACCGTTCCTTGGCCAGATAATGCAGGTAGGCTTTAATTTCGCGCCCCGAGGCTGGGCCATGTGCGACGGGCAGCTTTTACCTATTAATAATCACACTGCGTTGTTTTCTCTGTTGGGGACTATTTATGGAGGTGATGGTCGTACCACCTTTGCGCTTCCTGATCTTCGAGGCAGAGTCGCCGTGCATCCAGGTACCGGACCTGGCCTGAGCCCAAGAAGTGCGGGGGAAAAAGGGGGAGCAGAGACCCAAACGCTATCCGTATCGCAACTGCCGCCCCATACTCATATGCAAGGGTCCACGAAAAGGGAGTTTATCGACTCGCAAGCGCATAGTCAGAATCCATCTTTTTATCCCGCTCTACCTAATGTAGCGGGTAGACCAGTCAATGCCTATTACGATCCTGAAAATGTGGCCACCCTCGACGACGTGCAGGAATCCGCATTGGGTCTAGCCGCTGTACCGACCGAGAGCACCGGTGGCCAACAAGCCTTTAGCGTGATGCCACCCTACATCGCTACCTATTTTGTAATTGCGCTCACAGGGATATTCCCATCACGAAATTGAAGCGTCCCACGGACAGAATTTCTATGAAGCCGGAGCTATGACGTTGATGGCAGAAGGCAAGACAGCCGCATTTTTAAGGCGTTTAGTACCCGCAGGTATAAGCGTCGTGCTCTGTGCCTTGTTTTTTGTCTCTCCTGTCGCTTCACAGGTAATGCCGGAACACTTTGATGATAAGCAGGTGGAGTCTTTAAAGGATTCACAGCTTCAGTTGGGGACCCTATCTTACCAATTCTTCTTGGATGATACGGTCTCTGGCAAAGGCTTCTTCTCTATCAACAACAACGGGGTAAGTGATCCCGGGACAAATGAATCTGACCTTTATCTAATAGCACTGGGGACAAAAGATGAAACCAACAGCCTCAGAGTGGTTTCAGCTGGCGGTAACTTCAGGCTTAAAAGTCTTGTACTGACCAAAGGAGTATTTGGCACTCAAAATATCAGGATTGAGGGATTGCTAAACGGAGTGATTCAAGGATCTATTGAAGCAGTGTTGCCAGACAACGCACCTCTTACCAATCCAGCTCAACTTATTGAGGTCAGCGGTGCGCAATGGGCACCACTCGATGCATTCAGAATAATCACATCCGATGGCACCGCAGATTTTGATATTGAACTCGATGACTTATTACTCAATTCATATTGCACCGCAGGCACGTTTTTGCAAGCTGACACAGGAAACTGTGCGCCAGCGCCTGCTGGGTTCCATGTCCCTGTGGATGAGTCATACATGGCGATTCCCTGTGCTCCGGGTACCTTTCAGGATGAAATGGGCCAAGCCGAATGCAAGCTAGCCCCACTGGGCAAATTCGTTGCAACCGAGGGTGCAGCAGAAGCAGTAGCCTGCCCTATAGGGCGTTACCAAGACGAGACAGGCCAAGCCGAGTGCAAGCTCGCCCCTCTCGGCAAATTCGTTGCGATAGAAGGGGCCTCCATGGCTGAAATCTGTGTGGCGGGTAGCTACCAGGATGAGACAGGCCAAGCCGAGTGCAAGCTAGCTCCTCCGGGGACCTTTGTTGACTCCGATGGTGCGATAGCCGCCCAAGCGTGTATCGGCGATAGCTTTCAAGATCAGGCTGGAGCGACACAGTGCTTGCCCTGCGCAGAGGGCACGATTGCCACCTTAGATAAAACGGCCTGCTTCACATTAGCGCCTCCGAATACGCCAACAATAGAACGAATCGATGCAAGCAATGGGGAAATAAGGGTCTTCTTCAGATCCGTCACGCAGGCTGCCGAGACCGTGACTTATACCGTGAAGTGCGTTTCGTCCTCGGGAAACCGGACCAGCGTAGACACCAGTGCGTCGCCGGCAATCCTCATCGATCTAGACAGCGATGAGACTTACCAATGCACAATTCAAGCCGAAAATGACGCTGGCTTAAGTAACGAATCTACAGTCTTCACCGCCCAACCGGAGAATGTAGGCGGGCTCAATCTGATACTTATCAAAGCCGCCATCGACAATGCTCGAAACTCGAAGTAGTACAACAGCGAATGGTAATTAAAGAAGATCTCGGGGACTCGATTTCGTTACGACAGGCCCAACACAGCGATGAAGAATTTCTGTTTGATTTATTTGCCAGTTCCCGTCCCGATCTAACAAACCCATCATTTGATGAGGTCATTGGCAAGCACCTGTTATCTATGCAGTTTCAAGCACGATCACTCGAGTACGAAAAAACCTATCCAAGTGCAGAAAATCTTATAATTCAGCACGAAGATCGCCAGGTAGGCCGCCTACTCACAGATTCAGCCGAATCCATCATCACTCTGGTTGATATTTGCTTGTTACATTCAATGCGGCGTCGGGGCATCGGCACCCAGCTAGTCAGAGCATTGCAAAGAACGGGTAAGCACCAAAGCGCGAAAATTCTGCTAACGGTTGCGAAAGACAACTTAGCCGCTATTAGGTGCTACGAGAAATTGAACTTTGCAGCGGTTTCAAGCGACCACTTCTACTGGTTCATGGAATGGTCATAGGTCAATTTGAGGCCCAGAAAGAGCTTAGACCTCCTTTACTACAGGGATCGGCATGATCCCCTTACAACAGCTGATCAACTAGACACGGACAATGGAGGAGAGCCTCCAGTTACTCCTTCCGGCGGCCGTAATCATCAAAGCTACCTGCCAAGACGGAAAAGCCGCTGTGACCCGTACAATAGCTAATATAGCCACTCGGAGGTGACACCATGCAGCGCCAGTTTTCACGGTCGCTGACTGCACAGCACCCTTATCCGCAGACTGCCCCCCAGTCTTCTCTCAGGTGGCTAGTAATTCCCGTGATGCTACTGGTAACTCCAACCGTATGGTCGGATCCAATGGGTCGATTCGGTTCGTTACTACAGACGGTCCAGACAGTAAGAGCCCAAGAAACCGGGGACGAAGAGGGTCCTGGCAACGGCACACCTGTGGTCACTGTGGAGCCTTCCTATGAGGTGCTATTGGACAGCGATATTGTTTACGCGAACGGACTGAGCCGGAACAGCTCCAGCACCTCTGCCGTTGAACAATCCCAATTTCTGGATGTCTACCAGCCCGACAACAATGCAGAAAATCGACCTGTCTTCATGTTCATTCACGGGGGCGGCTTCAAGGGTGGTACCAAGACCAAACCCGAAATTGTCGAAATGGCCGACTACTTCGCCTCCAGAGGGTGGGTGTTCGTATCCGTCGATTACAGGACCGCAAGTGACCTAGGGACAATAGACGGACTGTCATCTGAGGAAGTGCTCGCGTTTTATACCGGCATTGCACCTAATGAATGGATTGAGTTTGGCCTAGCCGGGGCCGAGACGCCGGAGCAAGTACAGCAAAGTATCGCCATGTATGCTGCCCAGCGGGATGCCAAAGCAGCGATGCGCTGGTTGGTCGCTAACGCTGCGACCTACAACATCAATACCGATTTTATTTCAGTCGGCGGGGCGTCGGCAGGAGCCATCACGGCCATCGCCCTGGGTGCTTCAGAGCTCGAGGATTTCCGCGACGAAATACTACTTAGCGATGACCCGACACTGGCTAGCACCAACCTCGACGAGAGCTATTTAGTACAGAGCGTCGTGTGGTTTTGGGGTGCAAAGATCAAGCTGGAGTTGTTTGAAGCCATCTACGGGTTGAATCGCTTCGACGGCAGCGACCCGGAATTATTCATGGCCCACGGCACCGATGATGTGAATCCCGGCACCCCCTTTTCAGAGGCCACTGAAATGCAGGCAATTTATGACCCTCTGGGGGTTCACAACGAACTGGTACCCCTTGAGGGAAGAGGCCATGGTGCTTGGAATGCCACCGTGGACGGTAAAGGCCTGTTCGAATTGTCCTTCGACTTTTTGGTTGCAAGACAAAATTTGATCGTCGACTAATGCGGAGCCAGAAAGCCCACGCGCTGAAAAACGGTTAATGACGCAAGCCAGCGTGGGCCAGCCCCTGGATCAGGAAGACCTCAACCGGCCGGGGCGCGTGCTCGTTGGGTTCAAGCTGTGACATGATGACCCCGGTCAGGCCCGTGTCTGGGCTGACGAAGAAGGTTGTCCCGTAAAAGCCCGACCACCAAGCGTCACCATCGTTGTCAGGCATCACCGAGGCCTCTGCGTCGGCAACGACCGACAAGCCAAGGCCCCAACCAAGACCCTCTATACCCTCGCGCAAGAGCACGCCCTCTGTTACGTGCCGCTGAAACATATTGTCTACCGTTTCCTGTTTCAGTACTCGGGCGCCCTGGTACTCCCCCCCGTTCCACAGCATTAATGCAAAGCGCATATAGTCTGACAACGTCGACACCAGGCCACTGCCCCCGGGCGCCCAGTGATTATTGTCGAAGCGCAGGGGCGAAGGCTCCAGTTCACCGCTTTCGTTAGTGATATAAACAGTCGCCATGTCAGAGCGTTGGTCTGGCGGCGGAAGGAAGCGGGTATTGTCCATGCCAAGCGGAGTGAAAATGCGCTGTTGAAAAATGTC
>CAXPOA010000074.1:0-3455 GCA_964218505.1 Luminiphilus sp.
ATTTTGAACAGGAGGCATGCTTTATCTTGCTGTTCTGGGCACTGGCGATCATGGGACTCAAGGCTCATCGCACCCGACTGGAGCAGGGAATGCTGGGGCGCAATTTGATGGATGTTCCCACCGGTACCAGCCTGCTGCCGCAAGACTCAAGAGACTACGCTCGGGCTCTGGAAGCTCTCCCCGAAGAAGAGCAGGATTTTCTTCTGCCACGAGCACTCATGAATGCGCTCCAACGTTTTGCGACGACTCAGTCGATCCCCGCGGTATCCGAGTCCGTGCGCGAGCAGTGCGACATCGAAGCAGACCGACTCGATTCGGAGCTTTCCATGGTGCGATATATCTCCTGGGCCATCCCCTCCATCGGGTTTATAGGCACCGTGCGGGGTATCGGTGACGCGCTAGGACAGGCGTATAAGGCGGTGGAAGGCGACATCTCGGGTGTCACCGTGAGTTTGGGGGTTGCCTTCAACAGTACCTTTGTCGCGCTGGTTCTATCGATCATCATCATGTTTGCCCTGCACCAACTCCAACTCTCCCAAGAGCGCCTTGTACTTAGCACCCAGCGGTACATTGATCGCAAACTCCTTCGCCACCTTGCTGTGCCGAGATCATGACGGCTGTTCTGGACCTTCACGACACCGCGCTCAAAATCTGGCGAGGCGACACGGACATCGAATCACCGGGCTACGCCTGGTTCGATGGCAAGCAACTTCGCTTTGGGATAGCGGCATTGCGCACCCAACGACGCACTCCTCGCGAAGTCAATACGCGCTTTTGGTCGCAACTAGGCACCGCGCCACTGGCACCCCCTCTCGGCAAGGCACGACACACAGCGGACCTCGCCCACGATCACTTGCAGACCCTTTATGAAGCAGCCAATCGTCCCGACACTGTTCTGCTGGCCGTGCCCGGGAGCTTTACTCGCGAGCAGCTGTCACTTCTACTCGGTATTGTTGAACACCTCCCCTTTTCGATCGACGGATTGATTCACCGATCCGCGCTGCTCGCCAGCGCCAGCGGCATGGACCAGGGACTGCATGTTGAACTTCAGCTACACCAAACGTTAGTTACCAAGTTCCAGGTTACGGATGGCCATGTTGAGGCAACAAACTCTCAGGCATTGCCGGGTGAGGGACTGCTTGCCCTACAAGATCGCTTGGCCAATAGCATTGCTAGCGCTTTTGTGGATCAAACCCGCTTTGATCCGCTTCGATCCGCGGACGGAGAACAGGCCCTGTACGACCAACTCCCGGTCTTCCTCGCCACCCTGAAAGCCCGGGGTGAGGCGCACATGTCGATCAATGGCTATGACGTCCGGGTAACTCAGGAGGATCTGGCTAGCGTTGGCACCACCTACGCGACCGCACTTCAGCCCTTGCTAAATGCAGACTCACCGATACTGCTGGAATCGCCCCTCGATCAGCTGCCCGGGTTGGTCCTCAATCAACCTGCGACAGGCATCGACAACAGCACCATCGTCACCACAACGCTAAAATTTGCCGACAGCTTGCGGCAGGCGCCGGATGCACTGGTTTTGCAGCGTCGGGTACCTGCGGAACCCACCACGGCCCTCATGGCACCCCAGACCGAGAGCCCTGCTACGGCATCAGCAAATCAAAACGTAAACTCGCCCCCTCGACCCACCCATTGGGTGAGCGCCGGCATCGCCAAAGCCTTCACACCGGGCGCACTCTCGCCACAGGGGATTCAACTCGAACGGCAGGGCACATCGATCATACTTGCCGCACCCATCCCTCAGGACCTCAACATCAATGGCCAGGCAGCTGAGGTTGGTCATATCTTCACTGTAGGTGATGCCATCACCGATGCCATGGGATTCAACGCGCAGCTCATCGCCGTCGAGGAGTAAGGGTTGACCCGACGTAAGCGCCAGGCATCAACCTTCAACCTCAGTTTTCTGGACATCATGTCCTGTGGTTTTGGGGCGGTGGTCCTGGTGTTCCTTATCATCGATCACTCGATGGAAGTTGAAAGCCGAACCGTCAACGCCGAAGTCTTTGCAGAAATCGACCTGCTGGAAGAGGACATCCGGGAGGGCAAGGCTGGTCTCGTCCGTCTTCGCAACGCGCTCACCAGTGCTGATCTGGATATCGTTGAAGCTCAGGGGTTAGCAACCCGGGTGACCGAAGAGCTCGACAATTACGAAGCGCTTATTGCGTCCCTTGAAGAAAGCGGCCTCAGTGAAGATCAGGATGTGGAGGCCTTGAAAGCCGAAATTAACCGGCTCGAGGAGCGAGTGGAAAAACTCAAGGAAGCCGCCGAAGCGCAGGCGGGTCGAAGTGCCCGAGAGTACGTGGGGGTCGGCAACCGTCAGTATCTGACGGGCTTAAACCTCGGGGGTAGCCGCATCGTCATTCTCGTAGACGGCTCCGCGAGCATGCTTGCTGACAGCATTGTCAATGTCATCCGGCTGAGAAACATGGACACCGAGCTTCAGCAAACCGCACCCAAATGGGTTCGCACGCTGAATACTGTCGACTGGCTCACTGCGCAGCTACCCATCAATGCGCAGTTTCAAATCATTGCCTTCAACACCGAAGCCAATTCAGTTCTTGAAGAAACGAAAAACCGCTGGCTCGACGTGGCAGATGTGAAGTTGCTGAAGTCCGCAACCGACGCCCTGCGCCAGCAGCTACCCTCGGGGGGAACCAGCCTGCATAAAGCCTTTGATGCCGTGGCGGCGCTACCGGGAGGGCCAGATAACATTTTTCTGATCACCGATGGCCTGCCAACACAGGGAGATTCCCCGCCACGAAAAACAACGATATCGGGCAAGGACCGGCTCGAGCTATTCAGGTCCGCGGTTCGGCGGCTACCGGCGGGTGTGCCGGTGAATATTATCCTCGCCCCCATGGAGGGTGATCCGATGGCGGCATCTGAATACTGGCAGTTGGCGCAAGTAACCGGCGGCTCATTTATGTCGCCCTCGAGGGATTGGCCATGAGGCAGCGACGGGGCGCCCCTGAATTTTCGATCTCCTTTCTGGACGTTATCTGCTGTGGCTTCGGCGCGGTCATCCTGCTTTTGATGATCACAAAAACCGTACAACCACAGATTCTGGAGAAATCCACGATCGTGGCCGATGGCAAAGTCGCTGAGCTCACCGAGCAGCTGTTCGAGATCCGCGGGGAAACTACGATTTTAAATCGTGAGCTCGATGCCAAACAGGAACAAATATCTCAGTACAAAGAGCGCATTGCTATCCTCCAAGGAGCGCTGGCAAAAGCCCAGTCACGCTATGACGCCCTGGAAACTACGCGCAACACCAACAGTATTGTTCAGCAACAACTCGCCATCGCCCGCCAGCAGTTAAGCGAAGAAGAAAAACGACTGCTGGGCATTAACAGCGAAAAGAAAAATCAATTGATTGGGGGTATTCCGGTTGACAGCGAGTACATCATTTTCATTATCGACACCTCCGGCTCGATGTTTTC
>CAXPOA010000075.1:0-4166 GCA_964218505.1 Luminiphilus sp.
ATCGACATGGTGATTTCGGCCAGATAGTCGAACACGATGAAATCCATGCGCTCCTCAGCCAAAAATTGCGGTAAAGCAAGGTCTGCCTCTCCCCAATACCCGGTAGCTCCGCCAATCCTGATCATTACGCCCACCTTTATTCTTTCCGCGCCTCTTAATTCAGCGCCTCGCACCTCCGACCTTTATTGAAGTGCCGGGATACCAAAATGAATTTAATTCATTTAAAATGAGTTTTCCTCAGTATAAGGCGGAAAAGTGATGTCTTCAACAGCCCGCAATACAACTCGAGAGCGACTAGAAGCAAGGGAGTCAGCTATTTTGGACGCGGCCGAAGGGATTTTTGCTCAAGCCGGATTCGACGGCGCCAAGATCGCCGACATCGCTCGCGCAGCGTCAGTGGCAGAGGGCACCGTATATCTTTACTACAAAAACAAACGAGATCTTCTCGCTGGCGTGATCGGCCGTTTCTGGTCACAACTGACTCTAGGAGCCGAAGCTGCCATCGATAAGGAAGCCAGCACTCTTGACCAGCTTGAGCAATTTGGCCGCTACCACTTACAGTCGATACTCAATCAGTTTGACGTGGTATCACTAACCTATCGCGCTCAACCCCAACAGGCTCAGGATCTCGATCAGGTCCGCGAGTACGTCAAGGTATTCGACCGGATCATGAAGCAAGGGGTGGATCGCGGCGAACTGCCGCCCCACACGCCGGTAGGGCATCTACGGGACGTGTTTTTTGGCACCTTGGAATTCTCCTCGAGAACGCTCAAGTTGCGGGGTCGATCCTATGATCACAGTGTGGTGACCAACCTGCTTTTCCTCATAGCGGCTCAAGATCAAGTCAAACCAGCAAGTCTTGAGACCGCGGCACCCAGTAATGAGGATCTAATGAAAAAGCTGGAATCCATCCAGCGACAATTGAAAGAATTAAAGACCGCTAAATGAAAAAGGGTGGCTATGCCACCCTTCTCCAGACACCCTCTTCATTTAAAAACTGTAGCTGACAGTCAATCCAATCGTTCTCTCAGGCAGGATATTTGACTGGGTATAAGAGCCGCCACTGAAGGGGATATCGTAGGCATCCGGACCCTGCTCATAGATGACTTCATCGGAGTCGAGCAGGTTTTTTACCCACAGCCCAGCATCCCATTGCCTGTCATTCTTTCGCAGGCCTGCGTAAACGTTGAGGATATGAGTGTCCTCGAAGGTGGCTCGGGTGATACCCAATCCCGCAGAGGCGTCGGTATTATCCCGCTCGTCGGTGTACTTATAGAGACCGCGGAGGTACCACTCGTTAGCACCAGCGGGGATGAAATACTCAGACTGCAGCGAGAGAGACAACTCTGGCTCTCCACCCAATGACTCACCGCCAATATCACAAAATCCGAGCACCTCGCCGGGAGCCCTGTCATTACAAGGCGCTTCCGCGCCACTCGCCCACTCCCCCTTGGCATACGCGAGAGCACCGCCAGCGCTCCAACGGTCGCTGAGCAGGATCTGCCCCTCTAACTCGATACCCCAGATATCGGCATCACCGTTGTAAATCAAGCCCCCGGAAATTGCATTCGGATTGCCCGCGTCATCCAATACCTGAACACCTCGAACAAAGCCGAAATAGCCGTCAAACGTTTGATAGTAGAACGCGCCATTTAAGGAAGCCCTGCCATCTAGATAGCGGCCTTTAAAGCCGACCTCAAGTGCGTTGCTGGTCTCCTCATCGTGAAGAACATCAGCTTCACCATTGGGAAGTAACTGCACCGCGGGGGTTGGATTGATGGAGATACCGCTGGGTCGATACCCTCGGTTATACGCACCGTAAACCGTCGTGTTGTCGGTCAGGCTGTATCGGAGTGTAAGGGACCCTGTAATGGCATCTTCTTTGGTGTTTTTGAATTCATCACTGATGCCGATGATCGGGAAGGAGCTGGAGATACCGCCCTCAACAATATCAAAAATGGGAACAAGCGCTGGTGGCATGTAGTTAATCTCGCCAAAGAAGACATCGGCCGCGCGATACGAATCGTATTCGGTCCAGCGAAGGCCAGCCTCAAGCGTCATTCGCTTGCTAAGATAAAACTCATTAAAGGTAAAGAACGCCAGCTCGTCCCGGGTTACGGGAATTGCACCGACACTTGAAAAGCTTATGTTGAGAGGAGGTGCAACCGCACGGTTCGATGCAAAACTGGTGCTGGTGTCCTGATCGAGGTAGAACACGCCAACCATCCAGTCCCAAAAGTCGTTCCCCGAGGAAGACAGACGCACCTCCTGACTTAAGGCTTCCGCCGTTGTCAGGGAATTTTGGTTGGTCACCGCTTCATCAATACTCAGGTAGTTACCGTCAAGTGTGGTGTAGTTGGCACGATCATTTTCCTGAAAGGAGTTCTTGGTGCTCTCGTTGTAGCCGGTGACCGAGACCAGATCAAAATCTCCCAGCTGCCAGTCCAATCTGAGGTTGTAGAGATCGTACTCCAGCGTAGCGCCCTCATTGGACTGAGCCAGCGCAACTCTATCGGATACGGTCAGGGTCGGTCGCTGGCCGAGGGCGTCTGACCCCCTCAGCGCTGCAGGGCGCTCGGTATCTCGATCGTAGTATTGATAGACGAAATTGGCTTTGAAGTTATCAGTCACCTGCCAGGCGGCGCTCAACCGCAGTGATGAAACCTCATCCTCCGGATCGGTGAGGCCGGTAACGATATTGGCGACGTCATTGGAATTATTGATGTCATAGACACCCGCAATACGCGCCGCAAACACCCCATCAACAAGGGGTCCACCATAGGCAAACTGCGCGTTAATACCGTCGTTGTCTGCTACAGACGCTTGAATGCTCCCGCTCGCCTCGCTCAAATCCGCGGCACGGGTTACCAGATTGATAGAGCCTCCTGGCGAAGTCCGTCCCTGAAGCGTACCCTGAGGGCCTCGCAGCACCTCCACACGCGCCATGTCGTAGATGCGACCAAAGGCGATATCGCTGCGGACCACCTGATCATTCCAAAAAATTGACACCACACCGCTCGCGCCAGATTCAGGGTCCGTGCTGATCCCCCGCAAGGCAATGGAGTTGTTGCGCGCGTTGGGGGCAGAGAGGCTTAATCCAGCCGTCTGCTGTTCGATGTCCTTGAAGTCGAACGTGCGGAGACGATCAATCGCATCACCAGTCACCACGTTTACGGTGCCCGAGATATCCTGAATTGTCGTGGCCCGCTTGGTCGCCGTAACGACCACCTCTTCCAGCACAAGGTCTTGCGCAAGCAGCGGAGACGTCACTGCCATGACCGCTGCAGCTAATAGATTTCTGGATACGACTGGGTGAACCGACTTCACGATGCTCATAACACGCCCTCAATGTGGTGTGCCTGCTATCAGAAGATACCAAGCACTGTCATTATTGTTTTATTCCATGACTGCCCTTGCCAAGTTGCTTTGCCAGAGCAGCAGCGCTTACGTCCGCCAATATAGTATGGTTATATAAATTCCACAAACGACGCAAAAACGATCAATAAAGCTTTAAAAGGTGTGGGCAGTGAGCACCAATCTCAAAAGAGGAAGATCCGTGAAAACAACCCGATTGGGACCAAAGCTATTATCCCCCGCACACTGGGCTTTCTTAGCAGTGGGTCTCCTCTGGCACGGCCAGAGCAACGGGTTCAACCTTCCGCCGGTAAATCCCTACCTTGCAGACTCCAATTACACCATGGCTCATGCGGATCCAGCGCAACAAGATGCGCTCCCCCAGCCCGGACCCTTGGATGCTTCTCGCACACTAGACCCGCAGGAAATCCAGTACACCCATACAGGCCCTGCTTTTTTCGGCATTCTCACCTCGGGACTCTATGCCGATGGCGAGCGGGTCTTTTGGGGTAACGGTCTCGATCGCATCGTCAAGCTCGACTACGACACGCAGGAAGTTATTGCCACCTATTTCTTCCCCGAAAGCGAGGTTTATTCCGAAGAGCGCGCAGAAGAATCCATCGCGGCCTTTGACGACAACAACGACGGATTCTTCGCCTTGGCCCACGCTTTTAAAGAAGCTCAGAAGCTACGCAATTTATCCAAGCTGTATACGGTTCTCGACAAGGATCACACCTACTACATCGGCAGTAAGAGCGGCCTGATTACCGCTTACGGCGATGCGGACCCACAAGACTCAAGATCCGCAATTA
>CAXPOA010000076.1:0-3949 GCA_964218505.1 Luminiphilus sp.
ACCGATGGTCGGAGTCGCCCGCAATTAGCGTGTTATCGAGATCAAAGATGGCGAGGGCCATAACAAGGTCCGGTCAGGTGTAGCAATAAAGGTGCTAACACTGGTTGCAGGGATGTGGAAGAATATCGGGCCGTGTGCATCAGCACAAATCGACACAGGACACCTTTTTGGGTACCAGAGAAAAAGAACGGGTAATTGATTCTCAGGGGTTTCGACCCAACGTGGGGATCATCGTGGCGTCAGCGGAGGGGCAGGTTCTCTGGGGTCGCCGCGTCGGTGGTCGGGATTCTTGGCAGTTTCCCCAAGGAGGCATGCACGCTGGAGAGTCTGCTGAAGAGGCCATGTATCGGGAACTGGATGAGGAAGTGGGTCTGGCTCCCCAGCATGTAGAGATTCTCGGCAAGACCCGGGGCTGGCTCCGTTACCGGCTGCCCGCTAAATACATTCGTCGCAGGGAAAAACCGGTTTGCATTGGTCAAAAGCAGCGCTGGTTTCTATTGCGCTTGGTGGCGGATGAATCGGCTATCCGACTGGATGCTCACGAAGATCCAGAATTCGATCACTGGCAGTGGGTAAATTTCTGGTATCCGCTTACTGCTGTAGTCGACTTCAAGCGCGAGGTGTACAGGGAAGCCCTGGCCCAGCTTCTCCCTTCCTTGTCTGTAAACAAGCGACGAACAATGGGTAAGCGCTCGTGATCGAGGTACTGCGTAAAATTGTTCAGGCGGTCAACGACGCCGATGACCTTACCCAAGCTCTGGAGCTAATCGTTCATGAGGTTCGGGGTGCAATGCAGACAGAGGTATGCACGGTCTACCTGAAGGATCGCAGCAGCCAGCGCTTGGTTTTTCGCGCCACGGAGGGCCTGAACAAAGAAAAAATTGGGGCCTTCTCCTTGAGCATTGACGAAGGCCTCGTTGGCTGGGTAGCCAGTCGAGGTGAGATGCTTAATCTCGATGACGCCATGGCGCACCCGAGCTTTCAATTGGTGCCCGGGCTAGGGGAGGAAAGCTTTAATACCTTCATGGGCGCCCCCATTATTCACCAGCGGGGCTTGCTGGGTGTTCTGGTGGTGCAGCAGGCGGACACCCGCCGTTTTAGTGACGCAGAAGAGGCGTTTTTAATCACCATATCGGCTCAGCTCGCGGCAATTATCGCCCATGCAGAGGTGACCGGTGCGGCGATGGCGGTTGATACGGCTGCCCAACAGGTCGCCCGGATTCAGGGTGTGGCGGGCTCCCCGGGGATTGCCATAGGTCAGGCGGTCTATGTCTCGCCGACGGCGGATCTCGGGGCGGTTCCCTCTCGGCAGGCCAGCAATCGGCGCCAGGAGATGCGCGCCTTTCGGTCAGCTCTGGCAAGAGTGAGGGACGATATTGAAGTGGTTGCCGAGAATCTGCGGGAAGAACTCTCTCCCGAGGACCACGCCCTGTTTGGCGTTTATCTCAGCATTCTCGATGACTCTGCCTTGGGTGGTGAGGTGGCAGCTTTGATCAAGGCCGGCGAGTGGGCCCAGGGGGCGCTCAGCCAGGTCATGATCAAACATATCCGGCACTTTGAGCGCATGGAGCACAGTTACCTGCGGGAGCGGGCAGTAGATGTCAGGGATCTCGGCACCCGGGTTCTTACCTATCTACAAGACGAGAACGAGAACCGCGAAGATTGGCCGGAGCGCACCATACTGGTTGCTGACGAAATTACTGCGTCAACGCTCGGCGAAGTACCCCGAGAGCGTCTGGCCGGTGTCGTGTCATTGCGTGGATCCGCAAACAGTCATGCGGCAATTGTTGCGAGAGGCATGGGAATCCCTGCAGTCATGGGCGCCTATGACCTGCCTTACAACCGACTAGGGGATAAGCCGCTGGTGGTCGATGGTTACAGCGGGCGCATTTATATCAATCCCTCAAAGCAGGTGTTGGATCGCTTTCAAGAGGCGATCGATCAGGATCGGGCGCTATCGGAGGAATTGGCTGGATTGCGCGGAGAGCTCTGTCAGACCATCGATGGCAAACGAATTCCTCTCTGGGTGAACACGGGGATCATTGAGGATTTGGCGGGGGCATTGGATCAGGGTGCCGAGGGCGTCGGACTGTATCGTACGGAAGTTGGATTTCTCCTACGAGACAGTTTTCCCAGCGAGGAAGAACAGCGGCAGCTTTATCGGGAGCAGTTAGAGGTTTTTGCTCCAGCGCCGGTTACGATGCGGACTCTCGACATTGGGGGGGACAAATCCCTGCCCTACTTTCCCATTCAGGAGGACAATCCCTTTCTCGGTTGGCGCGGCATTAGGGTAACCCTCGATCACCCCGAGATCTTTCTGGCCCAGGTGCGCGCCATGCTGAAAGCCAACGAGGGGCTGGGAAACCTCCGAATCCTGTTGCCGATGATTTCTGCGGTTGAGGAGGCGGATGAGGCGCTTGCACTGATACGTCGATGCCATGAGGAGGTTCTTGCTGAGGGGTGTGTTGAAGAATTGCCCCCTGTCGGCGTGATGATAGAAGTGCCGTCGGCGGTTTGGCTGACTGGCGCCTTGGCCAGTCGGGTCGATTTCCTCTCGGTAGGGTCAAATGACTTGACCCAGTACCTGCTTGCGGTAGACCGCAATAACGCGCGAGTCGCCGACCTTTATCACGGCTTGCATCCGGCGGTGCTAGGCGCGCTTCAACAAATTGTTGATGCTGCACACCTCAAGGGTTGCTCTGTCAGTATCTGTGGTGAGATGGCGGGTGATCCCAGGGCCGTGCCGCTGCTACTTGCGATGGGCTTCGATCAATTGTCCATGTCTGCGATCAACCTCCCCCGGGTAAAAAAGGTTATCAATTCGCTGACGATGGCTGATGCCAATGAAGCCCTCGCCAAGCTGGAGGGAATCCATTCCTCCCGTGAAGTAATTGAGATTGCAGAGGGGTTGATCGAGCGCAAGGGCTTGGACCGGTATGTCCGGTTAAACAGAGATAGCGGTTGATGATCCGATATCCCAGTATTGACCCCGTCGCAATTTCTTTGGGCCCTTTGCAGGTTCACTGGTACGGACTCACCTATCTGGCTGGCCTGTTGTTCGCCTGGTGGTTGGCAACTCGTCGAAGCCAAGAGCCAAATTCGCCTGTCGCTCGTGAACAGGTAGATGATCTTATTTTCTATGCGGCTGTCGGCATTGTCCTGGGCGGTCGCTTGGGTTACGCCCTCTTTTATGGGTGGGACCGCTTGACCGAAGACCCCCTTTGGCTGTTTCGAGTTTGGGAGGGCGGCATGGCATTCCACGGAGGGTTTCTCGGTGTGGTTGCAGCGGTCATCTGGTTATCTAAATCCCGGCAGATTCCCTTGGGTCAGCTTGCAGATTTTGTTGCGCCCCTGGCGCCTGTTGGACTGGCTCTGGGGCGTTTGGGTAACTTCATTGGTCAAGAGCTCTGGGGCAGAGCGTCAGATGTGCCCTGGGCAATGGTCTTTCCCCGGGATCCGCTGGGGGTGGCGCGTCACCCCTCGCAGCTATACCAGTTTGCCCTCGAGGGCTGCCTGCTTTTTCTAGTGCTGATATGGTCCACTCGGAAACCCAGACCTACCTGGTCGGTGACAGGGTTGTTTCTAGTGGGCTACGGGTCGATGCGCTTCTTTGTGGAGTTTTTTCGGGAGCCCGATGCCCACCTTGGATTTCAGGCGTTTGGCTGGCTGACCCGGGGGCAAACCCTGTGTCTCCCTATGGTTATCGCTGGGGTTGCATTACTATGGTGGTCTACCCGCTCCAACACGCAAACTAGGCGGCCTCGCCATCAGCAGTCGTAGAGAATATTTATGCAGTCCTACCTGGATCTCCTGCAAGACATCAGAACAAACGGTATTGAAAAGGGTGATCGCACTGGCACTGGTACCCGATCCGTCTTTGGACGCCAGCTTCGCTTTGATTTAACCGCCGGATTCCCGATACTCACCACCAAGAAAATCCATTTCAAAA
>CAXPOA010000077.1:0-3880 GCA_964218505.1 Luminiphilus sp.
GATTATGTCATCGCGGGAGATGAGAGCATCTGGTCTACTCTATGCAGCATCACTGACAGTGAACGCGCGGGAGATTACGAGGTCGCCGCGACCTTGCATCAACGGCTGGAGGAGCTGGATGGATACAGTGCTTCACGCCGTGCACAGCAGCTCCTGGTCGGGCTTGGCTTTCCCTTGGAGAAACTGGATGCACCCATGCAAAGTTTTTCCGGGGGATGGCGGATTCGGCTCAATCTGGCTCGCGCCTTAATGGCACCCTCGGATGTGCTGCTGCTTGATGAGCCTACTAATCACCTCGACCTGGATGCCACCTTATGGCTGCAGTCCTGGCTACAGGCATACAGCGGCACCCTGCTCATGATTTCCCACGATCGGGACTTTATCGATGCCACCTGCGAACGGGTGCTTAAGATTGAAAACCAGCAGCTAATGCCCTACCGGGGGGGATATTCAGACTATGAGCGGCAGCGGGCAGAACAGCTCACACAGCAGCAGGCAGCCCATGAAAAACAGCAGCGGCGAATAGCGGAGATCGAGGACTTTGTTCGCCGCTTTCGCGCCAAGGCGACCAAGGCAAAGCAGGCACAATCACGGCTCAAGGAGCTAGAGAGAATGCAGCAGGTTGCGCCCGCTCATATCGACTCTCCCTTTCGCTTTCAGTTTCCTGCGCCGGGCAAGACCAGCGACCCCCTGTTAACCCTTGATCGTGCGGAAATCGGCTATGGAAGCACTTCTATCCTCAAGGGCGTATCTCTCTCCCTGTGTCCTGGGGATCGCATCGGACTGCTGGGCAAAAACGGAGCGGGCAAGTCAACACTGCTGAAAAGCATTACCGGATCCCTGCCCCTGATCGCGGGCGATCGAATTTGTGGCAGCTATTTGCGCATTGGCTATTTTGATCAGCAACAGCTTGAAGTGCTGGATCTGGATGCGAGCCCTCAACTTCACCTGCAGCGGCTGACACCCGTCGCGCGGGAACAGGAAATTTTGGACTTCCTTGGCGGTTTCAATTTCAGGGGCGATCAGGCGACGAGTTGCATCAGGCCTTTCTCGGGGGGCGAAAAAGCCAGGTTGGCACTGGCGATGGTGGTATGGCAGGACCCCAATCTACTGATTCTCGACGAACCTACCAACCACCTTGATCTGGAGATGCGCCATGCACTTGAAGTTGCTCTTCAAGGATATACCGGAGCTATCCTGTTGGTGAGTCATGATCGTCACCTACTGCGCAATGTTACCGAAGAGCTACTGCTCGTTGATGGAGGCCGCGTTAACGAGTACGCGGATGACATTAGTAGTTATGAGAGATGGATTCTAAGTTCGACCTCCCCCACCGGCGAAACCACGCCAGCTGACCCCATGATCGATGAGCCATCCCTGCCTTCAGTCTCACGCAAAGATGCGCGACAGCAAGCCGCGGAGCTGAGAGCCCGATTGCGACCTATTCAACAGCAGATCAAAGAAACCGAACATGCACTGACCGCTGCCCAGGAAAAATTAGGAGAGCTTCAGGCTCAACTTGCTGAGGGGGATATTTACAGTGAGCAGCGCAAGGCGGAGTTAGCGGATCTACTGCAAAAAGAAGGTCAGACCAAACAGGAGATAGAGCATCTTGAACAACAATGGCTGGAATATCAGGAGTCACTGGAAGCGGCGGAACGTTCGCATTGATTCATCATTTCAGGCATCATCCTGCCCCTTTCAACTGCGCACCAGACGAGTAGCTTCATGAGTCAAAGCTTTCACCCCCCCGTGAGAACCTTAATGGGCCCGGGACCCTCCGACGTATCCCCACGGGTACTGGGTGCCCTTGGGCGACCAACCATCGGTCACCTGGATCCCCTGTTTATTGATCTCATGGATGATGTGAAGCGCTTGCTGCAGTTCGCTTTTAAAACCTCAAATCCTCTGACTATCCCCATATCGGCGCCTGGCTCTGCGGGTATGGAAGCGGCTTTTGTCAATCTGGTCCGCCCCGGGGATACGGTTATCGTCTGCCAGAACGGCGTCTTCGGCGGCCGTATGAAAGAAAATGTCGAGCGATGCGGAGGGGTTCCCGTGATGGTGCAGGACAGATGGGGAGATCCCGTCGACCCGGGCAAAGTCGAAACGGCGCTAAAGCAACATCCCGAGACCAGTATCCTCGCCTTTGTCCACAGTGAAACCTCTACCGGCGTAAGAAGCGACGCAGAGACCCTTTGCAAGCTCGCCAAAAACCATGGCGCACTGGTCATCATGGACACGGTAACGACCCTCGGTGGCATCGATCTTCGAGTGGATGAATGGGGCGCCGATGCCGTCTATTCAGGCTCCCAAAAATGCCTCTCCTGCGTACCGGGTATCGCACCGATTACCTTTAGCCCCGACGCGGTAGAGCGCATTAAGGCCCGCGACACGAGAGTGCAGAGCTGGTTCCTCGACATGCAGCTTGTGATGGGCTACTGGGGTGGCGATGCCAAACGCGCCTATCACCACACCGCACCGGTGAATGCAATGTACGCCTTACATGAAGCGCTTCTGATCCTTGAGGAAGAAGGGCTTGAGCAAAGTTTTGCGCGCCATAAGAAAAATCACGATGCCTTAGTCAGTGGCCTCGACGGCCTGGGTTTGAGCATGGCGGTTAGCGAAGAGTGGCGGCTACCTCAACTTAACGCGGTATCCATACCCGACGGGGTGGACGATGCGGCAGTCCGCGCTCGGTTACTAAAAGATTTTAATCTGGAAATTGGAGCCGGACTGGGAGAGCTTGCGGGCAAGCAGTGGCGTATCGGCTTGATGGGTCACGCAAGCAATCCGGTCAATGTAGAGCGCTGTCTGACCGCGTTGGCAGCCGTGCTCGGACGCTGAATGAGTCCGATAACGGAACAGCTTTCCTGTGCCAAACAGAGGCCCGCAACCAACTCGAGTCAAGCAACGTCAGAGCCAGAGTTGAATTAACGTCGGGTGAGTAGGTAGGTGAGCTCACAGACGCCGACAGGATGAACCGCACGGAACGCTTGCTCACCCCAGTCCCAGTGAGTCGAGGCGAATAAGCCCTGCATCGATTCGATGTCGCAGTGAAACGGCGGCCCACCCTCTCCCTCCTTCTGCATGAAAAGAGCCGCGAGGGTTCCGCCAGAGCGCAGCCACTCTCGCAACACCCGCTCGTAGGGTGGCCACTGCTGTGGGTCAAGGGCACAAAGACAGGTTTGCTCGTAAATCAAATCAACGGGGGTGCACGGATACCAGTCGAACAAATTTCCTTGCTCGATATCGCCAGTCAAGCCTGCACTAGCCAGACATTCACGCTGATACTTCACCGCAGTCTCTGCCACGTCAATCCCGATGACATGCCAGCCTAGCTGTGCGAAAGCAAGCACCTCGGGGGCACGACCGCAACCGGGGATAATTACCGTGCCGGGATTTTCGCTAAAAGTCGGTCGTAAGGCTTGAAAAGCCGGATTGAGCTCGCCCCGCTCCCACGCTGTAGTGGCATCGCGATAGCGTTGCTCCCAATCCAACACCGGCTCCATTGCATCTCCTCTGCGATAACCGACACTTGCGCTATGGCAGCGATGGAAAAGTCTACCACCTATGCGTCTTCTGGCTTGCTATTTTCCAAGATCGATGAAAAAAGTGATCTATCAATGTTACCGCCGGATAGAATCACACCGAGGTGTTTTTTATCACCGGGCACCTTATCCGCGAGCACTGCTGCAAGCGCTACTGCCCCGCCTGGCTCAAGAACGACCTTCAAGTGTTCAAACGCAAAACGAATGGCGTCGGCCACTTCTTCGTCTGTCACCACCAACCCACCGGCTAGCCGAGGTTTATTGATGGCAAAGGTTATCTCCCCCGGGGTAGGCGCCAACAAAGCATCGCAGAACGAATTTGCTTGTCC
>CAXPOA010000078.1:0-11586 GCA_964218505.1 Luminiphilus sp.
GCGAAGCGCATCTCGATGGACAAGGACAACACGACCATCGTTGACGGCGCCGGTGATCCTGAAGCGATCAAGGGCCGCGTGAGCGAAATCCGTGTTCAGATCGAGAACACGAGCTCTGATTACGATCGTGAAAAGCTTCAGGAGCGTGTGGCCAAGCTTGCAGGCGGTGTAGCAGTCATCAAGGTGGGTGCTGCGACCGAGATCGAAATGAAAGAGAAGAAGGCCCGCGTTGAAGATGCCTTGCACGCTACCCGTGCCGCGGTAGAAGAGGGCGTAGTTGCCGGCGGTGGAGTTGCACTGGTACGCGCTATTAGTCAGATCGACGGCCTCACGGGCGACAACGAAGATCAGAACATCGGTATCGCAGCAGCGCTGCGTGCCATGGAAGGTCCTCTTCGTCAGATCGTTGCCAATGCCGGGGATGAAGCCTCTGTGGTTCTCGACAAGGTCCGGCAGGGTGAAGGCAACTTCGGCTACAACGCCGCAACTGGTGAGTACGGTGACATGATTGCCATGGGTATTCTTGACCCTGCGAAGGTGACTCGTACCGCGCTGCAAGCGGCAGGATCAGTCGCCGGCCTTATGATCACTACCGAGGTCATGATTGCTGAAGCGCCGAAGGACGATGCCCCAGCCATGCCCGATATGGGCGGCATGGGCGGCATGGGCGGCATGATGTAAGCGGCCACACGCTATCGGAAACCCGGCTTCGGCCGGGTTTTTTTATGCTCGTATTTGGTGTCGCTTTCAGGAAGTCCTTTGTCTATGCTGACCCACAACGACAGGGAGAACCGACATGGGCTTATTAATTGCTGGGGTATTGCTCTGGAGTGGCGCGCACCTTTTTAAGCGCGTATTACCTGAAAGCCGAGCGAGACTTGGTCCTGCGGGCCGAGGCATTGTCTCAGTCGCACTGGTGGGGTCTCTGGTGCTCATGTTTCTGGGCTACCGTCATGCTACCGGGCCGGTGTTGTGGGTAACCGATCCCTCCCTGAATATGATCACCAACGGGCTTTCCCTTTTTGCGGTCTATTTGATGGCGGCCTCCGTTGGTGGCACATGGATTACGCAAAAACTACCTCACCCGCAACTAACCGCGGTCAAGGCCTGGGCGATTGGCCATCTATTGGTTAACGGAACCTTGGCCTCTCTGGTGTTGTTTGGGGGTCTTCTGGTGTGGGCAACCTTATCGGTTATCGTGATCAATCGACAGGATGGGAGACCGTCTCCCGTTGTCACGATAAGCCCGGCGAAAGAGGTGGTGACGGGGGTTGCCGCTGTGCTGGTGTTTGGAGGTATTGCTTTTATACATATCGCGCTTGGGTACCCGATTCTTGTGTAGCCATTGTCTATGCGTTGACGACCAAATCCCGGCAAGTTCTGCGTGTTATTTTCTCAGGCGGGCTTTATAATGGGAATGCGCTTGATTCTGGCAAGGAAGGCGCCCGGAATCTGACCCATCAAAAGAAAAAGCAGGAGAGCATCTATGTACGAGATTGAATTCCTAGGTCGTTACTTCCACGTATTGGCAGGCATTGTCTGGATCGGCATGCTGTATTACTTCAACTTTGTTCAAACCGAATATTTCAAAGAGGCCGAGGCCGGTGCGAAATCCGATGCCATGGCAAAATTGGCGCCGCGTGCACTTTGGTGGTTCCGTTGGGGCGCTATGCTTACTTTCCTGACCGGCGCTTACCTACTCCATAAAGTCGGTGCCTTTGGTGCCACCATGCCTGCCATCTGGATGGGCGCGCTGGCGGGTACCTTTATGTTCCTGAATGTCTGGCTGATCATCTGGCCCAACCAACAAATCGTGCTGGGCATGAAAGAGGGCGATGGCCCTGCGGCGGCGGCGAAAGCGGGTTTAGCCAGTCGAACCAACACATTGTTCTCGGGCCCCATGTTGCTTGGCATGCTGGCTTCGAAGCACTTGCCTCTCGCTGGCAGCGATACCGGACTTTATGCGGCTATGGGCCTGATTGTTGCCTTGGAAGCCAATGCGCTCTTTGGCGGACAGGGCCCGATGAAGTCGGTCATGGGCGTAATCCATTGCTCGCTCGCGCTCACCCTCGTGATCTGGGGGCTTCTCAACTTCGTGTAAGCTAACTTTGAATCAGAAAAGCAGCCCCAAGGGCTGCTTTTTTTTGAGTGTTGATTGGGTGGCGAGGATTTCTGGGCTGTCGAGCCTCACCCTTATAAATGATTGGGCCGCGTGAACAATGACGCTTATTAATATCATCAAGCACCCTGAAGGATTGCCCACCCCGAGATATACTGGGACCATACCAACCATGAGAGTAGACCCATGAGCCGGGACGATTTATCGGATTCAGCGATTCCTTCCTTTGCGGCAACCCGGGATGAGGGTGTCGCAAGCGCGCCCCGAGGAGCCGTGCCTGCCAGAGGTTCACGTCCGTCGGGAGCTGGAGGCGGCTTAGGCCTGCTTGGCCGGCTGACCTTGACAGTGGCTTTGGTGGCGGCCGCAGTCGGCTGTGCCTGGGCATGGCAGCTTCAGGTGGCGCTAGATGCCTCCCAGTCGGATGCCCGCATGCTGGCGACCCGGGTTGCTGATCTTGAGGCACTGTTGTCGGACACCGATGAAAGCGTCGAGAAATCTGCCGCGGCACTGGGTGCGCAGCTCAATGTGGTTGATAAAGAAACACGTAGGCTCGAGCAGCGTCGTCGTGAAATGGACGTACGTCTGGAAAAAGTCGAGAAAAATACCGGCTCTGCCTTGACCCGGGTGGGCAAATTGGAGCCATTGGTTAGCGAGCAGGGTAAAACCGTGGCGACGCTGAAGTCTGTTGCTGACGATCTTGATCGGCTGGCGAAAACCGCCAAAGACTCGCAGGCGAATATGGAGCGTCTTGCGGATAACGTGAATAAGGCAAACCTTGAGCGAGCAGCACTCAACAAGCGCGTTGCCTCGAACGAAGAATGGATAGAGGCGATCAATGCCTTCCGCAAGCAGGTGAACGCCAATATCAGTCGACTTGAGACCGAAATTCGTGCCGCGCAAAGTGGTGCACCCGCAGGAATGCAATAACCATGACAGTGATCACTCAACAGGATCTCATCGATAGCGTTGCTGACGCGCTTCAGTTCATTTCTTACTACCACCCGACGGATTTTGTGCAGGCGGTTCATAAAGCCTACGAGATGGAGCTTAATCCGGCGGCCAAAGATGCCATGGCGCAAATTCTCATTAACTCCCGCCTCTGTGCCATGGGTACGCGGCCAATCTGTCAGGACACGGGTATCGTCACCGTGTTTATTGAGGTGGGAATGGACGTCCGATGGGACGCCGAACTCTCACTCGAGGAGATGATCAACGAGGGGGTGAGACGTGCTTACACCCATCCGGATAACACCTTGCGAGCGTCGATTCTGGAAGACCCGGCGGGTGCGCGGAAAAACACCCGTGACAATACGCCAGCGGTGATTCATACCCGGCTTGTCCCGGGTAATACCGTTGACGTTCGTGTGGCTGCCAAGGGCGGTGGGTCCGAGAATAAATCGAAGCTCGTGATGCTCAATCCCTCTGACAGCATTGTCGATTGGGTGGTCAAAACCGTGCCGACCATGGGCGCCGGTTGGTGTCCTCCCGGCATGCTGGGCCTGGGTATTGGCGGCACTGCCGAGAAGGCGGCGGTCTTGGCGAAAGAGTCATTGATGGACCCGATCGATATTTATGAGCTGCGCAAACGCGGGCCAAGCAACCGCATCGAGGAGCTTCGCCTCGAGATCATGGATGCAGTCAATCGGCTGGGTATTGGGGCACAGGGACTTGGTGGGCTCACCACCGTGCTCGATGTGAAAATCAAAGACTATCCAACTCACGCCGCCTCGTTACCCGTCGCGATGATTCCCAATTGCGCCGCCACACGGCACGCCCATTTCACCTTGACCGGGGAGGGCCCGGCGCTACAGACCCCACCCGAGTTATCAGCCTGGCCCGAAATAAGTTGGGAGCCGGGTGATGCTGTCAGGCGCGTAAATCTTGATACCGTGACCCGGGAGGAGACCCATACCTGGCAGCCCGGCGAGACCCTTCTGTTGTCCGGAACAATGCTGACGGGCCGCGACGCGGCGCATAAACGCATGACCCAAATGCTAGAGCAGGGTGAGCCACTACCAGTCGATTTGCGGGGCAAGTTCATCTACTACGTTGGACCTGTTGATCCCGTGCGTGATGAGGTGATGGGTCCCGCAGGGCCGACGACGGCGACTCGCATGGACAAGTTTACTGACTACATTCTCGAGAAGACCGGTTTGATCGGGATGATCGGGAAGGCCGAGCGAGGACCCATAGCGATCGAGGCCATTCGCAAGCATAGAGCGGTCTATCTGATGGCTGTTGGCGGAGCGGCTTATCTGGTCTCCAAAGCGATTACCGACGCGCGGGTTGTGGCGTTTGAGGATTTAGGCATGGAGGCGATTTATGCTTTCACCGTGAAAGACATGCCTGTGAGCGTGGCCGTGGATGCGCGGGGCGAATCGGTACACATTACCGGACCCAAAGTGTGGCAGGCGAAAATCGAAGAGCAGGCGCTTGAGCTTATCTGAGACCTTTTACTGGCACGACTACGAAACCACTGGCGCTAACCCGGCTTATGACCGACCGATCCAATTCGCCGGGCTTCGCACCGACAATCATCTAAATCCTATTGGGGAGCCTATGGTTATTTACAACCGGCTCGCAGAGGATTGCCTACCCAACCCAGCAGCCACGCGAGTGACCGGGATCAGCCCTTCAACGGCGCTGGAGCAGGGTCTGTGTGAGGCTGATTTTATTGCCCACATTCATCAAGAACTTCAGCAGCCGGGTACCTGTGCGTTGGGCTATAACTCGATACGTTTCGACGATGAGGTGACGCGATTCACGCTCTATCGAAATTTCTTTCCCGCCTACGCCCGGGAGTATGGCCAAGGCCGAACCCGCTGGGACCTTATTGACGTGGTTCGCGCTTTTTATGCGTTGCGCCCAGAGGGACTGTGCTGGCCGACGCGGGATGACGATCTACCAAGTTTTCGGTTGGAAGATCTCACGGCCGCAAACAATATCGACCACGGCGCGGCCCATGATGCCCTTGCAGATGTGCAGGCCACCATCGCTTTGGCCAAAAAGTTGAGAGAAGCGCAGCCAGCCCTCTTTGAGACCCTGTTTTCCCAGAGAGCCAAGCAGAAGGTCGCGCCGCTTCTGGATATTGGCGCTATGCGTCCAGTGGTGCATGTGTCTGGTATGTTTGGCGCTGCCCGAGCAAACCTTGCAGTGGTGGTTCCGTTGGCGCCCCACCCTCAAAATAGCAACGAAATAATCTGCGCCGACTTATCGGGATCGATGGATTTCCTTGATCATCCTGTTGAAACCGTTAAGGGTCATTTGTTTAGTAAGGAATCAGATCTCCCCGAGGGGGTGTCCCGTCCGCCGCTGAAAACTATCCGTCTTAACAAGGCGCCCGTTGTTCTGCCAACCGAGTGGGTGGCGGGTGCGGTGGCGGAGCGGCTAGGGCTTGATGGTGATTTGGCTCGGGCTGGTCTGGCTACCCTGCGAGGGACCCGTGATGCTAATCCAGAAGGGTTTAAAACCTTCGTGCAGTCCATTTTCAGTGACAGGGAGTTTGAGCCGAGAACAGACCCTGACACCATGCTCTATTCAGGGTTTATCGACCGGGGAGACGAGGGGTTGTGTGAGCAGGTTCGTGAGGCTTCTCTGGAGCAACTCCGAGACAACCGCTGGGTGTTCTCTGATGCCCGACTGCCGGAACTTCTGTTTCGTTATCGGGCTCGTAATTATCCCGAGTCCCTGTCGCCCGATGAGCGCAAGCAATGGCAGGAGCATTGCCAGATAAAACTACTCGAGGATGCCAGCCGGCAAGAGCCACCATTTTGGGAGGCGATGGCAGCAGAACGCGGCCGGCCTGACCTGTCTCCGCGTCAGGTGGCGGCGCTTGATGATCTCGAGCGTTACGCGCGGTCGATGTTGCCTTCTTAGGCTCTGCCTTAAGTAGCTTGGCTGACAATAGGGTGGTAGCCAGCAAGCAGTGCTCAGCGACAATGATTTCCTGCGTTGCGAAAGCCAACTAATGCGGCGCATCCGGGTCTTGCACTGGGTTATCATATGGTCCCTGTCTTGCAAGCGAATGGTGACACGTGAAGTTCCCGGGCAGTCATATCCTCACTATCGACCAGTTTGAGCGTGGAGACGTTGAACGGTTATTTGAGGTGGCTGACAGGATGCGGCCCTATGCCCACCGCCAGCGCATCACGCGGGTTTTGGAAGGCGCTATCCTTGGCTCCATGTTTTTCGAGCCCTCCACTCGGACGCGTATCAGCTTTGGTTCGGCCTTCAATTTGCTGGGCGGTGAGGTCCGAGAGACCACAGGATTCGAGACCACGGCCATTGCCAAGGGAGAATCCCTCTTTGATACCGCGCGGGTGCTCAGCGGCTATTCAGATGTCATTGCCATGCGCCACCCCGCCGAAGGATCGGTCAGCGAGTTTTCCGAGGGGAGTCGGGTTCCGGTCATCAATGGCGGTGACGGCTCCAACGAACATCCAACGCAGGCGCTGCTCGACCTATATACCATTCGGAGTGAACTCGCTTCTCGGGGGCGAGGTATAGACGGGCTGCGGATAGCCATGGTGGGCGACCTTCGTTTCGGTCGGACCGTGCATTCTCTCTCCCGACTTCTCTTGTTGTTTGCCCCCGTCCACGTGCATTTGGTGGCGCCCCCTGAATTACGTATGCCAGCTGATATCGTAGAGGCCCTCCGGTCAGCCGGGCACGAGGTGATCGAAACAGAGGAACTCGAGTCGGGAATCGCGGGGGTTGATATCGTGTATTCCACCCGTATTCAGGAAGAGCGCTTTGCCAGTCGAGAAGAGGCAGATCTTTACCGAGGACGACTGCGGCTCAACCAAGGGGTGTACACGGCACACTGCGAGCCAAATACGGTGATCATGCACCCGCTCCCGAGAGATTCCAGAGCCGGAGCTCAGGAGCTAGATGTAGATCTGAATGACAATCCCAACCTCGCGATTTTCCGTCAGAGTGATAACGGGGTGTTGGTGAGAATGGCACTGTTTGCCCTGATTCTAGATGTGGTGGATCAGATTGATACCCACGCTAGAGAGGTCAGCTGGTTCACGGAGCGGCGTTTTTGACTGGGTTTTCTCTCCAGTTTTCCGATAGCGACGTCGAGGTCCTCAAGCGGGAAGAGGGCTACGTGGGTCACTTTCGCATAGATCGCCTGAGTCTGCGTCACCGGCTTTTTGGTGGTGGTTGGAGCAGGACGATGACCCGAGAGGTCTTCGAGCGTGGTGATGCGGTCGCGGTATTACCCTGGGATCTCAATGCCGATTCCCTTATTTTGGTTGAGCAGTTCCGCCCGGGAGCCATGCGGCAAGAAGACAGTCCTTGGATGCTGGAACTCATCGCCGGGGTGGTGGAGCCGGGGGAGGCGGATGCCGAGGTCGCTCATCGCGAGGCGATGGAGGAGGCCGGTTGTGAGCTCGACAGGCTCCACCCTATCGCGACCTTCTATCCAAGTGCCGGTGCTTGCTCAGAGCAGATCAGGGCATTTATCGGGCGGGTGGTGACTGCAGGTGTGGGAGAGGTACATGGCCTCGCCGATGAACATGAGGACTTATTAGTCCATGCAGTTCCTCGAGAAGAAGCCTTTCGGCTGCTGGACTCGGACGGCATTAACAATGGACATACCTTAATTGCGCTGCAGTGGTTGGCTCGTCACGGCGATGCCTTGCGACAGGAATGGCTGAACAGTTAATACCGCCGAACACCCCTGATGCTGGAGGGCGAGGGTTGCTGCACTCCAGCGTTGTGGTGGGGGCTGCCACCATGACATCTAGGGTGCTTGGCTTGGTGCGCGACGTTGTGCTTGCCGCATTGATTGGCGCGAGCAGTAACGCGGACGCTTTCTTTGTGGCCTTTAAAATCCCTAATTTTTTGCGTCGTCTCTTTGGAGAGGGAGCGTTTGCCCAAGCTTTTATTCCGGTGTTGGCAGAAACCCGTGAGGAGGGAGGACTCCAAGCCGTCAAGGCGCTCACTGACCGGGTGGCTGGCGTCTTGGGGGGCACTCTGTTACTGCTGACGGCCGTGACAATTATGGCCGCGCCGATAGTGGCGATAATTTTTGCCCCCGGTTTCTCTCGCGATCCAACCAAGCTTGCGCTGACAGCTGAGCTTATCCGCCTTACCTTTCCTTATCTTTTCCTGATTTCCATGACGGGGTTCGCGGGAGCTGTACTCAACACATACGGTCGCTTTGCGGTGCCAGCATTTACACCCGTGCTGTTAAATCTCAGCTTGATTGCGGCGGCACTGTTTGTAGCGCCCCTCATGCAGGAGCCAGTGTGCGCGCTGGCGTTAGGCGTACTTATGGCGGGCCTGCTCCAGCTACTGTTTCAATTACCCTTTCTCTACGGACTAGAGTTGTTGCCTCGGCCCCGCTGGGACACCCAAGCCCCGGGGGTGCGCCGCATATTGACCCTGATGGTACCGGCGCTGTTTGGTGTATCGGTCAGTCAAATTAATCTGCTGCTGGACACCGTACTTGCATCGCTACTCCCAGCAGGCAGCGTGTCGTGGCTGTATTATTCGGATCGATTGACCGAGCTGCCTCTGGGCGTCTTTGCGATCGCTATCGCTACCGTTATTTTGCCCGCGCTATCCTCCCAACAGGCACTTGCACAAGGAGCCGGTGAGCAGGGCGATCGCGCTCGTGATGTATTTGCGGCAACCATGCACTGGGCAATTCGTTGCGTCATGTTTATTGCCCTTCCAGCGACGATTGCGCTTCTTATTCTTGCTGAGCCCATCCTCACGACGCTATTCCAATACGGTGCCTTTGGGCCTTCTGACGTTGAGAAAGCCGGCTACTCATTGCGGGCTTACACGCTGGGATTAACTGCCTTTATGTTAGTCAAGGTGTTGGCGCCGGGATTTTATGCGCGACAGGACATGAAGACACCGGTACGCATTGGCATCATCGCTATGGTGGCAAACATGGTAATGAATCCGCTTTTTATCTTCCCTCTGATGTGGGGATTTGATCTGGGACATGTTGGCCTGGCACTGGCGACCAGCTTATCCGCTTGGCTGAATGCCGGTTTGCTTTATCGAGGGTTGAAGCAAGAGAAAGTGCTGGGCGCAAAGAGCAATGAACCTGCTCTTGGACTGACCCTAGTCGTCGGTTTAGTCGTTATGAGCCTTAGCTTGTGGTTGTTGACGCCGGCGTTATCGTGGTGGCTTGATGGAAGCATTGTTGATCGCGCTGTCGCGATGGCGGGCCTAGTGATTATTGGAGTGATTGCTTATGTGCTGCCCCTCTACGTAATGGGACTAAGAATCCATCAATTTCGCAGCCCTAATCAGTGATATTGCTGCCCAGGTAATGCCCCCTGAAGCCCCGAATTTCTATATACTGCGGCGTTTCACGTGCTCGTCGACTCCTTTTCCATGGAACTGATCCGCGGCCTTCACAATTTGCGAGAGGAACACCGGGGTTGCGCTGTCACCGTGGGTGCCTTTGACGGCATTCATTTGGGTCATCAGGGCGTTCTTGAGCATCTGAAAGATAAGGCAACTGCTCTCGGATTGCCCTCCACAGTGATTGTGTTTGAGCCACTGCCTCGGGAGTATTTTCGGCCTCTTGAGGCGCCGCCACGGATTACCAATTTTCGCGAGCGATTAACCTATCTGGCTGAGACAGGCGTCGACAGGGTTTTGGTGCTGAGTTTTGATGAGTCCCTGCGAGAAATGAGTGCAGAGCAATTCATTCGGCGAGTTTTTGTCGATGGTCTCGGCGCTGAGTACATTGCCCTGGGGGATGATTTCCGTTTCGGCAATAGTCGTGAAGGGGATTTTGCATTTGCGCAGGCGATGTCGGAAAAATTTGGCTACGAGGTTCACCAGACGAGCACCATTGAGTTGGCAGGTGAGCGAGTGAGTAGCACTCGTATCCGCGAGGCCCTCGCGGCCGGTGAGTTTCAAGAGGCAGCGCGCCTGCTGGGCCGAAGTTACACCATGACTGGCCGAGTTGAGCACGGTAGAAAACTGGGTCGGGAGTTGGGGAGTCCAACTGCAAATATCCGAATTGGTCGTATAAGGAGCCCCTTGACTGGCGTCTATGTGGTGCTGGCCACGGGCGCAGGTCTCGATGGCGCACCGGGAGTCGCGAACGTGGGTACGCGACCAACGGTCGACGATAGTTTGCAGGCCAATCTTGAGGTGCATATTCTCGACGTAGATGGCGATTTTTACGGCCAGCGGTTGACCGTGGAATTTTTGTGTAAGCTTCGTGAGGAGAAAAAGTACGAATCCATTGATGCTCTTAAGGCAGGTATCGCCAACGATATCAAGCAGGCCAGAGCTTGGTTATCAGAGCATGGTATTCACTGAGCCCGAAGGGCACGAAGTAACAGACGTTTATGAGCGATTACAAAGACACACTTAATCTTCCCCAAACCGACTTCCCGATGAAAGCCAATCTGGCTCAGCGCGAGCCTGCGCGGCTAAAGCAATGGCAGGACATGAATCTCTATCAGCAGATCAGGAAGGCCTGCACGGGCAGGCCTAAGTTTATCCTCCACGACGGTCCTCCATATGCCAATGGTGAACTCCATGTGGGCCACGCGATCAACAAGATCCTGAAGGACTTTATCGTTAAATCCCGGACGCTCTCGGGATACGACGCTCCCTACGTGCCTGGCTGGGATTGCCATGGACTCCCGATCGAATTGAATGTCGAGAAAAAGGTGGGCAAGCCCGGCCACAAAGTGACCGCTGGTGAGTTTCGCAAGAAGTGTCGGGAGTACGCCGCCAAGCAGGTGGATCAGCAGCGGGACGATTTTGTGCGGATGGGGGTGTTGGGAGATTGGCAGAGCCCCTATCTGACGATGGATTTTCGTTTTGAAGCTGACATCGTGCGGACGCTAGGTCAGATTATCGATCGTGGTCATCTACACAAGGGATTCAAGCCCGTGCACTGGTGTCTCGACTGTGGGTCGGCTCTTGCCGAGGCAGAAGTTGAATATCAGGAGAAGCGGTCTTCAGCGGTCGATGTGGCGTTTCCCGCGTGTGATTCGGCAGCATTTTGCAAGGCTTTTGATACTGACTGGCAAGGTGAGGTGGCGGTAGCCATTTGGACCACAACGCCCTGGACGCTGGCCGCGAATAGAGGCGTCTGTGTCAGCCCTGATCTTGATTACGTGCTGCTAAAGCATGGTGATAAGGCTATCGTGGTGGCCGAGGCACTTGCGGAGGAATGCGCCAAGCGCTTTTGTTTCGACAGCGTTACCAAGATAGCCGCTACCAGAGGCGCAAAGCTTGAGCGGTTGACTCTGAAGCCACCCTTTGCAGAGGTCGAAGTGCCGGTCATGCTCGGTGATCACGTAACCACCGACGCTGGTACAGGCTGTGTTCACACCGCGCCGGCCCATGGCCTTGAAGATTTTGCTGTAGGTCAGGAGTACGGATTGGAGGTCTACAATCCCGTCGGCCCCCATGGTGTTTATGTCGCCGACACGCCGGTGTTGGAGGGCATGCATATCTTCAAGGCAAAC
>CAXPOA010000079.1:0-2688 GCA_964218505.1 Luminiphilus sp.
ACACGGATTTCCGTCTGCCATCCGAGTGAGCGGCTCTCGAGTATGGTTCGGAGCTTCGCCCCCCATACAGAGCGGTCTTCATGCCACAAGCGGTCTATGCGCATCAGCTCTGTGCTTCGCGACTGTATAAGTGCCTTTTGATCATCATTTAACCTGCCAAGCAACCGCTTAGCCAAACGCTTTAAGGAGTCAGCCGCATCTTCAGCATATTCTGTGTCGTCCCGAGTCAGACGCTCTTGCGCGTATTCCTCTTGCTGGCGATCAAGCTCATCCAGAAACGATTGAATTTGGCTGTCTGACAGGCCCTCTGCGCTCATTAACAAAAAATCGATCAATTGCACTTGGAGGCGATTGGCCGCTTCATCAATGGCATCCGAAATCAAAACAGCCTCATCGATTGTTACGCCGCCCTCGAGTGCTTCCAACGACGACACGATAAACTCTCGATAAAGGGGCAATTCGTCGCGCCGATGCCAATCGAGAAGCCCATCAAGATCGGCATCAAAACGCATTTGCTGCTCGGTCGTCAGATCGACATAGTCATCGAGCGCCCAGCGAACGAGTGTGTCAGCACTGTTGTACAAAAATCGATTTGCTGAACAGCCATTAAGGGCAAGCGCGCAAACGAGCGACAATACCAATAAACCCTGACGCGACATACTAAGCCTCAACAGTCAGGACGCCATTCGGGCAACATCACCGCCGCCCTGCTTCGCCTCATAAAGCGCCTCGTCGGCACGCTCAAACCAATCATCTGGCGAGGTGGATTCGTCAACGCAGCACACACCAAAGGAAACCGAGAATTGGGGCTCGCCGTTGAGCAAATGCTCCCTTAGAAGTTGTCGAATGTCGTTTGCGACGGTCAATGCGGCATGGGAATTTGCATCCACGAGAATCAATGCAAACTCATCTCCACCAATACGAAACAAAAAGTCCGAGCCACGAACACGGTCACGGGTTATCTTCGCGAAGGATTCCAAGACGCCATCACCCGCACGATGACCAAAACTGTCATTAATAGCTTTAAGACCATCGACATCCATCAGAACTAAACTTGCACTGCGGTCTGTTCGGACAAACTCGGCACGCGTCGCCTCCAGCTGCGTCGTCAAGTAGCGCCGGTTCAAGGCGCCAGTTAAGGGGTCACTCGCGGCCAACTGCATTTGGCGACGCACCTGTACTTTTGCAAAGTGAACTACGATGCCGGAGGAAAGCGCCAGCATTACATTTTCCGGAATAAGGGGATTCCCCTCAGACAGCGCTACCGTAAGCAAAGTGACTGCAGCGGCGCCCAGCGCCACTATCAGCGTCGGCAACAAGCCAATCCAAATTAAATAAAACGGCAGAGTACACATCAGTTGATAGTGCATACCGTGAATAACCTGCACGCTTATGTTGACAACCATAACTGCCATCAACAAATGAAGGCCCGTAACCATGTGCCGCGACGTGGAACGTATTCGCCAGACGAAACAAAGTGTGACTATGGTGATTATAAGAGAGAACCACATCTCGAAATGCGGCTCTTCTCGATTAACAATATTTAAAAAGCCCCCAGCCGTTATAAGTGTTGATAAATAAAGTACCGATAATCGCGTCAGATCTCGGGACTCAACACTATGCAAAGGCGAAGCTTGACTAGCCACGTAATAAGGATTGGGGCCGTCTTCACCTTTTTTCGCAAAGAACTTTTGCATTAAGCATCTATCCCCGGGGCTGTTTTCTTATTTACACAGTCAAAAATATAGCGCATCCGTTTCAAAAAGTACGCCTGAACACATCCAGTCAATGATTCTTGCTAGATTACGCTGCGCGCACCGAAGGCCCAGCGAATCGATGTAAACCCGACAAAATTGCGCTCATCGTCGCGTGAACAATATCCGTACTGCGTCCCACACCACACGAACGGGTGCCATCGATAGCCAGTTGGACATAACAAATGGCCTCTGCGTCAGCGTCAGACCCCAAGGTGTGCTCACTGTATTCCACCACGATAATTTTATGGCCCGTATGGCTGGATACAGCATCCGTAAAGGCACCTACCACGCCCGCGCCTTTACCCGACAATGTTGGAGAACCCTCGAGCCCTTCAATCGTGACATTAAGGTGATCAACGGCATCATCTCTTGCCAGCTGGTAGTTGCCAACCGACAGTTGCGGACGATCTAGCAGATACGTTTCGAGGAACAGTTGGTGGATATCATCTGATTGCACTTCTGTTTCCGAACGTTCTGCGAGTGCTTGAACCGACGCGCTGAAGTCGACCTGCAGCCACCGAGGGAGATCGAGGCCATAGTCGCGGTTAAGCACATAGGCAACGCCACCTTTCCCTGACTGGCTGTTGATGCGAATCACTTCCTGGTAACTGCGACCAATATCCGCAGGATCGATGGGCAGGTAAGCCACCTCCCAAAGACTCTCGTCATCTCGCCGCGCTAGACACTTATTAATGGCGTCCTGGTGACTGCCTGAAAACGCCGTGAATACCAGTTCACCCGCGTAGGGGTGTCGAGGATGTAACGGCAATTGCGTGCACTCTTTACACACGGCAATCATTTCATCCATTTGCGAAAAATCGAGTTGAGGGTCGATGCCTTGGCTGTAAAGATTCATTGCCATGGTGACGATGTCCATATTGCCGGTCCGCTCACCGTTGCCTAGCAAAGTGCCTTCAATCCGATCGGCGCC
>CAXPOA010000080.1:0-7193 GCA_964218505.1 Luminiphilus sp.
GGCTCTCGAAATTGATCAATCCTGGTCGCCCGAGTATGGGCTGGCAAACCTTGAAACATTGCAGGAAAGCGAAGAGCTGGCACTCGCACTCGCCCTGACCAAATACCCGGAGGTTGTGGCAGGCGCAGCGTCCCGGCTCGAACCTCATGATATTGCCAATTATCTCCGGGATGTCGCCGCGCTGTTCCACAGTTTTTATAATGCCCACAAAATGCTCGACAGTGAAAACGCCTCGCTCTCCACGGCGCGACTCGCCCTCGCTGAGGCGACGCGAATTGTTATTGCCAACGGACTCGAGCTGCTCGGCGTCTCCGCGCCCGAGAGCATGTAGCCATGGCAACCCCCCGCGCAAGAAGCAAAACCACACCGCGAAAGGCCACGAACCGCGGCGCTAATTCGCGCTCGAGCAGAGCTGCAGCTGAACCACCATCACTTAATCAGGATCACTTAAAGGGGTTTGCCGCGGGTGCCCTTGGAGGGCTGGTCATTGGTGTCGCCAGCATGGCCTGGCTAACGACCACAAACGAGCAACCCGCGACCGCCCTCTCAGACCCAGTGATAACTGCTGATCCGAGCGCAGGACCAAAGCCGCGTTATGACTTCTTTACCGTTTTACCAAATCAGGAATTGGATTTGGCATCTGATGTAGAACCCGCAGGGCTGTCTGACAACGTATCTGATGCTGACTTGTATCTGCTTCAAGCGGGTTCTTTCCGGCTTCAGACAGATGCCGATCGGCGCAGGGGCGAGCTTGCGTTGCTAGGCCTGACTGCCACCATCGAGGAAACTCGAGGCGATAATGGCATCTGGTTCCGGGTGTATGTCGGTCCCTTTGAATCCCGTTCCGCTATGGCGCGGGCCCGGTCAATTACCGCACAACAGTCAATCGATACCCTGCTCTTGAAGCGGCCTCGAAATCCCTAGGGATCACATGCGACTTCGCAGACGCTCAAGGTATGGCCAATGACTGAGATAGCAAACATTCACTATTCGCGCTCGCGCAGCGTATTAGCACTAACGTTCGTCGACGGCACCGAAGGCGAGTTAACTGCAGAGTTACTCCGCGTATGCTCCCCCTCAGCCGAGGTTCGGGGACATGGGCCAGGACAGGAAGTGTTACAGGTCGGCAAGAAAAAAGTCGCCATTGTCGATATCAGACAGGCAGGCCACTACGCGGTTCAACTCATTTTTGATGACGGGCACGACAGTGGCATATACACCTGGGAATACCTCAAAGACTTACTGCAGCATAAAGAGCGCCACTGGCAACGTTACTTGCGGCAACTTGCCGAGGCAGGAAAATCCCGGGACCCGGACACGCAGGTCCTCCATTTCCAACCCTGATATCAGGCTGAAACACAGGGCCATGGGCACGAGCGGCTGGATAACCAGCCCATGTCCTGGCAGGGCGAATTTGGACAACGCAACCTGTCACTCCCTCGGTTACAATGCACGGCTGTCATCAATTCAGGCACTACCATGACCGACAACCAGCAAGACTCTGTTGAAAATCCCGATACAACCCATTTTGGCTATCGGGAGGTCCCTCGAGAGGACAAGGAAAAATTAGTGCGCGGTGTCTTTGATTCCGTCGCCAGTCGCTACGATCTGATGAACGATCTAATGTCTGCAGGCATCCACCGGCTTTGGAAGCGCTTTACTCTCGAGTTGAGCGCGGTTCGGGACGGACAAACCGTACTCGACATCGCGGGAGGTACCGGGGATCTAGCCGCAAAATTCTCTAGGCTCGTTGGCCCCACGGGACAAGTTATTCTGGCCGACATAAACGACTCCATGCTAAAGGTTGGCCGCGACCGACTGATGGACAAAGGTGCCTCAGGTAATATCCATACTGTCCAATGTGATGCTCAGGCGCTACCTTTTCCTGACAACAGTATTGACTGCATCACCATTGCCTTCGGGCTTCGTAATGTTACCGACAAAGACAAAGCGCTGAGGTCCATGGAGCGGATTCTAAAGCCCGGTGGCCGACTGCTCGTACTTGAGTTCTCGAAGCCTACCAATGCTCTCCTGGAAAATGCCTATGACCTATATTCGTTCCGAATATTGCCACTGATGGGCAAGCTGGTCGCCAACGACGAGGACAGCTATCGCTATCTCGCTGAATCCATTCGCAAGCATCCGAATCAGGAAACTCTGCTTGAAATGATGGAGGATGCTGGATTCGTAAATTGCGATTACCACAACATGACCGGAGGTATCGTAGCGGTTCACAAGGGCATCAAAGCGTAGCCATGTCCAGAGATCACGATCCGGCAGTGATCACTGCAGTGCTCGCTGCGGTGGAAACCACGATCAATAAGGGGCTATCGCTTGCCCCGGTGGCCCAGCGCGACCTTGGAGATCTCGCTGGTACCGTGATTGGTATCGAGTGTACGTCCCCGGAAGTGGCGATCACTGCCATTGTTGAATCATCCGGAGAGCTGCACCTGACCCACTACTGTGAGCGCGCGATGGATACAAAAGTGCGGGGCTCCCTGGAAGATTTCATAGGGCTCGCCACGGCAGAAGACCCCGCGGCTGCACTAATAAATGGTGGTCTTGAGCTTGTAGGCAATACCGCTCCCCTCATTGCGGTGCAACAGATCATTACCACCATGGATCTCGATTGGGAGGCCCCCCTCGTCGATACCTTGGGCGACGTAGTGGGCCATCAGTTGGCGGTGATGCTCCGGGGCCTGTTTCGATGGGGCAAGGCCAGTGCCGGCAGCTTCAGACGACAACTTTCTGAATTTATTCTTGAGGAGGGGCGACTAACCCCTCCTGCCGCAGAGCTCGACGCTTTTTACGAGCAAATTGAGCAGTTGGGGTTGCGCGTAGATCGGCTGCAAGGCCGGTTGCAAAAGCTTTTCAGGCGAATCGGGGAAGTTAAGCCGTGATAAGACGAGTCGCCGCCGTCGTTAGAACAGCACGTCGCCACAGGCTGGATCTTTTATTACCCGAATCGAGACGAGTGCCCCTGACCCGACTACTAGCAATCGTCGGACCGAGAGCCACGGTATCGTTGGACATCCCCAGAGGACAGCGGCTTCGCGAAGCCCTCGAGTCTCTGGGTCCGGTGTTCATCAAGTTTGGTCAACTGCTGTCCACGCGACGGGATCTCCTCCCGGAGGATATCGCCGACGAACTGGCAAAACTTCAAGATCAGGTTCCAGCCTTCCCCGTTGAGAACGCGATAGCAATCATCGAAAAAGAGCTTGGGGGATCTGTTGATACCCTCTTTGATTCCTTCGATAACACACCCCTGGCCGCTGCCTCTGTCGCGCAAGTCCACGGAGCAACGCTGCACAGTGGAGAATCTGTGGTTGTAAAAATACTCCGCCCCAATATTGGCACTGTGGTAAAGGAGGATATAAAGCTCATCAAATTTGTCGCCAAATGGCTGGGCAGGCTGTTTAGAGATGGTAGACGACTCCGCCCCACAGAAGTTGCCGAGGACTACGAGCGAACTATTCTGGGTGAACTCGATCTCAGGCGGGAGGCTGCCAACGCCTCTCAGCTTCGGCGTAATTTTCACAACAGTGACCTGGTATACGTACCGCAGGTCATGTGGTCTCACACCTCTCGTCAGGTGATGGTCAGCGAGCGCATTCATGGCATACCCGTATCAGATATAACGGCCTTGAATGAGCGGGGCGTTGATCTAAAGCTATTAGCGGAGCGCGGTGTGGAAACGTTTTTTACTCAGGTTTTTCGAGACAGCTTTTTCCACGCAGACATGCACCCAGGTAATATCTTTGTAGATGCAACCGATCCGAAAGACCCACGATACCTTGCGGTTGACTGTGCCATTGTTGGACAGCTAGAGGAGTCAGATCTTTACTACCTGGCCCGCAACCTGCTCGCTATTTTTCAGCAGGATTATCGACTGGTGGCAAAGCTACACGTTGAGTGCGGTTGGGTGCCTCAAGACACCCCGATTGGGGAATTCGAGACCGCCATGAGAACGCTTTGCGAACCTATCTTTGAACGGCCGCTCTCGGAAATCTCTTTTGGACACATGCTCGTCTCCCTATTCAGAACCGCCGGCAGCTTCAATATGGAAGTCCAACCCCAATTGGTGTTACTTCAGAAAACCCTCTTGAATATAGAGGGGTTAGGTAGACAGCTTTATCCCACGCTTAATTTATGGGACACAGCAAAGCCCTTTCTCGAGCGCTGGCTGGCGGAGCGCTATGCACCGCAAAACATCTTGAAAAAACTGCAGCGGGAAATGCCCTACTGGATGGAGATGCTGCCACAACTTCCGGAGTTATTGATCAAAGCGCTCGAAAAAGAGTCCACAGCTGAACCTGCCAGCCGAGGCAACAATGGCGCGATCCTCATCGCCGGTGCTGCGGGTATCGGCGCTATTTTGGGCGATCAACTCGGCGCTCAAGCCGTGTGGCCCACTCTAATCGGGGCCGCCGTCCTCGCTGTAAGCGTGCTACTGAGTTTAAAGCGCTAGGTCTGGCATACTGTACCCATGAAAACCGATGCCAACATTGACGAAACCATCGACCCCCGCTGGAATAAAGAGGGCCTTTTGCCCGCGATCGCTCAGGACGCCACCAGCGGCGAGGTATTAATGCTTGCATGGATGAACGCGGAGGCACTGTCCCTGTCACTAAAGGAACGTCGAGCGGTTTATTGGTCCCGATCCCGTGGGGCGTTGTGGCGCAAAGGGGAGACCTCAGGCAATATTCAAGAGCTCGTCGACATTCGTCTCGACTGCGACGGGGACACTTTGTTGCTCAAGGTGAACCAAATTGGAGCAGGCGCCTGTCACACCGGCCGCCCCACCTGTTTCTTTTACGAACCCTCGGGGGACACATGGGTTCTGGAGCGAGGCTGAACATGACTGATGTACTCAGCGCACTGCAAGCAACCCTCGAAGAGCGTCGGACGGCAGCTCCTGATGATTCTTATGTCGCCTCCCTTTACGACACAGGTTTAAACAAGATTTTAGAAAAGATCGGTGAAGAGGCGACCGAGGTTGTCCTCGCGGCAAAAGACTTTGAGAATACCGATGCCAGCAGAAGTGCCCTAGTCGACGAGGTTGCAGACCTCTGGTTTCACACCATGGTCATGCTCACTCACCTGAATCTCAGCCATGAAGAGGTTTTAGACGCTTTGGGGGCACGTATGGGCATATCAGGCTTGACGGAAAAGCAATCCCGATCAAAAGAATAATATCGCTGGCATCGCCGCGATAAAAACAACGAGAGAGAGGCATATTATGGGTTTGGGTGGCATCAGTATCTGGCAACTTCTTATTATCTTGGCCATTGTGGTCATGCTATTCGGCACGTCGCGCCTAAAAAACATTGGCAGTGATCTTGGTAGCGCAATTAAAGGATTCAAAAAGAGCATCAAAGATACTGATAATGCAGATGAGGCTACTCAGCAGCGTGAAGCCGATTCGGACAACGATCTCACAAAGTAAACGGCCTAGCTTTCGTGTTTGACATTGGTTTCTTTGAGCTACTGCTCATCAGCGTAGTTGGGCTCCTTGTCTTTGGGCCCGATCAGTTTCTTGACGCCGTTCGAATAACCACACGTTGGATAAAACGCATAAGAAGAAGCTTCGATGAAGTAAGGACAGACATTCAGCGCGAACTGCATAATGACGAGGTCATGCGGGAGCTTAAAGCCAGTGCCAGCGATCTCGAAAAGCAGTTCCATGATCTCACTGCCCCCGTGAAAGAACAGTTCCATCAGGCTGAAAGAGCAGTTCAATCCCACGAGATGGACGTTAATGCCGACCTCTTCAGTCAGCACGATACGGCTGGTAATCCCAACGACGAAAAGGTCAAAAACCAGCCGTGACCGATGACCTGATTGAGGACACACCGCAACCGCTTATTAGCCATCTTGCGGAGTTACGCGACCGATTGTTGCGGGCAGTTCTGGCAGTGCTGATCGCGTTTATTGTCTTGTTTCCCTTTGCGAACGAGATTTATGGGATCGTATCTCAACCCTTAAGGGATCTTTTACCCGAGGGGTCCAGCATGATCGCTACCGAGGTGGCTTCTCCTTTTTTAACCCCTTTCAAGCTGACGCTGGTCACCGCTATCTTTGTCGCCATTCCCTACATTCTTTTTCAGGTTTGGGCGTTTGTAGCGCCGGGCATGTATCGCAACGAAAAGAAAATAGCCTTCCCACTGCTCGCCTCCAGTGTTGTGCTGTTTTACGCGGGAGCCGCCTTTGCTTATTTCATCGTCTTCCCGCTTATCTTTGCGTTTTTCACCAGCGTCGCGCCGACAGACGTTACCGTAATGACTGATATCAATCGCTATCTCGATTTCGTGCTCAAGATTTTCTTTGCATTTGGTGTTGCCTTCGAAATTCCGATAGCCGCTGTCATCCTCATCTGGAGTGGCGTGACAACCGCCGAATCGCTGGCAAAAAAACGACCCTGGATCATCGTCGGCTGCTTTATCGCAGGCATGCTTCTCACTCCACCAGACGTTATCTCTCAATCGCTCCTTGCCATCCCTATGTGGCTACTTTTTGAATTAGGCATTTTTTTCGGCAAAGCGCTGGACAAGCGCCAGTCGGGTAGCTGACCGATGACGCCAAGAACCAAGACGGATCTCAGCGATGAAGATCTGAGGTCACCCCTTATATGAATGCTCAATCAGACCTCACTACTTCCGCGCTGCCGACAGGCGCTGGCCGTCGCTACAAGCCTCTGCGCCGACTATTAGGCTTTCTTTGGCGACACAAGCTACGACTTGTCGCTGCTAGCGTGGCGCTTATCGCTACTGCACTCATGCAACTCTCTCTGGGTTATGGAGTGCAAATATTGATTGATGATGGGTTTGCGAGCGCCAATGACGAGGGCTTACGCAAAGCCATAGGATTTATTTTTGCGGTTGGTGTGGGAATGGCGCTCGGTGCCATGACCCGATTCTATCTGGTCAGCTGGCTTGGAGAGCGTGTCAGCGCTGATCTAAGGAGTGCTGTCTTCCACAACCTGGTTGGCCTCCAGCCCGAGTTCTTTGAACGCAATCAGGCGGGAGAGATTATGTCCCGTCTCACCACCGACACTACGTTGCTCCAGACACTCATCGGGTCGTCGGTGAGTCTAGCTGCACGCAATGCTTTGTCTCTGATCGGTGCACTTACCATGATGATGATCACCAATTTAAAGTTGAGTCTGATCATCATGGTTGGTGTTCCTCTCACCC
>CAXPOA010000081.1:0-4312 GCA_964218505.1 Luminiphilus sp.
TCATGCTCTGCGCAATACGCCATCAATGACTCCCTTGATCCGAGACTCCACTCGCGCCAAGGCGCTATTACCTGAATTCCAGGCTTAAGAGCGTAAGCCCCCAACTCGAACCGGATCTGGTCGTTGCCTTTACCCGTGGCCCCATGGGAAATGGCATCGGCACCTGTCTCGTTAGCAATCTCCACCAATCGCTTGGCGATGAGGGGTCGGGCGATCGATGTTCCCAATAAATACTCACCCTCATAAATAGTATTGGCGCGGAACATAGGAAAAACAAAATCCCGGACGAACTCTTCGCGCAGGTCTTCAATAAAAATTTCCTTGATGCCCAGGGACTCCGCCTTCGCCCGGGCCGGTTCTACCTCCTCACCCTGTCCAATATCGGCGGTAAAGGTGACGACCTCGCATTGGTAGGTTTCTTGCAGCCAGCGGGCAATCACGGAGGTATCTAGGCCTCCAGAATAGGCCAGCACTACTTTGTTCACAGAGGACATATTGAATTCCAAACTGGGTGGATGAGAACCAAAGGTCGCTATTTTACGCCCGCAGGAACAGAATGCCCAGTTAACCCTGCTAGAATGGCGGCTCCACTGCGGAAGGCCTTATGAAAACCCTGACCATTGCGAAGCCTGATGACTGGCACATACACCTCCGTGACGGCAAAGCGCTGCCCAAAACAGTGAATGACGTCGCTGGCTGGGCGCAACGGGCGATTGTCATGCCCAACCTGGTTCCCCCTGTGCTCAACACCGCAGCCGCCATGGCCTATCGGCAGAGGATCCTAGCGGCACGACTACCTCAGCACCAAAGCTTCGAACCACTGATGATCCTTTACCTGTCGGACAAAACGAGTACAAATGACGTGATCGAGGCCGCGGACTCACCCCATATTCACGGCATCAAACTGTATCCCGCGGGAGCCACTACAAATTCGGACGCGGGAGTCAACGACTTGGCACACCTCTACCCCGTGTTTGAGGCAATGGAAAAGCACGGCCTCCCCCTGCTGATACACGGGGAAGTGACCGAAAGCGACATTGACATCTTCGATCGGGAAAAAGCCTTTATCGATAAATATCTGAGCAAACTCGTCACAGAGTTTCCTGGGCTCCGGGTTGTCTTTGAACACATTACCACCGCTGATGCGGTCAGCTTTGTTGTAGGCGCCAGAGAGGGAGTTGCTGCCACCGTGACGGCACATCATCTGCTGTACAACAGAAATGATCTGTTGGTAGGCGGGGTCCGACCACACTACTTCTGCCTGCCCATCTTGAAACGAAACACTCATCAAGAGGCTCTTCGCAAAGCAGTCACCTCCGGAAACCCGCGCTTTTTTCTGGGCACCGACTCAGCGCCTCATTCAAGAGCTGCGAAGGAAAGTGCCTGCGGCTGCGCGGGCTGCTATACCGCGCATGCTGCCATCGAACTGTACGCAGAAGTGTTTGAGTCCGAGGGTGCGCTGCCTCTGCTCGAGGGATTTGCCAGTCACTTTGGCGCGGATTTTTATGGCTTACCAAGAAATACAGACACCATCACACTGGTCCAGAAGAGCCATACTGTCCCCAGCACCTATATCATGGGGGACGAGACCCTGATTCCACTGCGAGCGGGCGAACTCCTTCACTGGCGCATCCGTCAGTGACCAATATCGATAACCCCCAGATCAAAGATCGCTTCCGCGGTTTTCTCCCGGTTATCGTTGATCTGGAAACAGGTGGCTTCCAGGCATCGACCGACGCCCTACTGGAGATCGCTGCCACTTTTGTACAGATTGATGATGAGGGGCTTCTGTCTCCCGGCGAGACGATTACCTTCAACATCGAGCCCTTTGAGGGTGCCAACCTTGAGCCCTCTGCGCTGGAGTTCACGGGAATCGATCCTGAGAATCCACTCCGCAATGCGGTGCCAGAGGAGATTGCGCTAGGCGAGCTTTATGCGCACGTGCGGAGAGAAGTAAAAAACGCCGGATGCAACCGGGCCATTCTGGTAGGACACAACGCCCACTTCGACGCGGGTTTTCTCAACGCCGCAAATGATCGCTGCGAGATAAAGCGCAATCCCTTCCATCCCTTTTCTCACTTTGATACCGCTACCGCGGCAGGCATCGCTTTTGGTCATACCGTACTGGCACAGGCCTGCAAGCGAGCTGGATTGGACTTCAACAACAGTGAGGCACACTCGGCCGCCTACGATGCATTCAAAACAGCCGAGCTGTTCTGCCTGATCGTCAATCGCTGGCAGCTACTTGGCGGCTGGCAGTGGACGGGCTCGACTGAGGACCTCGAATAAGCCCGCCCGGAGTCTTGCCTTGATAGTGTCCGTCCCGAAAGGTGATCTGACCGGATTTGACTGTAAACCGATATCCCTCTGCATCTTGCAGCAGGCGCTTTCCCCCCGCCGGTAAATCGTGGGCTACCCAGGGAAGATTTAACGTCAGGGAGCTCATATCGATGACATTCAAGTCAGCCAGATACCCCTCCTCGATCACTCCTCTGTCTAGCATTCCGTACATGGCCGCGGTATCGGCACACTGTCTCTTTACGGCGTCTGCAAGCGATAACCTGTATCCCAATCTGTCCCGAACCCAGTGCTGCAACAAAAAGGTCGGCGCCGCGGCATCGCAGATAGTTCCACAGTGCGCACCGCCGTCAGATAAAGAATTAACGCAATCCTGCGACTGCAGAATCGGCTCGAGAAAATTGAGATTGCCATCGGCGTAATTAAGTAGCGGAAAGTAGATAAAACCTTGCCCCTCATTTGCCATCAAACTTTCATAGGCAAATTCAGCCGGGTCTTGCTCATTCGCAGCGGCCAGAGCCGCAACTGACTCTGCGGGAGTGGGCTCATAGTTGAATCCATCGTTCATCGGATACTGCATTTGCCAAGCCACCGTCATGAGCTCTCCCAGTAGTCTGAGATCGGTATCGGGAAGTTCGCTGGGCTCGGCAAGCAGTCGCTTTTTAAACACTGGATCTCTCAAATGCTGGAGCTGTTCCTCCCAGGATAGCTCGGCTATCTCCAGCCAGCTGGGTTTGAAAGAAAAGGGATGGAAAGTCGCTCGCCAGCCTAGAACCAGGCCGGTACCTCGAAGGGATACCTGTGCTTTGATGTTTGCACCCGCCTCATTTTCCCTGCGCATGGTCGCTATCTGCTGTTCAAAAGACAGCGCCTTCAAGGGTGACTGCAGTGCCGTAAAGCTCACTGGCAGCCCCGTCTCTCGGCTCAAATCGCCCATCCAGTCAAATTCATTCCATTCGGGCAGCAGGTCGCTGGCCAACTCAAATACACCGTGGCCTGCTCTTCCCATGGCACGCCCGATGCCAATGAGTTCCTCCTCCGTTGCAGTCGTGCCGGGAACCAATTCGCCGTCAATCGATTTATGCAACACGGTACGGGAGGTTGAAAAGCCCAGCGCTCCGGCTCGCAAGCCCTCTTCAACGATGGCGGACATGCGCGCTATGTCTGTCTCGGTGGGTGCTTCATTGGACGCACCCCTATCGCCCATCACGTAGGCTCTTACCGCACCGTGGGGCACTTGGGTGGCCACATCGACCGCTCGGGGAAGCTGCTCCAAAGCGTCGAGGTATTGGGGGAAAGTTTCCCAGGTCCACGGCATGCCCTCCGAGAGCGCTGACCCGGGTATGTCTTCGACACCTTCCATCAGCCCGATAAGCCACTCATGACGGTCGGGTGCTGCTGGCGCGAACCCTACACCGCAGTTACCCATGACTACCGTTGTTACCCCATGCCATGAGGATGGCGCCATTTCCTGGTCCCAGGTTGCCTGACCATCGTAGTGGGTATGAATATCGACAAAGCCAGGGGTTACGTGACAGCCGGTGGCATCGATCACCTCATGGCCATCGCCAAGATCTGAACCAATCGCCACGATTTTGTCAGCCACAATGGCCACATCCGCAGGGAAAGGATCACCACCGCGACCGTCAACAACGGTACCTCCCTTGATGACTAGATCATACATATGGCCGCCCTCAGATTAGGATGATTTGCGAGTTCTGAATTTCTTTCCACTCACGTTAGAACGATACGCTTTATGAATCAATGCTCTCCCGATATCTGGTTAAGCAAAACGTCAAGTTCTGCGACCAGGGAGTCAATATCTTCAATGCCGAGAAGTTCATATTTGATCGACTCTTCGAATGGCAGTAGCTGCACAAGGTGAAACGAAACCTCCCAGGCATTAGCGTAATCAATAGACAAATTCATTCGTTGCACATGAGGATGATTTTCCAAGCCTCGCAACACGATTTCGAGAGACTGCCACTCATCGCGCATGGCCACCTTCGGCAAT
>CAXPOA010000082.1:0-3791 GCA_964218505.1 Luminiphilus sp.
CACTTACGCATTGGCACGGTGCAGTACTTTGCAATGACACAGCGCGGTGAAGGGCTGGAAACGTTGGTCAACTACGTCGCGCAGCGCCACTACCCCGAAACCTCTCGCGGCGATGGTCTCTCGGAAACTCAAGCCGCAGCCCGCTCCCTCCTAAGCGGAATGGGGAAGCGGCTAGCGAGTCTCGTGGCGAGGTGGCAGTCCATCGGTTTTATCCACGGCGTCCTTAATACCGATAACATGTTGCTCTGCGGAGAAACTATCGATTACGGGCCCTGCGCCTTCATGGATAACTTCACAGCCAACAAGGTATTCAGCTCCATCGATACTGGTGGGCGCTATGCCTTTGCTAACCAGCCGGCAATCGCCCATTGGAACCTGAGTATCTTGGCCCAGTGTCTTCTACCCCTGCTCGACGACAGCGAGGAAAGTGCCCTTGGGTTTGCTCAAGGCGTGGTCGACGCGTTTCCCCAGCAGTACACAGACGTTTATTCCGGATTATTGGCCGCCAAGTTTGGCTTTGACTCGATATCAGCGGCTGATCAGCCTCTAATCGATGGGTTTTTCACCCTGCTGCAAGAAAATCAACATGACTTTACCCTCGCCTTCCGATGGTTAACCGAAACCGCAACCGGAAGCCTTGATCACACCCCTCTACCCGATCTCTTTATCCCTTCACCCGCGCTTGAAGCCTGGCACAGCACTTGGACGGCAAGAGCAGACTATAGCGAGGGCGCGCTCGAGCGCATGGCACAGAGTAATCCCGTCGTGATTCCTCGAAATCACCTTGTAGCACGCGCGATTGCGCAGGCTGAGCAGGGCGACAAGACACTGATAACCAGCCTGGGTGGGCGCTGGCAAGCACCCTTCCACTGGGAGCCGAACGATACCGAGTGGGCGGCCTGCCCCAAAAAAGACGAGGAAATTCATCGAACCTTTTGTGGCACCTAAGGCAAGACCCGTATAATCGGACAAATTTCCAAGGAACCTCCCGTGCCCTACGAATTCCTCGGCAAGCAAGTAAGCGGCCGATTCACCATACCCTCAGGGATCGTCACGACAGCGCCCAGTATCATCCAGCGATTCATTCGCGATGTGCCATCGGTTGGCGTTGTTACGACCAAAAGTATTGGTCTGGAACCCCGGGCTGGCTACAGGGAACCGGTGTACAGTCAGTTTGCACCCGGCTGTTTCGTCAATGCCGTTGGTCTTACCAATCCCGGCGCCCACGCGTCCCTGGAGGCCTTGGGGCAGCTCAAGGTCCCTTCAGACCGCTTCTTGCTGGTGTCAATCTTTGGCGGCAGTATCGAGGAATTTATAGAGGTAGCGCGCCTTCTGGAGCCCGTGGCCGACGGATTTGAACTCAATTTGTCCTGCCCACATGCTGCGGGGTATGGCATGGCCATGGGACAGGATCCCGATATGGTCTACGACATTGTTGCCGCAGTAAAAAAGGCGGTAGCCCTTCCCGTTATCCCCAAACTGACGCCCAACGTCGCGGACATTGCCAGTATTGGTAAAGCCGCTCTCCGCGCTGGTGCAGACGGTCTGTGTGCGATTAACACCTCAGGCCCGGGGTATACCGAGAGTCATGGCGCTCCGGTGTTATCAAATGGCGTTGGGGGCATGTCAGGAAAAGGCGTGCTGCCTACGGCGATGAAAGCCATCCGAGAACTCAGGGCGATCACCGATAAACCTATTATCGGTTGTGGCGGTCTCTCGAGTGCCGCCGATGTCGAGGCCGCCATGCATAGTGGAGCCTCCATCGTCGGGATCGGGTCAGCCCTAAGCGGCATGGATACCGAAGACATAGGCAATTACTTTCAGTGTCTCGAAGCAGATCTTGATAAAGGCACAGCAACTGCAGAGACGCTTATCCGCTACGATCTCTCAATGGATTTCCGTCCGGTCACCGTGGTGGCCAATGAACCGGTCTGTGACGACATTACCGTGATTACCTGCGAAGAATCGGTGAACGTGCAAGCCGGCGAATATGTTTTCATCTGGATTCCCGGCGTTGGCGAAAAGCCCTTTTCCTGCCTGACTGACAGCCCCCTTCGATTCGCCGTTATCGACGTAGGCGAGTTCACTCATGCCTGCTACCAGCTAGAGCCTGGTTCACAGATATATATTCGTGGTCCCTATGGCACGCCGGTCCAGCCTCCTGATGACGCAACAATTATCTGCGTTGCCGGTGGTACTGGCCTGGCCGCGGTATACCAGATTGCACGGGATTTCGGCTCCAGAGAAAAACCTGCACATATCTTTGCTGGCGCACGAACGGCAGATCGCCTGTATTTTCTGGAGGAGTGCCGTGATATCGCCGCGGTTACCGTAGCCACTGATGATGGCAGCGCAGGCTTTCACGGCAGAGTGACAGAGGCGCTAGCAGATCACCTGGCTACTTTGAGCGATGAAGAGCGAGAGTCGGTCTGGTTTTACAATTGCGGACCAGCACCCATGATTCACGCGGCGGAGGACGTCCAGAGGGGCGTCGGCCTCGCGCATCAAATTCACAGCGCGATCGATTACAGAACCAAATGTGGCGTTGGCATTTGCGGCGCCTGTGCATCCCCCGACGGGCGACGCATCTGTATCGATGGGCCCTTTATAACGCCAGAACCTCCCGCCATTCCCGGACACGGCATATTAGCCGAACAACCAACAGATTAGAGCGCCAACGATCAAGCCTTTGAAAAACGCAATCCAAAGAAGCTGATAGCTGTCGAGCTTCAGAATCCGTTGCCAAGAATCAACCTGCTCGCGGTGCCAGACAAAAAATCCCATTGATGCAGACCCCTAGTAATTTGGGTGAGCTACGAGCGTATCCCAGACGGGGCTCATCTGACACCCACAAAAAAAAACTGCGCTGGCTAGCCATCTACTGTCGGGTTAATCCACTGGTAACTGTCGCTTTTGGAATAGCTCAAAAGGCGTCAGCTAGTCCATAAAGGCATTCCCTAACCGAGTAATACCCCTAAAATTGGTGACATGCAGTTTCGATGCTTGACTGCCAAAAGGAGGACCCATGTTAACAATAGATAATGCCCGCGACCTCGAATGGAGACGTGTCGTTGATCATTCTGACAGTGAAGAAGACATCGACTACGCCGGTGCTTTGCTGGGCTCGCGCAGCGATGGCACGATCGATATATTGTATCGGTGGGAACCCAATGCGTTTTGCCACTTTCACCGGCACCTGTGCGCAGTAACCTCCTTGGTCATCTCGGGCGAACTGCATGTCATCGCATATGAGGGCAATGAAGTGATGTCAACTCACGTACGCAGCGCGGGTGACTATGCCCACTCGGAAGACCACCATGTGCACAGAGAATTTGCCGGGCCAGATGGCGCGTTGGTGTTATTTCATTTGAAGACTGACGACGGGCGACTCGTTGAACAGCTCAATAATGACGGCAGCGTTGCTCGGGTGCTAACTCAGGAGCAACTTGAACGGGGTTGGCAGTAGGTCCGCTATGGCTTGCCGCCTTACTGCGATCGGAACTACTTTCCTTTGCGATCAAACTCTAGCTCTTGCCACTCCACCGGAGAACAGCCAAAACGCCCGTTAAAATAGCGCGAGAAATTGCCGGCGTTGGAGAAGCCCGCGTGGGAAGCGATCACCTTGATTGGAAAAACGCGGCTTTCGAGCATGGGAAAAATAAGCTCGTCTCGCGACTCATTCACCAGACCCTGAAATTGCTGTCCAATTTGTTTGTCGAGTCTCCGCTGCAAGGTTCGCTTGTCGCAGTTAAGACGGTTGGCCAGTAGCTCAAGTCTGCAGTTCCCAATGG
>CAXPOA010000083.1:0-20029 GCA_964218505.1 Luminiphilus sp.
AAACGCTGTAGAAGAACTGAGAAAACCGACCAAAGTGATAAAGAAGAAAACTCAAAAGCCGTCGTCTAAAGCGATGCGTGACGCGATAGCTGAGGAAACGAAAGTGTTTCTAAGAGCTGGCCACGAAATCAACCAAATACCATCTGGGGTATCTGGGCTAGATCCTATGGGCCGCGGGAAGCCCACAACACACGGACAACAAAAAAAATAGGCCCATGGAGCTCTGCATCTGGCGGAGATTTGTGGCGGATAGCTACGTGGGTTTCTGCTCTGGCAGGCCAACTCGACTATCGTAGAGTTAATTTGACTATGACTGCGCAGCGACGCAGTGGGGGACATTATGAATTCTTGCGAACTCCGCGACACGTTGCTCGCGGCAGAGAAGCTATATATGCACAATCAAATCGTCGATCTGCTTAGCCGCTGGCACCGTTGTCGGGACGATGGAGATCTACAGTTGGCCCTGGGTGTAGTAGAGGAGCTGGTTGGCATTGAAGACTCCAGGGCCGCGTCCGAGGAAAAACCAGTGGCACCGTAAACTACTTGGCAAATAGTCACGTCTTTGATTGAGTTCAAACTGACCAAAGAGTCAAAAAATTACTGTGCGGTTCGAATCCGCCTGGTCCTGCCGACCTGAAACAGCTTTTTGTTCAAGAACCCCTAATCAGGCTCGGGAGGGTTTGTAGAGCAAGGGTATGAGATAAAGCCAGCCGACCACCGGTAAGGGCAGCACCCAAAGAACACACCACCAGCCAGACTTACCTACGTCGTGTAGTCGCCTTACCGTGACCGCTAATGTCGGGATAGCCATCACGGGTCGGTACATCAGCACCAACGCACCCACCTCGGGGTCAACCATCCCCATGGGTATGTAACGGCCCAACGGGAGGTCGCGGATGTCCACTGTTGCGCTGACGAGATGTTGATCGACGACAGCGACGATGATGTACAACCCAATAAACAGCAGCATGAAATACCAAAAATCAGATCGCGAAGACCTGCCCTTGAAATCAAACCAGCGTTTGAAGCCGTCGACGGATGCAGAAACGAAAGTACTCACGCCGCCAACCCTATCAAGTGAAATCCAAACTTGTCTTCTTTTGACAATTTATGCATTTGAGCTTTTTCGAAACTCAGTCAAAATTCGAGGCGAACTCGCACCCCCAGGTTGCGGCCCGGCAGTGGCACCTGATCCTTCACAAACGACGCGTGATTGCGCGCCACCTCATCGGTCAGATTCCGGGCGAAGGCTGTCAAGGTCAAGCGCGTTGAATCGTTGAAACCATAGGACCACGATGCATCCGCATTCACTAATGTAAAGCCGTCAGTGGTTGACTCACCGGGAGCCACGTTGGTTTGTGTTTCCACATCCTTTACCAGCAGCTTGGCGGAGAAATCCTCAAGCATGTAACGCGCGATAAACATATTTCGTGCGGGCACGATGCGCGGCACGTCACCGCCAGCAGTAAACTCTGCATTAACTTCATCTCGGCCCAGCGTGAACTCAAGCTCACCACGAGGGAGTTCAAAACGCTTACCGATCTCTATCTCATACCCGCTGAATTCCGCATCCTGCTGGCTGTACTCCGATAAGATCAGACCTCCATGATCAATGTGCCCTTCTTCGTGATGCTCACCTTCATGAGCCTCATCCATGCGGGCCTCATGCTCCTCCTCAAGCTCATCACGGAGGTAGATATAATTATCGACCCGGTTGTAGTAAACGGAGGCAGAGCCGAACCAACCGTGCAAATCGAAATTAAAGGCTAGATCAATGTTGTTTGAGCGCTCGGTATCGAGATTAACGTCACCTATCTCGTATCGGCTGCTGGCCAAATGCTCTCCGTTCATAAACAACTCGACCGCCGAGGGCGTCTTGCTCACACTGGCTAGTCCAAGTGACAGCGAGGCATGCTGACCAAGGTCTCGCCGCAAAGTTGCTGCAGCACTAAAGACTTCGTCACTGAAGGATGCTGGATCAAACACGATCTCGTCTTCATGGTGATCATCGTGGTCACCCTCATGCTCGTCCTCACCTTCGTGACCCCCTTCAACACCTTCTTCATGATGCGTCTCTGCTACGAATCCATCTCGATCGACAAGATCGTAACGAAGACCAAAATCAAGCGTAGCGAAACCCAAGTCATCGGAGCTAAAAAAGCCGAGGGTTGTCTCGGTGGAATCAACTGGTGCCATGAAGGCCTCTTCTCCAACGATAGAAATTTCTTCCTCGGCGTAGTTGAGTACAACCCGGCGAATACGCTCATCCTCGCTGAGGTCTAAGGATACGGACACCTCAGTAGCTTCATTGCTGAATACGGTGGGACCCTCAGCGTGATCATGGTCCTCATGGCCTTCTTCCTGTTCACCTTCAGCGTGCTGTTCGGTGAGCTCGTAGTCTGTATTCTTGACTGCAAAATCGATGGAGTTCAGTAAAGGAAGACCGGTGTTGAACGAGCCGTTCAGCGCAATGATCTCTGACTGAGTATCGGAAAAAATACGCTCCTCGCCGTGTTCTCCATGACGCTCCTCATGCTCACCCTCGTGCTCTTCTTCATGCTCGCCCTCATGTTCACCCTCATGGTCGTCTCCATGTTCCTCATGGGCGGCCTCTGAGTGGAAGGGGATTCCATAGGTGCTGCTTAAGTCGCTATAGGACAGACCAACATATCCCCAGTCGCCAGTGGTAGAAACACCAAACCGGTGGGACGTCGTCGACACGTCAGAGTTGGCGAGCTTGTCCATGTTTCCATGACCCTCCTCATACCCCTCTTCATGCTCTCCTTCGTGCCCTTCCTCATGCTCCTCATCGTGAGGATCGTCGTGCATATCAAGCACAGCACCGGTGGGAATTTCATAATTCCCCATGTCGGTATCCTGAAAGCTATAGGTGAGATTCAAGGCACCAACTTTTCCTCGCAATGAAAAATCAACAACTTCACCATCGTTGACGGACTGGGCTTCCGCGCCCACAGACCCGCTAAACCCTTCCAGGTCAGTCCTGGGGATAGTGTTATCTACCACATTGACGATGCCACCAACGGAACCGTTGGAGTACAACAGAGCCGAGGGACCGCGAACGATTTCCACCTGCTGAACGTCATTAAGACTGACATCCACCGCATGATCGGGCCCAAGGGCTGAAACATCACGGATCACGGTGCCGTTATTTAGCACCTTGACCCGGTTACCGCTCATCCCACGGATGATGGGCTGCCCTACCGCCCCACCAAAATCCGCGGAAGAAACTCCGAGCAGTCCATCGACATGCTCCCCAAGGGATTGCACGCCAGCTTCCGTGATTTGTTTGCCATCCAATACGTGAATGGGACGGGTGGCGGACGATTCGTTGATGCCGACAAAGGATGCCGTTACCACGATCTCTTCTAATAAGGTTTCTTCATTGCCAAGTACCGTGAACGGGGTCACCGCTACAGTAACGAGAGCCAGAGCTGCTGCATGCCGCATGCTCGCCTCCTAAAAATAAGGTTTCAGTGAACTTAAGGTTATTAAGAGTCAGCTGAGAGGAGGGGCACGAGCTCTGAAGGAAGAAGTTGGTGCAACGGGGACCGCAGCGACAAGAGAATGTGTCTCGGCGGTGTGAAGTATTTCGACGGGGTGAACAACAGCGCTTGAAGTCGCCGCGGATTGTTCGACAGAACAGTGGTGGCACTCAACGTGGTTTTGAGTAAATCCACCAAGGGGATCATGCTCGATCGCATGCGCGGTATTGCCCACGACAAACAGCATTGCCGCGCAAAGCACCAACCGAGCATATTGTTTGTAGCCGCGAAGCGTCATTGTCAGACTGAAGCCTTAGAATCAGTCACCATCGTGACGCGAGAATAGACCAGTTACGGCCGTCACCGCAACATCACGGGTTCAGTCGTAAGAAAGCGCTGTCGCCTTCCCGGAAAACACGCGGTGCACGTAGAGGGTGTACCCCAAAATGGCAGGCAGCGTCACGATTGCTCCCCAGAAGATGAATTGCAGTGACTCAGTGGCTGCAGCCGCCTCCCACAGGGTCATGCGCCCAATGACAATATCGGGATAGATGCTGTAGGCGAGGCCAATCGCGGCCATCAGGCAAATCACCATAAGCGCCACGAAGATGAACCAACCATAGCCGGCGTGCAGCACTCGCGGCCGGCGCAGCATCCAATCCATGCCTAAAATGGCCAGGCCACAGCTCATCGGGATAGGTAGCAGACCGATGGCGTCAGGCAGTTTGAACCAGCGATCAGCGATATCCTGACTGACCAAAGGTGTGGCGATAGAGACCAGAAGCAGCGCAAAGGCCATGGGAGGTAGCGCCAGCCGGCACCAGTGGGAGGCTTTATCGAAGAGCTCATCTTCGGTCTTGATGAGCAGCCACGCGCCACCGAGCATGATGTAAAGGGCGGGCAATGTAAGGGAAATCAGCACAGAGAAGGCAACGCTGACCGGATCGCCGGTGAGTCCGGTGATATAAGCACCGAGCATCCACCCCTGCGCCATGGACGCCATCAGCGATCCAAGCGCAAAAAGTTTATTCCACATGGGCTGTCGGTGATCGGCAGATTTCACCCGGAAGTCAAAGGCAGCGCCGCGCAAAATAAGCCCGACCAACATGATGGTGACCGGAATATAAAGGGCGGTGAGAATAATGCCATGGGCTTTCGGGAACGCAATCAACAGCACACCTACGCCCATTACGATCCAGGTTTCGTTGGCATCCCAGAAAGGACCGATGGAGGCAATCATCACGTCTTTCTCAGTATCGGTGCCGAAGGGCAGCAGCATGCCAACCCCCAAATCAAAACCATCAAGAATTACATACAGCAGCAGCGATAAACCCATCGCTGATACGAAGAAAAGCGGCAGCGCTTCACTCACGCAGCGGTCCCCACCAGCGGCGTGCCCAGCGGGTTCGAGTCTTCTTCAAGTGATTTGGCCGGCTTCACCGCCATAATCCGCAGCGCCTTCATGTAGGCGATCATCAGCGCCAGATACAAACCCACATAGCCAAACAGCGTGCCCGCGAGCGTTGCGGACGGATGCTGCGCAACCACTTCAGTCGTGGACACCAGACCCTGCACAATCCATGGCTGGCGACCAATCTCGGTCACATACCACCCTGCAACGCTGGCCACCCAGCCGGAGAAGGTCATGAGCGATACCGAACGCAGCGCCAAGCTGCTCAACTTGTCGCGACGAAATAGCTGCCACGCGCCCCACCACGATACCAATAGCATCAGGGTGCCAACACCAGTCATAACGCGGAAAGACCAGAACACCGGCGCTACCGGAGGGTGGGCCTCAAAATCATTGAGGCCTTTGACCTCACCGTCTAGTTCGTGGGTCAAAATCAGACTTGCCGCATACGGAATCTTGATTGCGAAGTGAGTTTCACGAGCTTCTTCATCGGGGAGGCCAATGACGGTAAAGCCAGCGCCTTGCTCGGTCTCCCAGACCGCCTCCATCGCCGCCACCTTCGCGGGCTGGTGCTCGAGGGTATTAAGACCATGAAGGTCACCCGCTATTATCTGCAGCGGGATGACGATAGCCGCAGTGTAGATACCCGACTTGAGTACCATTTTGGTCGCCGGGCCATCCACGCCTTTTCGGATTCGGTAAGCACACACGCCAGCCACCAGAAAGGCCGAGGTCAACAGACTTGCCAGCATCATGTGGGTGAAACGATACGGGAACGAGGGATTAAAAATAATCGCCGCCCAGCTCTCGGCAAAGAATTGACCCTCGCGGATTTCATATCCCGCGGGGGTATGCATCCATGAGTTCAGGGCAAGAATCCAGAAGGCCGACAGCGAGGTACCGAATGCCACCAGAAAAGTTGAAATCAAATGGGTGCGATTGGAGACGCGCTGCTTACCAAACAACATGATCCCGAGGAAGGATGCCTCAAGAAAAAACGCGGTGAGTACCTCGTAACCAAGTAGAGGACCCGCGATGTTACCCGTCCGTTCCATGAAGCCCGGCCAGTTGGTGCCGAACTGGAAGCTCATAGTAATACCCGATACCACACCCAATGCGAAGGTCAGCGCGTAGACTTTGACCCAAAAATTATAGGCGTGCTCCCAGTACATGTCCTGTGTTTGGGTGAACCGAACCCGAAAGAACAGCAAAAACCAACCCAAGCCGATCGTAATAGTCGGAAACAGGATGTGAAAAGTGATGTTCGCAGCAAACTGAATGCGCGAGAGTACAAAGGGATCGAGTTCCATGTGACGCCTCTTTCAATGGCCGCGAATTATATGGAAGTTCCCCCGCTCCAACGACCATTAGGCATGGTTTTTTGTCATGACGTGTATTCGTTACATTTATGAGGATCCGCTGTGTTATTCATGCAGATTTGCTAACGGACCCCCAGCTTACCTGTCTGCAGGTCCGAGAAACGCTACAAACGCCAGAGCTATCAGGTTGGGGGGGTGTCTGACCCTACTCTGTCAGGTTTTTTTCGAGGAAGGCGAACAAATCCTCGACAGATGAACTCCCCTTACCCTCTCCACGAGTGTCGAACTGCCAGAGGGTGCCATCCAGGTCGGGATTAGCGAAATAGACGATGCCATGACGAACCGGGTCCTCTGCTCGCTGGCTCACTACGCGGTGCACAACGGCACGAACGGTGCGCTCCCCATGAGCGGTCACAAAATACAGTGCCTCACCAAAGTTAATGACCAGATGGTCCGGCAAAACCGGCACATCACAAAATATCCCATCGATCTCGACCTGCAGGCCTGGGGCGCTGGCATCGAGTATGGTGACGAAGCCATAGTCAGTATGGGGCCGCAGCCCCCAATCCGGCACCCGGGTATCGTAGTGCACAAAGTTCAGAAAGGCCGTGCCCTCGCCTGTGGCGTAGCCACCAGAGGCGCGGCCCCACAGCGCTTCGGGAATGCCCGATCGACGAAAGACCTCGGAGATAATGGCGATGCCAATAGCATCGAGTTGCCGACCGAAATGGGCGATCTCTTGGGGATAGTGTTGGTCCCACCGATGGCGACGAAGTGCGAGCTTGGTTTGCTGGTTGTTCTCAAGGGCAATGAAACCCTCGAGCTCACCGTAGGTCGGTATTTGGCGGTGGGGGCTCTCTGGTGCCAGCAGCCCGCGTCCAAATACCCGGGCACCCTCTACATCGAGGTCCTCAGGGGTCTTGAGATAAAAGACGCCAAGCTCCCAGGCCCGGTCGAGATCCTCTGGGACTTGGAAAACAAGCCGTGACTCACGGGATAAGTGAGCAATGGGGAAAAGATCCTCAGATGGTGCGACGGGATGCGCCAACGTCGTTAACTCCAGGGGTTCAGTAGCCGAGAGTATAGCTCCCTTGCTTTGGTGACTCGCCAGCGTCTGCGCTATCCCGCCCAGTACCAAGGGCGGGTGTCTCTCAAAGACTCAGCGTTTACAGATCACTCGACAGCCTGAAGCTCGGGCCTAACCCAACTACCGTCAAAGTAGTTGTCCTGCGGGGTATAGATCCGCAGAGTTGCATTCCATCCTGGATAAACTGGTAGGTAGTTGTCGGCCGTTGGATCACCACCAAAGTTCAGGACGGTATCCCCATTTGCTTCCTGCTTGGCGAAGCTGCTGTTCATATTGAACGGGTCTGAATTCACGAAGCCATCTTCGTCATAAACCGTGATTGACCAGAACGCGTTGTCGGCGTGAGGTACGCCACTCAAGGTGAGGGTTTGGTGCTCCGAGGAGTCAGGGGTGTAAAAGAGATACACCGCACCTTCCTTGGGTTGACCACCCCAACCGATGGCGACCCCCACGTTATTCATATCGTGGTCAATCTCGCCCTGCTTGCCGAACATGTCCTCCGACTTGTAGCCCTTTTCATCACGCAGAATCTGTAGCTCCTTCCGCATGGCCATAATCGCCTCTTTATCCCAGCGATCGGTGAACACCATTTCCCCGGGCTCCGCCTGCTCCACCTGAATCAGGTCCTGGAGCTTGTTAGCTGCCAGAATATCGTCTGGGTCCTGCATATTCATCTGAGTTCTAAAGCCCACTAGCACATAGCGCGTGCCTGCGTTCTCGCGGGTCAGGGTGAAACTGCCGGGCTCGGTCACAACAAAAGGCATCCAGTGCCCCTCATTGAGCACCTGGGCTGACTGATAGCGACCGCCCGTTTCAGGCATGGTGATCGTCGCCGGCGACGTCAGATCCAACAAAATCCAGGAGTAAAGAGTGTCGTAATTGACCCGCGCAAAGGCGCGATGACTCGGGTCAGAAGGCGCACGCTCGTGCATCAACACGCCCATCCCAGGAGAACAGGTTGCCTTGGCAATCATCGAAATATAAGGCCCCGAAAAGAGGGATTGGGTCTCGGCCGTCGCGTAGTTTTCTGACGTCAGCGGCGTAAATGAATCAGCTTCAATACGCACTGCAGGCGCCGGACACTCTGGCTCGTCCGCCGCAAAGGCCGCCGGTACAACCAGAGAGTGCAGGCATACTAAAAAACCGAGTGGTCGAAAAACTGATTTATGTAGATACATGACTGTTTCCTCAATGCTATTTCTTATGTTGTAACCCATAACCTGTGGCACTGTTGCATCATTTCATGTCAGTCGCGGATGTACGTAAACGTTACGTCTCAAAAAGCAGACTACGGAGCAGCGGTTGTAAATCCTGATGGCGCGCGTATAACACCTGAATGATGTTATCTTTTCGCCGTGCGGATAAAGCATCGCGCAGGACTCATAACTTCTAATGACAGAGCCAGCAGATGGAATGCAGCGTTAGCACCTACTCCTTCGTCGAACGCCTCATGGAATGCGGCCTGTATGGCTTCAGCCCGACGCAGGTGCTTCTGTTGGGAATTCTTTTAATAGTGGGTACCGCCTACGCAATTTGGGAACAACGAAAACAAACCCGCGAAGAGCGAGACGAAATTTCAGAGGATATGTGATCCTCTCAGTCACTTAATGCGCAGTGACTGATTACTGCATAGTTAACACATTCGCCGTAAGGTCATCTAAAGAACCGCAGGCATCAGCCATAGCATTCAGATATCGCTGCCATTCTTCATCTGATTCCTGCCATGCACCCGCCTGCTCCATGGAATTAGCGGATGGGTGGACATCAACCGAGACCACAGCGCCATCCGCGTGAATCGCGGGTGCGGCTGAATAAGGGAACGGCGATGCAGTCCGTTCATAGGCAATCATATCTTTAAGAAGCGACAGCCCACGCTGAGCGTCTGCGCATGGCCAGTGGTAGACAATCATCATCTGGCCCGGTTGCGCTGCAAGCGCGACTGCCTCCGCTTCTTCATGGTGTCCCGCTGTCGCTAGAGGAGACAGTAAAGCGGCAATCACTAGGGTTGTTGCTCTGGTAAATATCATCACATCTCTCCGTTAGAAAAATAGCCAAGCGGCCTGACCGCCCTGTCTTAACCGATAAGGGTATTGGGCAAGATATAGTGATCAATCAGCATGAGTGGAAAGATCAGCAGCAAATACACAATGGAGAACCAGAACATCTTCATTGCATCTTTGTTATCCATCGTGCGTAACACCGTGAGCGCATGGCGGATAAATAGCCCCCCAAGCACCAGCGCACCGATTAGATAGATCCAGCTACTAAGTCCTGTTGCCACCGGCAACAGCGCCACCAAGAAAAGCGCCAGCGTGTACACCAGGCTTTGCACTGCGGTGTGGCGTCGACCATGGGTGACAGGCAGCATAGGAATATCGACCTTGGCGTATTCTTCCTTACGCGCAAAGGCAAGCGCCCAGAAATGGGGCGGCGTCCACACAAAAATAATAAGCACCAAGAGCAGCCCATGCCCAGTTACCTCGTTGGTCACTGCTGTCCAACCCAGCAGCGGAGGCATGGCGCCAGCTAAACCGCCAATCACGATGTTCTGGGAGGTCGCTCGCTTTAGATAAAAAGTGTACACAAACGCGTAGCCAACCAGTGAGGCGAGGGTAAGCCACGCGGTAAGCGCGTTGACGCGGGTCAGCAAAATGAACATTCCCAGAGAGCCGAGAACGAACGCAAAAATAGCGGCCCCCTGTGAATCGATCTTGCCCTTCACCAGAGGCCGACCTGAGGTCCGCGCCATGATCCCGTCGATATGCTGGTCTGCAAGATGATTAATCGCTGCTGCCGACCCCGCGCACAAGGCAATACCAACACTTGCAAAGATGACGATGTCAATAGGTACCACCCCGGGGGTGGCCATACACATCCCGACGATGGCAGTGACTACCATCAGCCATACCACATTAGGCTTACAGAGCTCGTAGTAATCTCGCCAGGTGGCGCGTTCGATGAGACTTGATTCCATCAGGCAGAACAACTCGGTTGAAGTGAATGGATGGGTTGAGGCGCCGATAAATTTCTACCTGAAATCTCCGCCGCCATGGTTACAGTGTATGCGCTTTCGAGGCCAGTTGACGAAGGCACGGTGCTGTTGTCAGACTGTTGCCAGAGTAACGCGGGGGCGAGCTTGGGCGTGCGAGCAGTAAGTCGAGATAAAATCATGATGCCGGTGCTTGTAGTTGCAGCGTTGGTGGGTATTGTCTTGGCGGCGTCCGGGTACTGGACACTTTGGCAATCCCAAAAAGCTACAAGCGACGTCCTGCCACCCGCATTGATCACCCTTCCCGAGAGACGACCGCTCGCCGAATTCATTCTGGTCGATGATGAAAAAGGCGTGTTTGATCTCAAGTCACTCGAGTCGCACTGGTCCTTTATTTTCTTCGGCTTCATGTATTGTCCTGATATCTGTCCCACTACGCTCTACGATCTTTCTCACGTTAAACGAGAGATTGTCGCTCGCGGCATCAGTGATACCGATGTTCAATTTGTCTTCATTTCGGTCGATCCAGCCCGCGACAAGGCGGCTCAGATCGCACGTTATGTTCAGTACTTCGACCCATCGTTTCTTGGTGCCACTGGGTCGTTGGGACAGCTGACTAATCTCACGCGTCAGCTGGGGGCGCCTTTTAGAGCAGAACCCGAAACTGCTAAAAACGTCTACTCGGTCACTCATTCCAGCGCGGTCTATTTGGTAGATCCGTTAGGTCAGTACGCCGGGATTATCAATCCGCCCTTTAGTGCGGCCGACGTCGCGGAACAATTTTCCAAGCTATTCCACGCTAGCGGGACACCGGCCATCGCCCTACGCCCCTGAGTTCCTACTCCTGCTTATCCGCGTGAACCGTATCTACCCGCGAAGGCACGTCCTTGCTGTGATCAACTAACAGATAGGCAAACGCATACATAAATGCAGTCAGCAGTAGAAAAACCACCACATGCGTTGTGTAGTTTGTGCCCTCAGTTTTCTGGCCACCCATTTCTATTTCCCTCTTCTACTTCTCAACCAAACTGTCTCAGTGGTGTGGCGATGCTGGCGCCTCGAGAATCAGTTCCTTCAAAAAATAAACGCCACGCTGGAAAAACGTCCAGTCGGCCTCCAATGAACCGATCGCGACCAGCGTAAGCAAGAGCACCGGCGGCAAAAGGATGAAATACACCATCGCCAGACGCTCCCAGACCATATGCATGAATACAGCGATAATGAGACCGGCCTTGAGCACCATGAACAACAAAATCAGGAACCAACGCAGGTAGCCCTGCACCTGATAGAAATCCACGGCGTAGGACAACGCACTCAACACAAAAAGCAGAATCCAGATTTTGAAGTAAACACCCAGAGGATGCTGGATAGCCTCCTCCTCTCGAACGACCTGTGTGTGACCGTCAGCTGTGTGATCCATGACTTACCCCCTCACCACAGATAGAAAAATGCGAAAATAAAGACCCATACCAAGTCCACGAAGTGCCAATAGAGACCCAGGATTTCTATCTCCTCATAGTTGCCCCCGCGTTTCGTGAACCAGCCCTGGGTTTGGTCATCCAGATGCCCTCGAGCCACCTTGTAACTAAAAATAAACAGGAAGATCACACCGATGGACACATGGAAACCGTGGAAGCCGGTGACCATAAAGAACACAGATCCAAACTGGGCGGCACCCATGGGGTTACCCCAGGGCCTGACCCCTTCCTCTAAGATGAGCTTGCTCCACTCGAACACCTGCATGCCCACAAAGGTGGCACCTAGCAAGGCAGTCGCAAGCAGCAACCAGAACGTCACCCACTTGTTCTTTCGGTACCCGTAGTTCACCGCCAGCGCCATGGTGCCGCTCGAGGTGATAAGCACGAAGGTCATGATCGCAATCAAGATGAGTGGGATCGGCGCACCTCCAAAACTCAGGGCAAAGACCTCACTGGCACTCGGCCAGGGGTCTAGCGTAGACACGCGAACCGTCATGTAGGAGGCGAGAAAGCAGCCAAAGATAAACGTATCGCTAACCAGAAAAATCCACATCATCGCCTTGCCCCAGGGAACTCCCTTGAACGCGCGCTGATCGGAACTCCAGTCGTCAAAGAAGCCCGCTAAGCCGGGCTTTAACTCCAATGAATCTGGTGCCATGGTCTCGGTCGACATGGTCTATTCTCCCGTTAGATAAATCCGCAGATCCTGAGCAGGACCTCGAAATTGTTACCACTGAACAACAGGCCAAATACCAAAAGCCAAACGCCCAGCAAGTAGTGCCAGTAAAGTGCACAGTTTGAAACGCTGTGCTCCAGTGTTCGCATATCAGCTTGCCCAAAAGCACGCTTGATGGCGCGGGTTAGCGCAATCATGCCGCCCGCCATGTGCAAGCCGTGAACACCGGTGATCATGAAAAAGAACCCGACCGATGGATTGCTGAAATCACCCAACACCATGCCGATCAGTTGCTGCCAGGCAGCGAGCTGCCCCGCAAGAAAGAGAACCGTCAAAATGGCGGCGCCTACTAAGGCACCGCGCACCCACTGGGCTTTGTCGGCTCGCGCCCACATCAACCCAGCCTGAAGGCACAAACTACTCAGCAGAAGCAGACCCGTATTGGCCCACAGCAGATTGATCTGCGGCGTGGGACGCCAATCCTGATAGAGCATGCGGCCGCCATAGGCGACGATCATCAGCAGGAAGAAGACACTCACCACACTCAGCAACACTTTAAGCGCTGAGCGCCGAGAGTTCATCGCGATCTGGGCTCCCGACAGTGCCGGGGTAAGCGGACCGGTATCGGCAATCCAGGGATGTTCAGTAAATATCGTACTCATGGGTTACCTCACGCCTGGGCATTGCGGGGAGGAACATTCTGAGGAATAAAATCATCCTCAACCCCCGGTACGCTGTAGTCATAGGCCCACCGATAAACACAAGGCAGCTCCTTGCCGAAGTTGCCGTGTCCAGGCGGGGTGGTTTCTGTTTGCCATTCGAGTGTCGTCGCGTTCCAGGGGTTACCCGGCGCCTTCTTGCCATTCATGGCACTCACAATCAGGTTGTAGAGGAAGACAATCTGGGCGAATCCAACCACAAGGGCCGCGATGGTGATGCTCGCATTTACACTCTGGGCCGAATCAGGGAGGAATGTGGTGCCCGAAATTTCAAAGTAACGACGGGGCACACCCATGATGCCGAGATAGTGCATGGGCAAAAACACCAGATACGACCCAACAAACGTGGTCCAGAAATGGAAGCGGGCCATGCCCTCGTGATACCACCGACCGGTAATCTTGGGATACCAGTGATAAATCGCACCGCACACCACCATGACCGGTGCGACCGCCATCACCATGTGGAAGTGGGCCACCACAAAGAGGGTATCGGACAGGGGCATACTTACCGTAGCGTTACCGAGGAAAAGCCCTGTCATGCCGCCGTTAATGAAAAACAGCAGGAAGGCGATCGAGAAGAGCATTGGCACGGTGAGATGAATATTCCCGCGCCAGAGGGTCAACACCCAGTTGTACACCTTGAGCGCCGTGGGCACCGCGATTATCAGGGTCGTGGTCGCGAAGAAGAATCCAAAGTAGGGATTCATGCCGCTGACGTACATGTGGTGCGCCCACACCACGAAACTGAGGGCGCCAATAATAACGATTGCCCACACCATCATGCGGTAGCCAAAGATATTCTTGCGTGCATGGATGCTGATGAGGTCAGAGACGATGCCGAATGCCGGCAAGGCAACAATATAAACCTCGGGGTGGCCGAAGAACCAGAACAGGTGCTGGAAGAGCAGCGGATTACCGCCGACATGATTGGCCTCGTTGCCCATGGTCATGATCGCAGGCATAAAGAAGCTCGTGCCTAGCAGAACATCCAGCGCCATCATGATCGCGCTCACGAAGAGTGCCGGAAAAGCAAACAGCGCAAGAATGGTGGCAACGAAAATGCCCCAGACGGTGAGCGGCATGCGCATCAGGGTCATGCCCCGGGTTCTCGCCTGAAGAATCGTGACTACGTAATTCAGGCCACCCATCGTAAAGCCGATGATGAACACCGCCAGAGACGCTAGCATCAGCAGGATGCCTGCCTCAGATCCGGGGGTGCCCGGCAGAATCGCCTGAGGGGGATAGAGCGTCCACCCTGCCCCAGTCGAGCCTCCCCCCACGAAGAAGCTTGCCGCCAAGAGGATGACCGCCGTGAAGTACACCCAGAAACTGATCATGTTTAACCAAGGGAAGACCATGTCCCTCGCCCCCACCATGAGCGGAATCAGGTAATTACCAAATCCGCCAAGAAACAGTGCGGTAAGTAGATAAACCACCATGATCATGCCGTGCATGGTGACCGCCTGCAGGTAGTAAGCGGGATCAATAAAGGTAAACGTATTCGGCCAGGCTAGCTGCAACCGCATAAACCATGAGAGCACCAGCGCCACCATGCCAATGGCGATGGCCGTACCGGCGTACTGGATCGCGATAGTCTTTGCGTCCTGAGAAAAAACGTATTTTCCCAACCAAGTCTTGGCGTGATAGAGCTCCATCTCACCGACTTCGGCGGGCCGAACAAAACTGGTCTCGTCGTGTGCTGTGTATTCCATTTTATTCTCTCGACTATCTCTGCTGCGCCAGGTTGACCGGCTGCTGTGGTTGTTCAAGCGTGGCGATATAGGCCGCCATATCGTAGATGGCCTGATCATCCGTCATGGTGTTGGAGACCAAACCCATCTGTAGACCGTAGAGGTCATCAGCGTGGCGGCCGCGAATCCCGTTTCGGAAATTCTTGATCTGGGAAGCCAGATACCAATCCTCGAGTCCCGCAAGTGCTGGCGCATTCACCGTCCAGACCCCCTCACCGGCGTCTCCATGGCATTCAGCGCAAGTGGACCCATAGAGAGCGGCCGCTTTCTTGGGATCACCGGATGAGCTCAGCTCAAATCGCTCGGTTGCCGTGCTAAGGCTATAGTCCGCCGCCCCATCGAACTCGGCCTGACCTGACAGGGTTCCGATGTAGCTGACCACGTTATTAATAGCGGAGGCATCGGCCAGCATCATGGCCATCGGTGCCATCGTGCGTCCCCAGGTATCGTCTTCATGAGCGCCCCGTACACCGCGCTTGAAATGACGAAGCTGACGCTTCATGTACTCGCTATTCATGCCAGCCAGACCGGGAGCATGCATGGCCTTGTTGCCCTCGGCGTTGGCCCCGTGACAAGAACTGCACACGGCGTAAGCGGCCTCGCCCGCAACAAGATCAGTGCTTAATGCCGCCTGTGTTTCCGCGAAGGTGGGTTGATCCGCCAGCCAGGCGTCATACGCCTCTTCGCTGTCCACAATGACCCGGCCGCGCATGGCGTAGTGACCCACCCCACACAACTCTTCACAAAGCAGGTCGTAGCTACCCACTTCCTGCGGCTCCGCCCAGATATAGGAGACCTGACCGGGGACAAAATCCATTTTTACGCGGAACTGCGGTACGGTGAAGTTGTGCAGCACGTCGGTAGACCGCAGAAGAAAGGTCACTGGCTGGTCGACTTTGAGGTGCAACACGGGGTCGTAGATGATTACATCGTCTTGACCGAAGGGATCGGAAGGATCAATACCCAAAGGGTTATCTTCACTGGTGTGACTGACCGCGACCGCGCCCAGCTGACCGTCCTCACCGGGTAGCCGATAGGACCAGTTCCACTGACGAGCCAGGACTTCCATCTCCATGGAATTACTGGGCGGCGTCACCACATCCTTCCAAATGAGCAGGCCAGGGGCCAGCATCGCCGCGATGCCAACGGTGGTCAGAATCGTGAGCCAGCTCTCCATCTTGATGCTTTCTGGCTCATATTCGGCCCGACGATCAGGCTTGTTACGGAACTTGATCAAACAATACGCGATAAACACATTGACCAGAACAAAAGCCAACCCCGTCACGATAAAGGTTAGCGTGACAGTGTTGTCCATAGAGGCCCAGTTAGACGCAATCGGAGTGAAGTACCACGGACTTAAGGCATGAAAAGCCACTGTCCCCAGTACCAAAACGAGTAACACAATCGCAGCAAACATATTTTAACTCTCGCACCCAGTGCCAAAAATGGGCGCTATCGCCCCCCTAGTTACCGACCCTCACAGGAACACCTCGCGTTGCCATACGCGTCCCGTGAGCTATCGATACCCCCTCGTGCTGGCTGTACGTTGCAGCCAGCTATTGTTGTTGTTTACTTGGTCGACCCTGAAAAATCAGCGCCCGGCTCCTCAGCTTCTCCCAGGTGCGGAGTACCAGCATAAAGAGGCCCGTATGAGTAACCTCGGTGCCGGCACGCTCTAGCTTGGGATAACGCTTTAGAACACTTTTTAATTTTTTCTTGTCTCCAGCCCCGGTCTCAACGAACAGGACGTGACGCCCATTGGCGAGCGCCTTCTCAAATTTAGTGAAGTGAACGTTGGGAACCTGCATGCCGATAAAGCCCGCCTCCCAGGTCGCGAAACCAAAGCCTACGATCGCAAGGAAAACAAAGGGCACCCATCCAACCTGAGCCGTAATTCCAGAAAAATAGGCCACGAGCAGGATCAAAGCAGCAATCGCCAGACCAAGCAGGGCGCCGATTTCACCGGAATGAATGACATCAGTTTTCAGGAAGCTGGCAACGCGATTGACGTCGTGGTTATCAAGGCCCACGTCGTCGTTGCTAAGCAAATAGATCTGAGGGCGAGGGATACCGCTCGCCTCGAGGTCGTGCTCAATCTGTTCGAGCTCGTCCAGATCGTCACTCATGTAGTAGAAGCGCTTCATAGGCCCTCCCATCGTTATGTTTATTATTATCGTCGGACTCAACCACGCCCTTATGGGTCTTCGATTGAGTCGAATTTCCTCTCCCAGCCTCTTATGGGCTTTTGGGCCTGTGCAACCCCGCAACGTGAAATGCTTTAGGTCAACCAGGAGCAAGGAGATTCCCCATTAGTTTCACTATATACCGCTACTTCGGCGAATAAAAGGCATTAAGGGCAAGTAATTTCGGCAACAAATTTCGGAGCTCCGAATGGTGAAGAAGCTTGATGGGCTTCATTTGTATGGCGATTTGTGTGCGACGACTTTCTATCTGTGACTACTTTGCGCAAATCCACTTACGAGTCAGTCTGCAAGTTGCGTGGACGGATGTCTCCACGTGAAGACCTGCTCAGTGGCGGCAATGGCCGCTCAATGAACGCGCCAGGGCATACAAACTAATGAAATAACGCCAAATCGGCGCGAGTTTGGGGTTACAGGTGCACCGTGACCGTGGGCACCCGCGAGGCTCGCAGCAGGTCATTTGTCTTGCTGCCGAGGAACAAGTTTTTCAGTGGTGATCGGCTATATGCCCCCATCACAAGCAGGTCGACCTCCCTGTCGGTAATGGCCTGGGGTATCTTTTGCTCGGGGTCTCCAGGCAGGTAGGCGGTCTCCACCTCAAAACCACCCTGCTCCAAGGTGCTTCGTGCCCACGCGAGCTGTTTTTCGGCTTCGTTATTCTGCTTGCCCGACATCACCACGTGCACGGGCAAATCCGACAGGGCGGGGTTCCCCGCGATTAAGCTCACGCAGTTTCGGGTCATGCGCTTGCCGTCGTAAGCGACCAATAGACTCCTTGGGGTCGAGAACTCCTGAGCAACGGTCAAAATGGGGCGGCGGATTTTTCTACTGATGCTTTCGACATGACGACCGAGATCTCGCTGGGTGTGCGCCGCCGATTTGCCGCGCCGTCCCAGTACATATAAAGCCACATCGTCCTGACGCTCATCGAGGGTCTCCAGCAATTGTCCGTAGCGCTGGCGCACATCGACAGAGATGCTTTCCTGTTGCTCGCAGCGGAGCTTTAGGCCATTGAGAAAAACCCGTCCCTGCTCACGAGTCTCACGAAAGCGCTCGCCTTCTTCCTCTGCAAGCCGATTCAATAATGTTGCCTGAGCATCAAAGCCAATCGCCCCGCTGTGATCATCACTTGTGGCTGACTCCTGATGACGATCGATAATGTGCAGCAACTCGAGAGGCAACGAAAACGTTGCGGCGGCCCAAGCTGCGTAATCCGCTACGTAATCTGCGTAGGGAGACTGATCGACACAGGCGAGAATTTTCTTTGAGGTTTTCACAATCGGTATTTACTGGGGCAGAAGAAGATCTTCCGCTCCCTCTTTATCATGCAAACCAAAGCGATCGACCATAGTCGCACTGGCTTCGTTCAAGCCAATCACTTCCACATCAGCTCCCTCTCGCCGAAACTTAAGCACCACTTTATCCAACGCACTGACTGCTGTGATATCCCAGAAGTGGGCTCGGCTGACGTCGATACGCACCGAGTCTATAACTTCCTTGAAATCAAATGCCTGGGCAAATCGGTCGGCACTAGCAAAGAAGACCTGACCGAGCACGGTATAGGTCCGGACTCTCCCCTCATCCTCGGATTGTGATCGAATCACTAGAATTCTTCCCACCTTGTGTGCAAAGAAAAACCCGGATAGCAGAACACCAGAGAGTACCCCCTGGGCCAAGTCATGGGTCGACACCGTCACGATCACCGTGACAATCATGACGATGCTGGAGCTCGGCGGATGAGTCCGCAAATTTCGAACCGACTCCCAACTGAAGGTACCGATGGACACCATGATCATCACCGCCACCAGCGCAGCCATCGGTATCTGTCGCACCCAATCGCTAAAGAATAAAAGCAACACAAGCAAGAAGATGCCCGCGCTCAGCGTGGATAACCGGCCACGACCCCCGGATTTCACATTAATAACCGACTGACCGATCATGGCACATCCCGCCATCCCACCCATAAAGCCACTCGCTATATTGGCTACACCCTGCCCCATACACTCGCGGCTTTTATTGCTAGTGGTATCGGTCAAGTCATCAACGATGGTAGCCGTCATTAATGATTCCAAGAGCCCCACTACCATTAAAGTGACCGCATAGGGAAAAATGATTTGTAGAGTTTCAACCGTGAGCGGGATATCGGGCATCAAAAAAACCGGCAGCGTTGAAGGTAAGTCGCCCATGTCACCCACGGTGCGCACATCAATACCAAAACCAATCGCCACGGCAGTCAACACCACTATCGCGACCAACGGTGATGGCACTACCCGGGTAATCAGTGGAAGACCATAGATAATGCCAAGCCCCGCGGCCGCCATCAGATAAACCGCATACGGCACATCAATCAGCTCTGGCAGCTGCGCCATGAAAATCAGAATAGCCAAGGCGTTGACAAAGCCGGTGACCACAGAGCGTGAGACAAAACGCATCAGCTCCCCAAGCCGGACCCATCCCGCAATAATCTGTAGGACGCCGGTCAAAACCGTAGCCGCGAACAGATAGTCGAGCCCGTGCTCTCTCACCAACGTCACCATGAGTAATGCCATGGCGCCAGTGGCTGCCGAGATCATCCCGGGACGCCCCCCGGCGAAAGCGATAACGACAGCGATGCAAAAAGAGGCATACAGCCCTACCCGGGGATCGACACCCGCGATGATGGAGAAGGCGATGGCTTCAGGGATCAGCGCGAGGGCCACAACCAGCCCCGCCAGCAAATCGCTGCGGATATTGGAGAACCACTCCTGACGAAGTTTATTCATGAAGATGACCGAGTGAGGATTGCAGAGTGCCTAACGGATACGGCCTGAGAAGAGGGATGGATTAAGGCAACCTGCCCTCGTTTTCACCATAGAACCGAACCAAATCCCGAGACCCAATCCCAACGCGCTACTG
>CAXPOA010000084.1:0-7453 GCA_964218505.1 Luminiphilus sp.
GGCTGACAAAAACTTGTAAAGCGCCCCCGGCCGCTCCGGAAACTCAACCCGGTAAATTGCCTCCTCTCCAAGATCCGCTGGCGCATGACCCCCTACCATATGCCGCACATGCAGCTTTGCAGTCTCATTGTCGGAAAGGTCCTGAACCTGATAACCACTGGCGACAAGTTTGTCCGTCACATTGTCGAGATCATCGCTATGGGGTGCAATCGAGAGGCCCACGAAGACCCTGGCACCCTCAGGGCCTTGATAACGATAGTTGAACTCCGTGATGTTTCTGCGACCGAGCACGCTGCAGAAGCGCCTGAAAGAGCCCGGTTTTTCAGGAATTGAAACACTGATCACCGCCTCTCGACGCTCACCAATCTCGGTGCGCTCTGAAATGTAACGCAAGCGATCAAAGTTGGTATTCGCACCACTCACGGTTGCCCCGATGGCGGCACCTTCGATTTGGTGCTCAAGGACATACTTCTTCATGCCCGCAACAGCGAGGGCGCCTGCGGGCTCAGCAATCGCTCGGGTGTCCTCAAAAATGTCTTTCACGCCAGCACAGATCTCATCGGTTGAGACGGTAATCACATCATCCACATAGGCCTGTATCAGCCGGAAGGTCTCCTTGCCAACTTGGGCAACAGCGCAACCATCTGCAAACAAACCAACCTCTTTCAGGGTAACGCGACGACCTCGGTCTAAAGCGGCTCGGGTGCAGGCAGCATCCTCAGGCTCAACCCCAATGATTTTGACGTTAGGCCAGACATACCGCAGATAGGCCGCCATACCGGCAATTAGGCCTCCACCGCCAAGACACACAAAAACGTAATCAAGCGGCGTTCTGGCCTGCCGCGCCAGCTCGACCGCAATGGTCCCCTGACCAGCGATGACCTCGGGATCGTCAAAAGGATGAATAAATGTGAGCCCCTCCGCAGACACCAGCGCCTTTGCTTTCGCTGCCGCCTCATCGAAGGTATCCCCGTGAAGGATCACCGTGGCACCGAAGCGCTTTACCGCATCGACCTTTATCGCGGGCGTTGTCACGGGCATCACTATTTTTGCCTTGGCGTTCAGCCGCTGCGCAGCGAGCGCGACTCCCTGCGCATGGTTGCCCGCAGAAGCCGCGACAACCCCTGAAGCCAGCGCTTCGCTGCTCAAACTGGCCATTTTGTTGTAGGCACCGCGGCACTTGAAGGAAAACACCGGCTGTAAGTCCTCCCGTTTCAGCCAGACAGCGTTATCCAAACGCGCCGACATCATCGGCGCATGCTCGAGGGGGGTTTCTCGCGCGACGTCATAAACACGCGCATTGAGAATTCTTTTGATGTAGGCGTCGGGCATGCCGAATTTCCAGATCTCTATCTCGCTCCGATCATAAGGGCTTAGTACGCCTGAGTCATGGCAAAGTCGCGGTAACATTTGCTAGCGGGCGCTGCATCAATGACAATAGCGCTCCTCAAACATACCCCAGTTAATCGGAGCCAACATGCCCAATCGTCTAGAACTTGCCAACGCCATTCGCGCTTTGAGCATGGATGCCGTGCAGGCAGCCAACAGTGGACACCCCGGGGCGCCCATGGGCATGGCAGATATCGCTGAGGTACTTTGGAATAGCTACCTTAAACACAACCCCGCTAACCCTAATTGGGCTGACCGTGATCGATTCGTCCTGTCAAACGGTCATGGCTCCATGCTTCTCTACAGCCTGTTGCATCTATCGGGTTACGACCTGACGACCGACGATCTAAGAAACTTTCGACAGCTTCACGCCAAGACAGCTGGACACCCGGAGTATGGCTACGCACCCGGGGTGGAGACTACCACCGGCCCCCTTGGCCAGGGCATTGCAAACGCCGTGGGAATGGCGCTCGCAGAAAAAATACTCGGTGATCAGTTCAACCAGCCCGACCACACTATAGTCGACCACAAGACCTGGGTTTTTCTGGGTGATGGCTGCCTGATGGAGGGCATTTCCCATGAGGCCTGTTCTCTGGCCGGCACCCTGGGTCTAGGCAAACTCATCGCCTTCTATGATGACAATGGTATTTCGATTGACGGTGAGGTCGAGGGCTGGTTTACCGACGACACCCCGGCCAGATTTAAGAGCTACGGCTGGCAGGTAATCCCAGCAATCGACGGTCACAACCCTGATGCCATTGCCGACGCCATCGATAAAGCATTGGCTGATCAGAAACGGCCTTCCCTTATCTGCTGCAAGACGATCATTGGCAAAGGGTCACCTAACAAGCAAGGTACTGAGTCCTGTCATGGGGCGGCTTTGGGTGAAGATGAGGTGGCCGCAACAAGGGCAGCACTAGGGTGGGACCATCCGCCGTTTGACATACCCAAAGACATCGGCGAGGCGTGGGACGCGAGGGATCGGGGCGCGGCTTCCGAGAGCGATTGGCAAGGACGACTTGCAGCCTATGAAACTGCCCACCCTGCTCTAGCGGGAGAATTCACCCGTCGAATGGCGGGAGAGTTGCCCGCCAACTTTGAGACCGCAATGAACGACTACATTGCCCTGTGCGCAGAAAATGCCGCCGACGTTGCCTCTCGCAAGGCATCGCAGCAAACCCTCAATGTGATGGGGCCCGTGGTTCCGGAACTGTTGGGCGGATCAGCAGATCTCGCTGGGTCCAACCTCACCCTGTGGGGAGGATCCAAGGGAATCGACGCAAAAGATGCGAGTGGTAACTATATTTTCTACGGAGTCCGGGAATTCGCCATGTCAGCGATAATGAACGGCCTCGCCCTGCACAAGGGGTTTATTCCCTACGGCGCTACTTTTCTGATTTTTATGGAGTATGCGCGTAACGCTGTCAGGATGGCCGCCCTAATGCGGCAAAGAGTGATCTTTGTTTACACCCACGATTCAATCGGTCTCGGGGAGGATGGTCCGACGCATCAGCCCGTCGAGCAACTCACCGCTTTGCGCTCAACGCCAAATCTGGAGACTTGGCGACCTTGTGATACTGTGGAATCAGCCGTCGCCTGGAAGCTCGCGGCGCAACGGAGTGATGGCCCATCGGCTTTGGTTTTCTCACGCCAAACGCTGCCTCACCAATACCGTGCCGAAGAAAATTTGAGGCATATCGAGCGGGGCGGCTACATTCTGGTTGAGGAGGTCGGCGAGCTCGACGCCATTATCATTGCAACCGGCTCCGAAGTGGCGCTTGCGGTCGCCGCTGCCGCTTCCCTGTCAGAACAGGGTAAAGGGATCCGGGTCGTCTCAATGCCTAGCGCCGAGAGATTTTGCGCTCAAGATGCGAGCTATCGGGAGCATGTTCTGCCCAGCCATGTCCTAGCGCGCGTGGCGGTCGAAGCGGCGCACGCAGACTACTGGCACAAGTTTGTGGGTCTCGATGGACGCATAGTGGGTATGACCAGCTTTGGAGAATCCGCCCCCGGCGATGTGCTCATGCAGGAATTCGGCTTTACGGTCGACAATGTCGTATCAGCTGTGCAGGACGTTTTGTTAGATTAAGGTTTTTCTTCCAGCCCCCCCAAATGACTTACCGACTAGCGATAAACGGCTTTGGCCGTATTGGCCGTTCCGTCCTCAGAGCGTGGGCGAAACGATCGACGCCCGGCGACATGACGCTGGTCGCAATAAACGAGATCGCTGACGCCGAGACTGTTGCCCATCTGGCTCGCTATGACTCCACCCACGGGAGATTTCCGGGCCAGGTCGAACTGGAACACAATAGACTCCGGGTCAACGAGCATAGTCTGCGCCTTCTTCAACAGACCGACATTACGTCACTGCCCTGGGCTGATGAAGGAATCGATCTGGTACTGGAGTGCACGGGTGCTTTTTCAGATCGCAGAACAGCCGAGCAACACCTGCAGGCCGGGGGAAGACGGGTACTTCTCTCCCAACCGGCGCAACCCGATGTTGATGACACGATTGTGTGGGGCTTGAATCAATCGGTGCTCACTGCACAGCACCGGGTTGTCTCCGCTGCATCCTGCACGACCAACGCACTCTGCCCTGTGCTTTTTATTTTGGATCGGATTGTTGGCATCCAAGCGGGCACGGTGACGACGGTTCACTCCGCGATGAACGATCAGCCCGTCTTGGATGCCTACCATCACACGGATTTACGCAAAACCCGAGCGGCTTTTCAGTCGATTATCCCGGTGGATACCGAATTAGCGATAGGGGTACCAAGAATTCTGCCCCAGCTCGAGGGGAAGCTAACTGCGCACGCGCTGCGTGTGCCGACACTCAATGTGTCCGCGATGGATATCACCATCCAAACTCAGTCGCCCTGTAATCGACAGCAAATTAATGATGCACTCCGCCTAGCAGCGACCACCGAGCTCAAAGGGATCCTCGATGTGACGGACGAGCCTCTTGCCTCCTGCGACTTTAACGGCGAGCTCTGTTCTGCAGTTGTAGACGCAAGCCAGACTCAGGTGGCAGGCCATCATTTGCTGAAGGTCCTCGTCTGGTTTGATAATGAGTGGGCGTATGCCAATCGCCTTCTCGATATAGCGGCCCACTTTAAACAGCTAGATGAATTTTCAGATCCAGCTTTCTAATTACGCGAGAACGCCATGAAATTAATGTCTGACCTCTCCCTCAAAAATCAACGCGTCCTCATTCGCGAGGACTTGAATGTGCCAGTGAGGGACGGTGTTGTCACCAGCGATGCGCGACTCAGGGCCGCACTCCCAACGATCGAGCAGGCTCATGCCCAGGGGGCGGCGGTGATGCTGATGTCCCATCTGGGCCGGCCCGAGGAAGGTGAGCCAGACGCGTCGTTCTCTCTTGCCCCTGTTGCCGCATGTCTGAGTCAACTGCTGGGCAAGCAAGTAACGCTGATCCAAAACTGGGAAAGCGCGGCACCAGATCCCGGTGAAATCCTGTTACTTGAAAATGTGCGATTTAATGCTGGAGAGAAAGTCAATGATCCTGCATTAGCCAAACGCTACGCAGCACTGTGCGACGTGTTCGTAATGGACGCGTTCGGCACGGCCCACCGCGCACAAGCATCGACTCACGGGGTGGCAGAATTCGCACCGACCGCTTGTGCCGGACCGCTGCTCGCCGCGGAGTTGGATGCTCTGGAGCGGGCACTGACCAGCCCCGCACCACCCATGTTGGCGATTGTTGGAGGGTCAAAGGTATCTACAAAGCTCACGGTGCTCGAGAGTCTGGCCCAAAAATGTGACAGCCTGATCGTCGGTGGTGGCATAGCCAATACCTTTTTGGCCGCGGCAGGATACCCCGTCGGAAAATCTCTGTGCGAGCACGACATGCTGGACACGGCGCGAGCTCTCATGCGAGCCACCAGTATTCCGTTGCCCGTTGATGTGGTGGTCGCAACAGCCTTCGATCAAGCCGCGGAAGCGACCGTAAAACTAGCCTCGGAGGTGAGCGACGAGGATATGATTCTCGATATTGGTCCCCAAGCGGCTCAGGCGATTGCCGAGCAGCTCATGAAGGCGGGAACCATTCTCTGGAACGGGCCGGTTGGCGTATTCGAGTTCGAGCAGTTTTCAGGGGGAACACGCACCGTTGCCCAAGCGATAGCGGCGAGCGACGGTTTTTCCCTCGCCGGGGGCGGCGACACGCTGGCGGCCATCGATCAATTTGGCATGGTTGATAGCATTTCCTATATTTCAACGGGTGGCGGAGCCTTTTTGGAATACGTCGAGGGTAAGACCCTGCCCGCGGTTGCTATGCTCGCAGCGCGAGGCTAGATACACTCACCTGATCTGATCTACAGGAGAAGACCCATGGCTTTGATCAGTTTAAGACAGCTGCTTGACCACGCTGCGGAGCACCAGTACGGCGTGCCCGCATTCAACGTCAATAATTTGGAGCAAACCCGCGCCATCATGGAAGCCGCCGATGCCACGGATTCACCGGTAATCATGCAGGCCAGTGCGGGTGCTCGCAAATACGCCGGCGCACCCTTCCTAAAAGCCATGATGGATGCCGCAATGGCTGAGTTTCCGCACATCCCCGTTTGCGTCCACCAGGATCATGGGACTTCCCCTGCAGTTTGCCAGCGCTCCATCCAGCTAGGTTTCAGCTCTGTCATGATGGACGGCTCGCTGGGTGAGGACGGCAAAACACCCATGGATTACGACTACAACGCCCGGGTTACACGACAGGTTGTCGAAATGGCCCACGCTTGCGGGGTTTCGGTCGAGGGTGAGATAGGCTGTTTGGGTTCTCTGGAAACCGGAGAAGCAGGGGAGGAAGACGGAATCGGCGCGGCAGGTAAGCTGACCCACGATCAAATGCTGACCGACCCGGAGGAGGCGGCACAGTTCGTTGCCGATACCGGTGTTGATGCACTGGCAATCGCCTGTGGAACCAGCCATGGAGCGTACAAATTTACCCGCCCCCCCACCGGCGACATTCTGGCCATTGACCGTATCAAGGATATTCACAGTCGTATCCCAACCACTCACCTTGTCATGCACGGGTCTTCGGCGGTTCCCCAGGACTGGTTGGCCATTATTAATGAGTTTGGTGGCGAGATACCCGAAACCTATGGCGTACCTGTCGAGCAGGTCGTTGAAGGAATCAAACACGGCGTGAGGAAGGTAAATATCGACACCGATTTGCGCCTCGCGTCCACGGGCGCTATCAGACGATTTCTCGCACAGAACCCGAGCGAATTCGATCCGCGCAAATATCTGAAAGAGAGCCTTGTTGCCATGCGCGACATCTGTATTGCCCGCTATGAATCCTTTGGCACCGCGGGAAATGCATCCAAGTTGAAGTCACAGTCTTTAGCGGCAATTCAAGAAGCGCATTCCTCCGGTGGGCTTTAGAAGGAACAACATAGCCAGATGATGGCGATTTAGCTTAGCTTTCTACTCCAACCAGTTATCCCAGCAAATCAGGGGCGATTGGCTCATCGAGGGCCTCACCAAAGATCTCGCGCAGAGGCTCTTCGTAAAGCCGCCAACGCCCCTTCCTGCCGCTACCCAAAGGCTCTCTAACCTGCCAAACGCTGGCCGTGCGAACCGAATTATTTAGCGTGTGAAAGTCCAGACACGCTGGATCCCAATCCTCACCTAACCAGGTAAAGAGTGCACTCAGTGTCGACTCGGGATCTTCGACCAACGCCTCGTAGCTGACCTTCCGTATCTTGTCGGGCTGTGCCTCCACCCAAAAATCAGCGACTTGCTTGCACAGGGCGATGTGATGGGCAATCGCCATCGGCTCAGTGGCATAGCCGTGTTGAGGGTGCAGGCGGGTCCCATAAACAGAGACAAGGGTATCTCGCCAATCACGCTCGGTGACAATAATCTTGGCTTCCGGGATTACGTCATGGATGGTAGCGATATGAAATAAATTATCCGGGCGCTTGTCAGTTACCCTCACCTCCTTCGAGGCGCGTCGGTCAACCAGATGTTCTCGCCATCGCGACTTGATCTCAGTTTGTTCATTGGCGTCAGGCCGTCTTCCCGGTTTAATCATGCCACCACCCAA
>CAXPOA010000085.1:0-4253 GCA_964218505.1 Luminiphilus sp.
TAGCACAATACAAGTTATAGAACAAAGGACCCAGAAGTAGTTCAACGGATCCTTGCGTCCAAGTCCGCGATCGCTCTGCCCGATATTCGACTCAGAAAACATAGGAGGAGACGAGCCACTACGGGGATGCGTAATGGATAAAGTTAGAAATTTATTTTCTGTGCGACGTAGGAGCGCTGTGTAACGCTTCGTCTCAGTCGTTTGTGATCGCCCTAATTGAGGCTAACTTTTCACACCAGATCTTAGTGAAATCGTCGAGTTGGGGGCGCGATCCGTCGACATCATCAAAACCATATAGATGGGCCAGGGCAAGCACCGGAATAATTTGACCAGAAAGAGCCCGCATATCTGGGTCGGCAGCGATGTGGGCAATTGCACGCCCAACGAATTCTGGAGAATCGGAAGACTCCAGATCTTGTTTGGTGACCTCGACTCCGAGAGTGGAGTCTTTTGCCGCCATTAACATCCACTCGGTGCGTACCCAACGCGGCCAAATAGACAGACATGTAATATCGAACTCTTTCAGATCTTGAGCTGCTGCCTCTGTGAGTCTATCCACCGCCGCCATTGCTACACGGAACAGCGGCTGGTAGTAATCTATCTTTGAGGCTCCGGCTGAGATATTGACGATCAATCCACTGCGTTTTTGCACCATGACTTTTGAGGCATGGTGGATTACAGAATACTTTCCTCGGACACCAACATCCACCATAGCGCCCCATTGCGACTCGTCACTTGTCAAAACAGAGCCTTTATAAGTATCAGGAAAACCCATCGCACAATTAGCAACGATATCGATAGCACCGTGCTTTCGAGAAACCTTGTCGACCAACTGTGCAACCTGAGTCGAATCTAGAACATCAAGACGATCCGCTTCCGCACTCCCCCCCGACTTGACGATATCTGCGACTGTTTGATTTAGACTGCCCGGCAACTCGTGGGCATTTGGACCAACGCCAAACGCTTGCGACTCCTCTAGTGTTCTTGCAGCAGCAATGACATGGCTGCCATGCGCGGCAAGTTCTCGAGCGACGCCTGCACCAATTCCACGACTTGCGCCAATCACCAATGAGACCTTACCTTGAAGCATCTAAAGACTTTATATCAGTTGTGCAATAAATCGGAATGTCATTCCCGGGGCACCCATTGAGATCATGCGTGCGCGATTCTCGGGACTTAGGTGGTGGGAGGCTCGTCAGTGGTCAGTCCGGCTCGCGGTGTAATTCGTGGCACGAGCAATGTACTCCTCCCCCGCCTAATGTAAACATCTCATACTCCACAGCGTAAACCTCAAATCCCTCTGCTTTCAGCTGCGCATTGACATTCAGGTTGTGCGCCATCGAGAGTACGCGGTGGTTCCCAAGGCTGACGAGATTACCCCCGAGCTTTACACAATCCCGGTAACTCACGGGGATTCGTCGGATCTCCTGTTTATCAAGCCAATCGATCGCATAGGCGGGGAGCGCGTCCTCGCAGACTAACGCCAATCCTTTTTCCAACATAACGACCACAGCGTCCATATGCACGAATTGCGGCGGAATGGGGACAATGAACGCTTCCCAGCCCATCTCGTCCATCCATTTTGCAACCTGCTCTGCCCCGTTTCGCGTTGATCGATCCCCCGACCAGCCTAGCAACGTAACGCCAGGCTTTATGATGACGAAATCACCCCCTTCGAAATGGTCCGCCGTTATCCATTTCCATATTGGAATCTCGGCGCTGCGATAAAACTCGGAGATAACGGCATAATCTCTTCGACGGGGCGGTGTCTGAATGGAGGCAATCACAGCGCCCCAAGGGGTCATAAAACTTGAATCTCGGGTAAAAACGCTGCTTGGCAGGCCCTCATCCGATTCTGCGAAATGGCAGCGCACACCGTTTTGTTTATAGACCTCAACCATACGCTGATGCTGACGCATAGCGGTATCTTTGTCGAAGCGGTAGTCCATTGACTGCTGGTTGGCAAACGTGACAGCAGAAATTGAATTTAGCGGCACCCACCTAAAGTGGTCGGGCTTGCCAAGCAACACATCGGTCAGCACACCCGTTTGCGCCTGTATGCCCCACGGAATTTTTTGTGAAGAATTCATACTAAAGCCTATCGAAACCAGTGGGTAAAGTTAATGACTCGTGTCGTCTATATTAGGGCATATTACCCCGAGTATCCTTTATTTGAAGTAAGCAGTTATGGATACTGCTAATTTGACTTATTGCTACTTCGCATCCTCGCCGCCAATGACAGCCCTCTGGCTCACCCCCTGATATGGGCGCGTTGAATGGATCAACCACGTGGGCTTTCTTTGTTTTATTTACGCTTGAGCCGTTATATAGATCCATAATTGTGACCGTAGTACCGCTGATGGCCCTGGAACGATTCGGCTCAGCAAAGGGTGTGAGCATCTTCTTTTTCGTGCTGGGAGTGTTGGGCGTCGGGATGAGTCTCGCGGTGCCCTGGCTTGTAAGACATCTTTCCCGGCGGGGCACGTTCTGGCTTGGTGTTGGCGCCGGCGTGGCCAGTATGCTGCTCTTTATTCACAACGAACTATGGTCCTTTTGCGCCGGCATGGCGCTGCATCTTTTTGCCGCCTCCTGCATTGATGTCACGCTCAATCTTTACTGGATGGAGCACGTTCGGCGCCAGGATTTTGGCCGCGTCGAGCCCGTACGCATGTTCTTCCTCGCGTTCTCCTGGAGCCTTGGACCATTTTTGGGCGTCTATCTACGCAATACGATTGATCCCGCAGCACCCTTTCTTGTTGGGACTCTAGTCATCATATTGCTCGGAGGCTTTTTTCTATACCGCCGCTTATCTGAAAGTCCAGCGATAACCAGAAAGCGTGCCCCAATAACCAACCCGTTTCGCTACCTGCCTAGATTTTTCTCCCAGCCCCGCATGACGCTGGTCTATCTGTTGTCCGCGATGCGTTCCGGTTGGTGGAACATGTACTTCATTTATGTACCGATTTTCTGCGTCACAGCCGGATTGGGAGAGGCTATGGGTGGAGCGCTGGTTTCAATAGCCGTCAGCTTTGTCATGATGACGCCCTTAATGCGTGGCACGCTGCAACGCTATGGGATTCGCCGCGTACTGTGGGTTGGTTATGCTGGTGCTGGATCAGTAACCATATTCATAGGTGCTTTTATCGGCATACCGGATCTCGCAGTGGTGCTGATATTAGCCGCTGCACTGTTTGCCATGTTAACGGATTCAGTTGGAAACACTCTGTTCTACCGCGCAGTAAGATCCTGGGAGCGGTCGGCCATGGCTACCGTGTTCATGAGTTATCGGCCGATTTCGGCCCTGGCGTTCCCCGGCGTTTATTCGGGGGTGCTCGCGATCTTTCCCCTGCCCGCTGTCTTTATCCTCACGGGGGCTGGAATGCTGGCCACCAGTTTAATGACCCGCTTCATCCCTGCCCGGATGCGCTAAGGGAGCGCGCTAATTCGCTCCCTTAGCCTTCCCCGGCATAATTGGGTAAAACGGCTACCCCATTACTGACCAAACATCTTTTTCAGCTTGTCGAGATCAAATTGATTGCCATAGAGCATCGTGCTGTTTAGTGCCATGATGCCTGCGGCCATTACTGCGGCCTTGACCTCTTCTTCTGTTGCCCCGGCTTTCATCGCCATCCCTGTTGTCGCCACAATGCAGTATTCACATTTCATGCCAGCTGCCGCAGATAACGACATCAGGTACATCATTTTTGGCTCAAAGGGGCCGTTTTGCCAAAAAGCACTTTGGGCTTTTACAAACTTAGTAAACTCACCATTCATAGACTGCGGCTCCATCGGGGTAAAGATGGGGTGGCCGTGACCATCTGAAAAGCTGATAGCGGAGTAGCTCAACAAGACGGCGGCTAAAAGGGACTTTAAGTATTTCATTAATTTTCTCTAGTTATGAAAGAGTTTTAACGGTGCCGAAGCCGGCGTGAACACTCTGTGAAGTATCCTGCCAACATCGACGACTGGAGGAAGTATGAGCCGAGAGGTTTACAACATCGTGCGCGCAAAAATTACAACTGATGATCTTCAGGCATTTGAGACTCAAGCGCAGAAGATGAAAATCGCTGCAAAAGAGGAGTCAGGAACACTCATTTATGATTTTTTCATTAATCGTGAGACAAAAGACGTACTAATTATTGAAAAGTATCAAGACGACGAGGCCTTTATGACTCACATGACTCGGTTTGTCACTGATGAGTACATTCCAAAGTTGTTAACCATGCAAGAGATTGTCTCCATAGAAATGCCTG
>CAXPOA010000086.1:0-10682 GCA_964218505.1 Luminiphilus sp.
CAAGACACTTCATCACCCAGCTAGTCTGCCCATGCGGCACATTCGCGGGCCGAACAAAGCGAGGAAACAAAATGGAAAACCAGGATCTCATCACTCACCGGGGTGGTTGTCACTGCGGGGCTGTCAAATGGACCATTGAGGCGCCGGCGGATATACACACCCATAGTTGCAATTGCTCAATTTGCAATATCCAGCACTACCAGCACCTGATTGTGCCCAAATCCCGCTTCACACTGCTTGCCGGCGAGGAGGCTTTAAGCCTTTACACCTTCGGATCAGGCATAGCACAGCACTACTTTTGTAAGCACTGTGGCGTAAAGTCTTTTTATATTCCGCGATCGAATCCTGACGGCGTCAGCGTTCACGCGCGCTGTATCGATCCGGAGACTCTTCACTCTGTTGAGGACGAAGCTTTCGACGGGCGCAACTGGGAAAAAAATGCGGGCACCCTCGCCCATTTATCCGCCGATGACTGACCACGCTTTTTGGCAGTTAACGCCACTCTCCGAGATGACAGACACGCAGTGGGAGTCACTTTGCGATGGATGTGGTAAGTGCTGCCTCAACAAATTGGAAGATGAAGAGACCGGCGAGATTCATTACACCCGTGTCGCCTGCCAACTACTCGACCTTAAATCCTGTCGCTGTACTGATTATGACAACAGAAGAAGCCGCGTTCCTGACTGCCTCGATCTTCGTGAGCTACCACTCGATGATTTTAATTGGTTACCGACGACCTGCGCCTATCGCTTGCTCAGCGAAGGAAAGGATATACCTGATTGGCATCACCTGAAAACGGGGCGGCCTGGCTTAGTACATAAGGCGAACTGCTCTATTCGTGGCAAAGCCATCCATGAGAGCGATATAAACCCGGATGATCTAGAAGAGCATGTAATCCAGTGGGCCAACCCATGATCAGAAGGCGCAGCACAGCGCGAAGTACCCAACCATGATGGATGGACAAGATCTGGCGGTCTTTTGCCAACTGCGAGACTGGCTGGATCAGGACCAGCAGGTATGGCTATGCACCATCGTCGCTACGAGCGGGTCATCACCTCGACCTGTCGGCGCCATGCTGGGCGTAACCCAGTCTCATCAAATTGGCTCCTTATCCGGAGGCTGTGTTGAAGAGGATTTGATTGAAAAGTTAAGGAGGGGCGAGCTTGGGCAGGACACCCCAGTGCGAGTGGAGTACGGCGTGTCTGCCGAGGAGAACGAACGCCTCGGCCTTCCATGCGGCGGCAAGCTGGATGTTCTGATCGAGACAGTGAAGCGAGAAGACTCGGACTGGCTCATAGACGCTATCTGTGCGCTTGAATCCAGGGAAGTCACAGGGCGCAGGCTCGATCTGACCACAGGCAAAAGTGTTATTGAACAGCACTCGCCAAAGGCAGTGATCACCCTCGATGGTACGACCATGATTCAGTCATTGGGGCCCCAGATGCGCATGCTGTTAGTCGGCGCAGGCCAACTGGCCCAGGTACTCAGCCAACTGGCGGTTGCAATGGACTATCAGGTAATTGTCACAGATACCCGTCCCGACATGTTGAATCAGTGGGCCGGTCCCTGGGTTACTCTAATTGAGGGCCTTCCAGACGATGTGATTTCTGCGCAGGCCGTCGATCAGCATTCACTTGTTATCACGCTGACTCACGATCCGCGTATCGATGACATGGCGCTTTTAGAGGCACTCGACTCACCCGCCTGGTATGTCGGCGCACTGGGGTCTCTTAGGACCACACGGGCGCGCCTCCAGCGCCTCCGGGCCTTGGGTCTCAGCGAGGAACAGCTAGCCAGGCTGCGAGCGCCGGTGGGGCTCGATATAGGCAGCAAAACCCCATGGGAAATCGCTGTCGCGATCATGGCGGAGATCACGCGGGAGCGAAAGGCTAAGAGTACCCTGAGGGCGACAAAGTAAATCTCAGATCGCGCAGCAGCTAGTTTGCCACCAGCGTGTCGGCGAGCCTGTTGAGGGCATCCTCGGACCGCTCGATCAATGACGACGCCACACTCACGAGCGATCGAATGTTGTCAGGTGACACATCATCGAGCTTATCGCTGGCAGGCGTAAGTCGCGTTTGGAACCGGTGGTAATCATCACTCAAAAAAAGACGCATCTGATGATCGGACACTCTCGAAACGCCATCGAACACGCAGTCTAGTAGCGGCAGCAGCCACCCTGCGCTTCCCCAGCCTGCCGCTTGCTCTCCTGAAATTGGCGACACTGCTTCTCCAGTACCCAGAGACACCATCCTGATAGTGTCCCTGGGATAGAGCTTGAGCGCCTCAGCATATCCAGACACCGCGGGGGAGTTGATAAATACCCCGCCATCAATAAGCGAACGAGAGCGCCCGTCGATCGGAATGACAGCGGGCTCAAAGTACGTGGGTGCTGCAGACGTCGCTCGGGCAGCATCGCGGCACAAGATCGACTCGTGCTGAGGTTTGAAGCTTTTTATAAACAGTGGCTTGCGCTGTTCGATATCGTAGGTTGTGACCATCGTAGGGCAGCGGCATGAAGCAAGGATCTGATCGCCAAAGGTATCCAAAAGAATTTTCTCAAGGGCCTCTGCGCCATACGCCTCCTCAAAAATTCCACGTACAGAGCGGAGACGACGCCACCACCCCTGATCGAAAATGGCAGCGCCCTTTTCGATGTAGAGCTCGGCTAGCTGCTGTGCTGTATGTCGACTATCAATGCCTGCATCGCCCGCGGGCTGAGCCAGCCCGAGCGCTAGAATTCCTCCGGTAGAAGTGCCCACGATTAGATCGAACAAGTCCGCAGCCGGGCGTCCGGTTTGCTTCTCAAGGTAGGCGATAAGTAGCGCAGGAATAATCCCGCGGATGCCACCTCCATCGATAGACAGCACCCAGCGAGTCATTCACTGGACCTAAGAATGTGCGGTCTCCCGCTGAGGGCGTGCCCTGTCACGCGGACTCGCGAGGACTACACTCTTAATCGTAGAGATAGTCTTTCGACTTATAGTTATCGTGACAGGCTTTACAGGTACCCCCGGTTTTACCGAGCTGTTCGCCAATCGCGGCGCGATCTCCAGACATAGCTACCTTAGACAGTGCCGCAGCTTCTCGCCTGAAGTTCGCAAGCTTTTCGCTGAAATCTTCCATATCAAGCCATATCTCTGGCTTGGCTCGGGTTTTACCCTCCTCAGAGCCCGGTGCAAAACCACGCTCAACCTGAAAGGTTGAGACCGCGGCCAGATCATTTGCCCAACGCTGGAAGGTCGCTTCGTCCCAGTCAATTTTACCTTTGACCATGTCAGCCATTGGGCCGAAGGTCATACCCACCAGCGCGAAGTAGGATTGGCGTAGAGACTGGATGGGTTCACTGCGCTCGATATGTGCCACAGCAGGTATCGCTAACGCTGTCGTCAGGGTGGCTACGTAAAAAAACCGATAATAACTGTTCAAAATATTGCTCCTCATCACCAGTAGCTGAAATTGCTCATGGGAGTTACGGCTTCAACGCCATGTTAGATGAAATGGCTTTTGCTTTTGTCTCAGCCGCGGCAATGCACCCTATCTGCAATTGAGCGTTCAGAGGGTGCTATTAAACGCCCCGCCGTCGAGGAGCACATTTTGCCCAATCATAAACGAGGCATGCTGAGAGCAGAGGAAAGCGCAGGCCGCACCAAACTCCGTCGCCGTCCCGTAGCGACTCGCGGGTATGGTTGATTGCCTACGCTGTCGCACGGCTTCGACGCTTTCCTTTGTGATCGAGGCCTCATAAGTATCGAGACCAATGGTTCGATCAGTGGCATGAAGCCCGGGTAGCAGGTTGTTGATAGCCACCCCTTGGTGCGCGACATCCCTCGCAATGCCTGCGACAAATCCCGTAAGCGCAGCTCGTGCCGTGTTGGAAAGACCCAGGACGCCGATGGGCTGTTTGACTGAGACGCTCGTAATATTTACTACCCGCCCCCAGCCACGCTCACACATAGCTGGTACAAGCGCTTTCATGAGAGCAATAGCTGAGTAGGCATTAGCCTCGAATGCCGATAAGAAATCCTCGTGACTCCAATCTCGCCAATTGCCCGGTGGCGGGCCGCCGGCATTGTTGACCAAAATATCGATGGCCCCTGCGTGATCGAGAATCTGCTGACGCCCCTCATCGGTCGTTACGTCTGCTGCAATCGCGGTGACCAACACATTGTGCGTCCTTCGGATTTCCTCGGCGGTTGATTCCAATACATCGAGCGAACGGGCATTCAGCACGATCTCCACGCCCTCAGCAGCTAGCGCTTCAGCACACCCCCGGCCCAATCCTTTCGAGCCGGCACACACCAACGCCCGCTTTCCACCGATACCTAGATCCATAGGTCTTTAGCTCCAACGATTACATCACTGGTCAACGATGCCCATTAACTGTCATACATCTGGGCCAAAAGGATTAAGCCACACCACTCTTCATCGCGTAAACTGGTCATTCGACAAGAGACCAATCTGGGATCACATCCGAGCGACATAAAACCCGGACTTCTTGAGGAGCAGCCAGTGATTTCATTTCTTCTAAACGGCCAACACGTCGAATTTTCGGGAGATCCTGACACACCCTTGCTGTGGGTGGTCCGCGACTTCTTCAAGCTGAAAGGTTCAAAATTTGGCTGTGGGGCTGGTTTGTGTGGCGCCTGCACGATGCACCTCGATGGCAGCGCCATAAAAACCTGCGTCCTACCTGTAGCCGCTGTTGCGCAAAAACAAGTGACGACCATTGAAGGTCTATCGACTGAAGGCGAGCTTCACCCGCTGCAAACTGCATGGGTTACCCATAATGTCCCTCAGTGCGGCTACTGCCAGAGCGGGCAGATAATGGCCGCGGCAGCCTTATTGAAAGACAATCCCAATGCTGGCTTGGAAGACATTGATCGTGCGATGGCAGGAAATATTTGTCGCTGCGGCTGCTATCCCCGTATAAAAAATGCCATTGTCGATGCAGGCAGACAGCTCGCCGGAGCGGAGAAAGCCCGGAAAGCACCCATCGCCTATGACGCGATGTCAGAGGAGGCTGGGGCATGACGACCAACACTCTCTCAAGACGGCGCTTTCTCAAAGTCTCTGCCCAAACAGGGGGTGGCTTATTCATTGCAGCACAATTGCCTGGATGTTCTTTTGGGGGGGCTCTACCGATCGATCTTGCAGACGACGGCTTCGTTCCCAATGCTTTTCTTCAATTAACGACGACTAACGACGTTATTTTTTATTGCCCGGCCGATGAAATGGGCCAGGGAATCCGGACAGGCCTGGCGACTCTCGTTGGTGAAGAGCTGGACGTCCATCCCGAGACTATGCGGGTTGTCTCCGCTGGATCTCATGAGGATTACAACAACCCCGAATATGAAATGCAGCTGACCGGTGGTTCCAATGCCATTCGAGCGTTTCACGAGCCACTTCGGCAAATTGGCGCAGATACCCGGGCACTGCTGCTTAACGCCGCATCTCTGGATCTCGGTATTCCTGCAGGTCAACTCGCAACCGAGAATGGCATGATCATTGCGGGTGAAAGACGCTACCCCTATGGCGAGTTTTTAGGCACTGCAAGCACTCTCCCCTTTCCCGAAGATACCCCCCTCAAAACCCGCGCTCAGTTTAAATTTATTGGCAGTCAGTTTCCCCGCATTGATGCAGAGGAAAAAACAACCGGCGAGGCCGTGTTCGGAATTGATATCGACATACCCGACATGGTGTCGGCAGTGGTTGTCAGGGCACCGGTCGCCGGGTCAAAACTTATTTCGTTTAATCCAGAGAAGGCTCTTGGCGTTTCTGGCGTCGTCGATGTAATCGCTATTTCGAGCGGCGTTGCGGTTGTCGCTGAGAACTACTGGCAGGCGAATCGTGCAGCAAAACTTGTTGAGATCGAGTGGCAATCGACCCCTCTCGGCTCAGTCTCTTCCGCAACAATGCGCGCGGACCTTACGGCAGCCATCGAGGATGACAATCAGGCCACAACCGATCGTGAGGGTGATCCAGAGCACGCTTTTGCTGAAAGTAGCCAAAAGCATTCCGCAACATTTTTTACCCCACTTCTTGCCCACGCTCCGATGGAACCACTCAACGCCACTTTGCGACTGAAAAACGGGGTAGCGGATCTGTGGACAGGCGTTCAAGCGATCGGCTCGGCTCAGGGGTTGATTGAGCGGATTACCGGTTATCCGCGGGAGCAGATTCATGTGCACAACCAGTATCTCGGCGGCGGCTTCGGGCGCCGTGCTACCTTGACCCACATTGTTGAGGTGGCCGAGATTGCATTAGCGGTAGAAAAGCCGGTACAGCTCGTCTGGTCACGGGAAAACGATCTTCAAAACGGCCTGTATCGACCCGCCTCGCTCATGAAGCTTCACGCAGCACTAGACAACACGGGTCGGATCACGGGCTGGCAGGCAAGACGGGCGGGCGGTAATTTAACCCCCGATTACATGCGCAACTCACTGCCGGCGCTCATGCCCAACCTCCCAGAGGTTATATTTGAAGGCATGACTGCTGCGACTGATTATATGCTCAAGCGATGGACAACCGACGGCTCGAGTGTAGAAGGTCTCCACGAAACCTACGATTTGCCTCATCGAGAGATAAGCCATGTGACGGTTGACCATGGGTTGCCGCTTACCTTCTGGCGATCGGTGGGGCACTCCTATACAGGCTTCGCGGTGGAGTCGATGATGGATGAGCTCGCAGAAGCCGCCAACCTCGATCCTGTGAGCTTCAGGCTCAAGCAACTTGAGAATAAACCGCGCATGGCAGGCGTCATTACCAAGGCGGGAGACCTGATGAACGCCATGTCGGTGCCGGAAGGTCACCATCTGGGTTTCGCTGCACACTCCTCCTTCTCTACCGACGTCGCACAAATTGCCGAGGTATCGGTGGCGGAAAATAAGATACGGGTGCACAAGGTAACCTGCGTTGTTGATTGCGGTATGGCGGTGAATCCCGACATCATCAAGTCGCAGCTTGAGGGGTCTGTGATGTTTGCACTGACAGCAACCTTGCATGGTCAGATCGACCTCGAACAGGGCACGGTGGTGCAAAGCAACTTCCATGATTACCCCATCTTGCGAATGGACGAGGCGCCCGCCGTTGAGGTTGTCATCATGCATAGCGATGCCGGGCCTACTGGCATCGGAGAACCCGGGGTTCCGCCCTTGGCCCCTGCTGTAGCCAACGGGGTTTATCGCGCGACCGGGCAGCGCCTCAGGGAACTGCCTCTCCGATTGGCCTAAGGGGTGACGATCGGGAAAGTGGTGTCAGGGGGCTCCAATACAGCAAGCAGCGACAGTACGTCGGTAATGCTCCCTGATAAATCAAGCTCATCAGTCGCTATCAGTTCGCGAAGTCCAACTTGTTTGGTAAGGATTCGTACGAGCATGCCATGGGTCACACGCAGGGTAGCCGTCGCATTATCAGCAAGAGGGATTTCGCGATGATGCAACACCCCGTGCTTCAATTGGAGAACAAAAGTTCGATCCACGTCAGTGAGATCGATATTTAAAACCAAATGGCGGTCGCTGGCTGAGGGGCCATCGACACTGGCGGCAATCAATTCAAAAAATCGCTCGATCGGTGTTTTTTCCAGAAGCCCGCGTGCTAACCCAGTTGGTAATGGCATTTGAGGCGGCCCATGGCGCAATTCATAGGCCCCAGAGAGATATACATCTCGCCAAGGGCCTGACTCGGCCTGATACCCGAGCTGGTCGTAGGTCTTGGCGAGCAGCGCTCTTAACGCCGTGTCTTCGGGATTAGCGAATACCCCGTGATTGAGTAATTCTGCCGCCCAGCGATAGTCGCCACTGTCGTACGCAACTGATGCCTGTTGGCGCAACGCATCGGCTCCACCCAACGCCTCAACATAGCGAAGGGCGCGCTCGGTAACGGGCAGCGGATCCAGATTCACCGGGTTACCGTCATACCATCCAAAGTAAAACTGATACACCGCTTTGGCGTTGTGTTTTACCGTGCCGTAATAATCATGCACATGAAGCGCATCCCGCAGGGAAGTGGGTAAGGTAATAGCCTCGGCAATCTCCGTTGGAGTAAAGCCCAGTCCCGCCAATCGTAAGGTTTGATCGTGAACATACTTGTAGATGTCGCGCTGCTTCTCCAGATAGTCCGTTACTTCTCCCACTCCCCACACAGGCCAATGGTGACTATTGAAGACCACTTGAGTATCGGGGAATAAGCGAATGGCATCGTCTATGTACTGACTCCATTTGAGGGCATCGCGAACTTTTGCGCCGCGAAGCGTATACAGATTGTGGAAGTTCCGTGAGACCAACTCTGCCCCGCAAAATGCCTGACTGGCCGGCAAGTAAAACGTTATCTCCGCAGGAGCCTCACTTCCGGACACCGTCTGGAATACGACTTCCACACCATCAATGACATGTTCCTCGGTTGGCGCAGATATCAACAGTGAGGGCGTGGCGATAGACACCGTGCCAAGAGCTGGCTGTTTACCAAGCCCCGAGCCCACATGACCTCGCTCGCTTCTGGCCAACCGTCGGCCGTACATGAAATCCGCGCGCCGGGTCATGGTCTGCCCCACCAGTACCATCTCGCTGGTGGCCTCCTCCATAAAGCCTTGAGGGGCTATTACCTTAACGCCGCCCTCCGCAACCGATTCGGGTGTGACAACGCCGTAGACACCGCCAAAGTGATCAATGTGGCTGTGGGTAAAAATGACCGCCCGCACTGGCCTCTCTGGCAAGTGCTCATGGGCAAACGCAAGGGCTGCGGCGGCTGTTTCCTCACTAGTAAGAGGATCAACCAGAATCCACCCAGTCTTTCCTTCAATGAGGGTCATATTGGCAAGATCAAACCCTCGAAGCTGATAAATCCCCGGAGCCACCTCGAACAGTCCGCGAATGTTGTTAAGGGCGGCTTGTTGCCAGAGGCTTGGGTTGACCGAAGTGGGCGCAGCACCGGTAATGAAATCGTAGGCATTGGCATCCCAGACGGTAGCGCCCTCATCAGCACCATCAGAACCTGTCTCGCCATGGACATGAAGTTGCTCGGCAGCGGCGATAAGTCCCCGCCGGGCATCAACGAAGGCGTCGCCTCCTAATTGATCTAGAAAACGCCGTACCTCGGCCTGCTTATCTTCGGTGTAGTGTGAGGGTGCAATATGACCATCGGCGTCTGCCCCGACCTCTGCGGGGAGCGATGTTAGCCCTGAATCACAAGCAGCGAGCCACAGTACAACCGCAGGAGAGAGAACCCATAAGCAAAGCCGGATCAAATCGCTGACATCCCACCGTCCACGGCGATGGCCTGACCATTCATAAAGCTGTTTGCCGGTGACATCAACATCAGCATAACCGTGACTATCTCCTCTGGATCGCCCATCCGTGCCATCGGCGAGTTTGCCGCCATGCCCTTTATCCGGGCTGCAAAATCTTCATCTTGCGTTACTAAAGGGGTGGGCGAAAAATAGGGGCAGATTGCGTTGACACGAACCCCATGCCGGGCGAATTCGCAGGCAGCGGTCTTGGTAAGACCGACCACGCCATGCTTCGCGGCGGCATACGCGCCAAGCAGGGGCGCGCCACCTATCCCCGCCATCGAAGAGACGTTCAGGATAATGCCTCCCTTGGGATCTTGAGCGATCATCTGTTTGATACCGTGCTTAATTCCAAAAAATACGCCCTTGGTATTAACGTTGTAGTTGAGATCCAGCTCCTCTTCAGTCACCTCAGTAAGAAGCTTTGGTGGCGAACCCAAGCCTGCGTTGTTCACAAGAATATCGAGTCTTCCAAACTGCTCCACGGCAGCGGCAATCATGCCTGCCACATCATCCTCGCGGGTAACATCGCAGCTGAGAACTTGGTGCTCGCCCGACAATTCATGCCCAACCTGCCTCACTGCATCGCTATTAACATCGCTCAGCACTAACCTTGCACCAGCCGCTGCCAGCCTGTGAGCAAGTAACTTACCGAAGCCACTACCAGCTCCCGTGATGGCAATGACCTGCCCGGCAAAATGATCTGCTTGCACCGAAAAAACTCCTTTCTGCACCTTATTGAGTCGCGGTTTTCACATGAGATTGGATAGCGTTATCGACCTTTCCAAACAGGCGCACGTTTTTCGGCAAAGGCCGTTGCTCCCTCTATCGCATCTTCACTGGCAAATACCGGATTCAAGATTTCTTGTTGCTTAGCAAACATGTCAGCCGTTGCCCAATCCTGTGAATCACGAACAACCGCCTTACTTAACTTAACTGCGAGCGGACCGTTGGCGGCTATTTTGGCCGCCAACTGCTCGGCAGCTGCCAGCGCCGTACCGGCTTCAACAACGTCATTGATAAATCCCAACGAGAGAGCCCGATCTGCGTCCAGAAAATCACCCGTCAGCGCCAGCTCCATGGCCAACCGGTAGGGTAGTTGCCTCGGAAAACGCATCAGGCCTCCCGCCGCCGCGGCCAAGCCCCGTTTAACCTCGGGAATTCCAAACTTTGCATTATCTGCGGCAACAATAAGGTCGCATACCATGGCAAGCTCACAGCCTCCGGCCAGGGCATACCCCTCGACAGCAGCAATCAAAGGCTTTGACGGAGGCGCTTCGGTCAAACCGCCAAATCCCCGACCGGCAATATAGGGAACCTCGCCACTGACAAAGGCCTTGAGATCCATACCCGAGCAAAAGGTTTGATTGGCGCCCGTCAGAATACCGACACGAAT
>CAXPOA010000087.1:0-3370 GCA_964218505.1 Luminiphilus sp.
GATGTTGTCCCGAGAACAGCCACCAGCCAATCAGCCCCAGTGCATAGACATCGTCGGAGGGATGGGGTGCTTCACCACGAATCATTTCAAGAGAAGCATAGCGGCGAGTCAGTGCGCCAAGGCGAGACACATCGAAACTATCGCCCGTTAGCGAGCCCGCCGCCAGACGCGCAATACCGAAATCCAGAATTTTGAGCCGGCCCTCTGATGTGACAAAGACGTTGTCTGGTTTTAAATCCGAATGAATAATGCCTTGGGAATGCGCGTAGGCTAACCCTTCAACCATCTGCTTTAGCAGGTCGACCCGGTCAAATGTTTTGCCGGTGGCCTGCTCGAGATTCTCTAGTTTTGACAGAGGCTCACCCTTTAACAGCTCCATGGTCATGAAGACACGATCATCGTCACGATCGAAATCGAAAACCGTGACAATGTTGGGGTGTGCTAGGGCCTGGGTTTTTCTAGCCTCTCGCTGAAGGGTGACTAAGGCGTCGGGGTGCTCACTGAACGAGGCACTCAAAAATTTGATCGCCACAACGCTGTCAGTATCGCCGGCTTCCTCACGGCGGAGATCCCGCGCGGTAAAGACGCTACCCATGCCCCCAGCGCCCAACTGATCGAGCAAGACGAAACGATCCCGGACCAGCAGACCGTCCTCCCGTGCTTTTTTGACGACCTCTCCCAGATCGGAAAGGGCGTGATGGGTAGCTGCAAAGGAGGATCGCTCTATTCGCGTTGCCAGCTCAATCATCCAGGGATCCGTGTCGTCTCCCTCACCTGCAACCACAGTTTTATCGGTCAAAGCAGTACCTCCAGAGCCTCGGAAAGACGGCTGACCGCTGTGACCTGCAGACCCTCGACAGCTTGCTTGGGGGCATTACCTCTGGGAACAATGGCGCGCCGAAACCCATGCTTTGCTGCTTCACTTAATCGCTCCTGCCCCGAGGGTACGGGCCTGATTTCACCGGAGAGACCCACCTCACCAAATACCACCAAGTCATCGGGTAATACCCGGTTGCGCAAGCTCGATACGACTGCGAGCAACAGCGCCAGATCCGCACTTGTCTCAACAACCCGAACCCCACCTACCACATTCGCAAAGACATCCTGATCGCCGACCATGATGCCACCGTGCCGATGCAGAACAGCCAGAAGCATCGCCAGCCGATTCTGCTCAAACCCCACCGCGACACGACGGGGATTGCCCAGAGAGCTGTCGTCCACAAGGGCTTGTATCTCCACCAACAGTGGTCTGGTGCCCTCCCAGACCACCATCACCGTGGTGCCCGGGGCCGGATCCTCCGCACGATCGAGGAAAATGGCGGAGGGGTTTTTTATCTCGCGCAGGCCCTTGTCGGTCATGGCGAAGACACCAAGTTCATTCACTGCACCAAAACGATTTTTGCTGCTGCGCAGTGTGCGGTAGCGGCTATCCTGCTCCCCCTCCAACAAAATCGAGCAATCAATCATATGCTCCAGCACTTTTGGTCCAGCGAGACTTCCCTCCTTGGTAACGTGTCCTACAAGAATAAGAACAACGCCGGTTTGCTTGGCAAACCGAGTCAATTGCGCAGCACAGTCGCGTACCTGGGAGACACTGCCAGGGGCAGATGCAATCGCCGCCGAGTGGATTACCTGAATCGAGTCAACCACCATGATCTTGGGTTTGTGGGACTCAGCGGCAGCCATGATCTCATCAACATCGGTTTCCGCCATTAATTTGACGGCATGGACCGGTAGCCCTAATCGGTCTGCCCGCATGGCGACCTGCTGCGGACTTTCTTCGCCGGTGACGTAGAGGGCCTCACGCTGATTAGCCAAGGCGCATAAGGCCTGCAGCAGTAAGGTGCTTTTGCCCGCCCCGGGATGACCGCCAATAAGAATCGCCGAACCGGGGACAAAGCCACCACCCAACACCCGATCAAGTTCCGAGAAACCGCTGCTGAAGCGTGGCACCTCAACTAGGTCGATGTCTTTGAGTAAACGCACCTCGGCGGTCGCACCGGCGAAGCCCTTGCGAGATCCCTGTCCAGCATCCCGACTTCGTTTCGCTGGTCCAAGCCGAATCTCCGTGATGGTATTCCAGGCGCCACATTCGCTGCACTGACCCTGCCATTTTCCATAGTCGGCGCCACAGTCGTTGCAGACAAAGGCAGTTTTGGCTTTGGCCATGGTGATAGCGACCTCGAATCACGAAAAAATTTAACCGAAGGGCCAGAACAAAAGTGCACAAACCCCAACGCATGGGTATGCTAGCAGAGATCACCGGGTAAACTCTGACCTTATGCCACCAGCTTCTCTCATTCCCGATCGTCAACTGACGTTCTCCCCTGATTTGGCCGCCACCATTGGGCTGGAGGAAGCAATCCTTATGCAATATCTCGGGCCGCTACTGCCTCGGGAGTCGGGCCAGTGGCACCTGTTGCAATACCCAGAGCTCAACCAACAGTTTCCCTTCTGGACTCATGACCAAATCAAACGGGTGCTGACTTCTCTAGAGGCGCTTGGAATTGTGACTCTCTCAGACCAACAGAGTGCCGGTGGAGTCCAGATAGCGGCGGCGGGCTCGATCGGCCAGATCGGGATGCAAACAACCTCGGCTAGACCGCCCGCTCCCTCTGAGCCCCGAGAGTGGGCACCGGCTGAGGGAGTCCTCGACATGCTGCAAATGAATCATGGCGTCGACCGCCAGTTTGCCATGCGGCAATTGGCCGACTTTGAGGTGGGCAGTCTCGAGCACAGCCGGGACAGCCGATTTCGGCAACACGTTCTCGCCGCGTGGCGACATCAACAACGGCATCATCAAGCTTTCGATGTCTCGGCGCCGCCGCCCTTTGATCAAGACTGGCAGCCCAGCCTTGATGCTATGGAAATCATGGCGCGCTCAGGGGTGGATGAGGAATTTATTGACTCGGTCCGCCCTGAATTCATTCTGTATTGGCGTGAGCGCGGTGGACCGCCCCGCGAGGTGAACAGTAAATTTATCGGCTGGGTTCGCAGTCGCTGGACGCGCTTTCAGGCAGGTCTGGGACACAGCACGGAGCCCCGCCCCATGACCGCCGGATGGCAGCCCAGCGAGCAAGTGTTCGAGGTGCTGGCGATGTCCGGCATTGAGAGAGACTACGCACTCGGCCGATTACCCGAGTTCAGGGTATTCTGGTGTGATGCGGGAGAACTTCAAACATCCTGGAACAGCAAGTTCCTTCAACACGTGAAGCACCAGTGGCGGTGGGATCAAGGACAGCAGCATGACAACGATCAAAGACGCGGCAGCGCTGGCGACAAGCGTCGCACAAGGGACCTCGGCATTGCCGACATCCTCGGCAACACCGGATGGGCAGACTAAAAGCGCCGATAAACAAGCGCTTGTCGA
>CAXPOA010000088.1:0-8158 GCA_964218505.1 Luminiphilus sp.
CCCGAAGTTTCTGCAAAGAACGGGATACATTTGTCAAAATCCACGTACCACTTTTCGACGCCTCGCACCATCTGTTTTGCCGGCGCTATCGCCTCGGGAGGGCAGGCATTCTCGCAGACACGACAGCGGCTACAGAAATCGTCGATCCCGAACTCTCGTGCTGGTGTTGATTCGAGCGGTGCATCGGTAAGCACTGCCGATAATCGGAAGGCGGAACCAAATTCGGGATTAATGATTGATCCGTGCTTGCCTAGCTCTCCAAATCCGCACTCGAGCGCCGGGGGGATCATCAGTATCTTACCCGTCATTGGGCCCGTAACAGCCTCGGCCTGGTAACCACATTCTCTGAGCCATGCAGCGACTTTTTTGGACGCAACGGCGGCGCGTAAGTACTGACGAGTCACATCCTTACCGCCTTGCAGCGCCGGTACGTGTTTTAGCTCCTCATAGTCATGCTGCACCCCAAGTATCACAACCGTGGGAAGCGCAGTGGTCTCATGATCGAAAATCCACTCTGGTCTCAGCTGGGTGACCCCGGTCATTTCACAGTCGCCGTTGGTCACAAATTCATTTAGTTGTTGTGCCAGAGTCTCTGAACTAGCGCTTTCCACCTCGGAAGCAACTGGCGGTAATTCCGCTGCTACCGCCTGATGTCGCTGGTGCCGGAGTTCGGTCATTTCCTCGTCTGGTCTCTCCTGCTGGTAAAACCACATTTGCGCCTCGCCGAATTCCGCGTCGGCCATGTCCGGCGTCCACCACACCATCGACGGTGCCCTGAGAGTGGTCTCGCCAAGGCCGTTCACCTTATTGCCGTTGTAACTTCCCAGCAGCTCTTTGAATTCAGCGTTTGCGGAATGGGGACGGTAAGGGTTTTGCTTTGCCATGGCGCTTTCTCAGATACCCATGTGCCTACCCTAGCTTTTTTTATGGCTGTTTAGAAGCCGATTACGGTCGTGCGGCTGGGGACTTCGGCTCCCATCATGCCGCAACTGCGTCGACTCGGAGAGGAGTGGTTATGCCACGGCCAGGTTATAGGGTAACGTGGTCTGAATAGCTTTATAGCGATCAGGCGCTGTAAAACCGAGCTCCGATCTCACCTCGCTCAGCTGTTCATGAAGGCGATCTTCCCAGCGAATGGAGGGCATCCAAGCGGCGCGTTCGCCGATCAGCTTGCCCTCTGAAATCAGTGCTTTGATGTCCAGATCCGGGTGCTCTTTTTGGAATTTACGACTACCCATGAAAATAATGAACCGTATGCCCCTGTTGTGAACCTGAGTTGTCATGAATGAAAGAAGGCTGATTTCTCCGAGAGGATCACGGCCATACCCGGTCATGACATGTTGCAGGTCGTGGATATCCCGAAGCCGGTCTGCAAACCAGCGCTCATCTGGGCCGAGCAATCCGTCATACCTTGGCGCCTCCTCGCTGGATGCAACCAGTCCGTCGGCGGATAGTCCCTCAACGTGAACGAAATCGTAATAAGCCCGCCCAATGCTTCCGTCGGGCATTGCCGCGAGAGCCTCGCGATCATTGAGGATGGATTTGATGTCCGGTTTTTCGGCGAGCAAATCCATCCCCCCCGCATGTGCCCTCAGCCTGTCGACGGCGACGAAAATACTATCGCCTTTCAATGCTTCGATGATTTTGAATACCTGTCCAGTATCATCAGGGTCCTTTAAAAGTTGCCGAATTGCGCGCAAGGCGACTATCGGCTTGACTCGATGGCGAGTAAACCAATGCCTCAGTTGAGCGGTTAGTGATCTTTTGCTCATGGACTGTGTGTCACCTCAAAGTAGCCGGTCATTACTGGCGATCCTTCTATTATAGACGGACTCAGACGCCCATCCTATCTACATGCTGAGAGCGAGCAGCGCCCTTCATCGTCCAGTTTGATGACGGAGTTGTAGCCAGTGATCTTCAAGATCCCAGAGCTCTCTCAGCGCTGTAACTCCGAGCCAGGGCAGGGGCTCGGGTGGCCAAGCAGGCTGATGTTTTATCGGTTTAATCTGTAGCCATGGCGCATTAGTTCTGGGTGTGGAGAGGTCCGCCAGATATTCAGCCGCGGTTCTCGCCATCAAAAAACTGGCGCCCACGCCCTCACCGATGTAGCCCCCCAGAGAGATGAGCTTTCGCCCGGAATCGACGATCACTTCAGGCCGCATGGGGCGTGTTACCCCGACCGACCCGCCCCAGTGATGGGTAAATGCAACGTCCTTTAGAGAGGGAAATAATTGGGTGGCCAGCTGGATGCGAGCATGCCGTTCTTTCGGATTCAAATCGAACACAGATGCCGGTTTGGCACCCCACTGATAATTCCCTCTGGCCCCCACAACCAAGCGATTATCAGCGGTCCGCTGAAGGTAGGTAGAGAAGCGACTGAAGTCAGCGAACACGGGGCGGCCCTGAAAGCCCAGTTCCATCCACTGGGTTGACGTCAGCGGCTCAGTCGCGACGATGCCGCTTTGCACCGGTAGCGTGGTAACGCGGTTTTGGAGGAGTCGACCAGAGTAACCCTCAGTGACAAGAACGATGGTTTTTGCGCGAAGTACTGCGGCATCGGTTTTAATTATCCCGGTACCTAGCTCGTAAACACGACTGTTCTCATGAATTGTCACTCCCAATGACTGTGCTGCGCGTCTGAGGCCAAGCACGAGTTTGAGCGGGTGGATAGTGGCTATGTGGGGTGTGTAGACTGCCCCCGAACACCCCATCGCATTTACTTTGGCGCAGGCCGCGGTGGCGTCCAGCCACTCATAATCGTTTGAGGAAAACCCGAGATCGTAGAGGTCTCGAAGAAAAGCCTGAGCTCGGCGCGCTTGCTGAGGATAGCGTGCAGCCGCGAGCACACCACCCCCGTGAGCAAAATCACAGTCGATGCCGAAGCGATCCAGTTGTTTTTTCACCTCGGGAATAATGCTTCTGATGATCTCTCGCAGATCAACGGGTAAAACGCCGGACGAATCAGACCAGGAGGCCATGCCCTCAAGACTGCCCATGAGCCAGCCGCCATTGCGTCCCGAGGCCCCAAACCCACATTGATCTTGCTCCACCACGGTCACAGTGAGTTCGGGAATGAGTGTCTTAAGCCAGATAGCGCTCCACAGACCGCTGAATCCCCCACCAACAATGCCAACGTCGCAAATCGCGTCCTCGCCTAAGTTGGGCAAGGACTCTGGAAGATTTTCAAGAGAGTCCCACCACAAACACTGGTGTCGATTGGCGTTGGCGGGTAGGCTCGTATTCACCACGAGAGCTCGGTTCAATTTAAAGAAGAGATTCCCACTATGACACAGACGCAGCCAGCTGACGAAGTGAAACGGCACTATCGCGCTTGTCATTTGTGTGAGGCCATTTGTGGTTTGGTGATAGAGACCAGAGGGGAAGAGGTCCTCTCAATCAAAGGTGATCCTAATGATCCACTGAGCCGAGGACACATCTGCCCCAAGGCAGTTGCCCTTCAAGATATACACATAGACCCGGATCGCCTGCGCAAGCCGGTCAAACGCATTCGCGGTGAGCCAGGCAGATATCAGCATGTGGAGATCGATTGGGAAGAGGCCCTGGACCTGGCAGCGGAGGGATTGATACGGACCATTCGCGAGCGGGGCATCGATGGAGTGGGCGCCTATTTCGGTAACCCCACGGTGCACAACTACGGCATGCTGACCCATCAAAATGCATTGTTCCGCCACATCCGAACACGCAACCGGTATTCTGCGACGTCCGTGGATCAATTGCCGCACCATCTGGTTTCGCTGTGGCTCTTTGGGCACAAGCTGTTGTTCCCCATCCCCGATATAGATCGCTGTGACTATTTCCTGATGCTGGGTGCCAACCCCATAGCCTCCAACGGCAGCATATGGACTGTGCCGGATGTAAAAAAACGCATTACCGCACTGACCTCCCGAGGTGGAAAGCTAGTGGTGGTTGATCCCCGGCGAACAGAAACCGCAGAGCTGGCGACCGAGTACCACGCTATTGTCCCGGGCACTGATGTCGCCTTGCTTCTCGCGATTATTAACGTGCTGTCACAGCGAGACTGGATAACGCTGGGTCATCTTGAGGCCTATGTCGATGGACTGGATGAAGTTCGGTCAGCTGTAAGTGCCTTTACCCCAGAGTGGGCTGCGGAAGTAACCGGGTTGGCAGCATCATCGATTGAGGCGATTGCTCACGATATGGCCAGCGCCGAGAGGGGCATTTGTTACGGCAGGATGGGCGTGTCAACCCAGCGTTTCGGTGCCCTCTGTCAATGGGCGATACAAGTCATCAACATCATGACAGGCAACCTCGATCGGGAAGGGGGCAGCCTGTTTACTCTGCCCGCAGTTGATCAGGTACTGGGAACAAGTCCCGGCGGATTTGGCAGACACAGCAGTCGGGTCCGAGACCTGCCTGAATTTGATCGAGAACTGCCTGTTGCTGTACTTGCTGAAGAAATCCTCACGCCGGGTGAGGGTCAGGTGAGAACGCTGTTTACGGGTGCCGGTAATCCGGTGTTATCAACACCTTCTGGTGCCGCGCTTGATGAGGCCCTTGAGACCCTAGATTTTATGGTATCCCTTGACCCTTGGATTAATGAGACCACCCGTCACGCAGACGTGATCCTCCCGCCCACGTCACCTCTTGAACACGACCATTATGATCTGGCCTTTCATGTCAACGCGGTGCGCAATACGGCGCGATATAACCCCGCGATTTTTGACAAGCCCGACGGTGCGATGCATGACTGGGAAATTCTGGCCGCTCTGGGGGAGCGCGTCGCCAAGGCGCTGGATCTGGAGGCGGCTCCGGCGATTCCGCCCGATGTCATGATGGATTTCGCGCTTAGGGCCGGACCCTATGGCGATGACAGCGAGCACAAGGTGTCTCTCGATGCCCTAAAGGCCAACCCCTCTGGCATGGACTTCGGCCCACTAAAACCCCAGCTTCCTGATCGCCTGCAGACCCCGGGCAAGCGAATCAACCTGGCGGTGCCTCAGGTGCTCGATGATCTGCTGCGGGTGCATGAGGAGTTGGGTGAAGCAGGCGAGGGGTATCGGTTGATTGGCCGCCGGCACGTCAGGGATTGTAATTCGTGGATGCACAATTTTCATCGATTGGTGAAGGGCAGGGATCGTTGCACCTTGATGGTTAATCCCGAGGACGCGGAGAAAGAGGGTTGGCAGGAAGGTGAGCGTGTCACTGTCGCCAGTCGGGTCGGTTCGATTATCACTCAGATCGAAATTACCCCAAGTATTAGAAGCGGCGTGGTGTCCTTGCCACATGGTTTCGGGCACGCCCGTGAGGGTACCCAGATGGCATTGGCTAACGATAACCCCGGGGTGAGTTGTAATGACATCACTGACGCGGGGTTTGTTGATCCTCTCTGCGGTAATGCCGCGCTCAACGGTGTTCCCGTGTCAGTTAGTCGGCTCTGAATGCATGCCTCGCCCCGGCAGCGGCCCGGGGCGTCCGGGCTGGCATATGGGGTATAATTCGGCCCATGAGTAAGTCTACCGACAGTCAGATTCCCGAGCACATCCCTGTGGTTCAAGTGCACAGCGGGGAGAAGTTCGTGAACACTAAAGGCATTCACGCAATCAAGGATGGGATCAAGCGATCCCAGCAATCCTCCGAGCCGTTAAAAAAGCCCGATTGGCTGCGTATGCGCATCCAGAGCAGCCCGAAATTTGATGCGGTCAGGACTATCGTGCATGAGCATCGCTTGGCCACGGTCTGTGAGGAGGCAAAATGTCCGAATATGAGCGAGTGCTGGAGTGCAGGCACTGCGACGATCATGTTGCTCGGAGACGTTTGCACGCGCGCTTGCCGATTCTGCTCGGTCAACACTGGCAATCCTAAAGGATGGCTTGATCCGGATGAGGCCGAGAATACGGCCCGCGCCGTTCAATTGATGGGGCTTCGCTACGTGGTACTTACCTCGGTGAACCGCGATGATCTTCCTGATGGGGGCGCACAGCGCTACGCAGATGTCGTGAAAGCGGTAAAAGCACTCAACCCTGATACCGCGGTAGAGGCATTGACCCCCGACTTTCTTGGTGACCTTCGGGCAGTGGAAATCTTGCTGGACTCAGGCATTGAGGTGTTTGCCCAAAATATTGAAACGGTCGAGCGCCTGACCCATCCGGTGCGTGATCCCAGAGCGGGATACCAGCAGACCCTGAATGTCCTGGCCCATGGGAAACGCTACCGGCCGGATGTCATTACCAAAACCTCGCTCATGCTTGGCTTGGGTGAGACAGAGGATGAGCTCAAGGCCTGCATGGATGATTGCAGAGAGCATGACGTTGACGTCCTGACGCTGGGTCAGTACCTACAGCCAACCAAAAACCACTATCCGATTGCCAAGTACGTTGAGCCAGAGGAATTCGAGCGCTACCGGCAATGGGGTCTAGCGAGGGGCTTCATGGAAGTCGTCGCCGGTACGTTTGTGCGATCGAGCTATCGCGCGGAGCGCGTGCTCGAGGGCAACAACGTGGGGCTGGGGGCATGAAGACCGAATTCAAACACGTTGGCCTGTTGGGGCGGCGCGAGCATCCGGGTGTTGCCCAAATCGTCGCAGATCTGCTGGAGCTTCTCGACGAGCGTGGCATCGAGGCGACACTTGAGGATCGCCTGGCAACCCTGTCGCACTTTGAAAAGCGCGCGACTAAGTCACGCGACGCCATTGGAAAATCCGTGGATCTTGCAATTGTTATCGGTGGTGACGGGTCTCTATTGAGTGCAGCCAGAACTTTGGTAAAGCACGACACGCCGGTAGTTGGTATTAACCGGGGTAGGTTGGGCTTTTTAACCGATGTCAGCCCTGATGAGCTATACAAGCAGGTAGCGGCTATCCTGGAAGGGAACTTCTCCACCGACTCTCGCTTTTTGTTGGAGGTGCAGGTTAAGCGCGGTGATGAGGTGGTTGGAGAAGCTCACGCGCTCAATGACGTTGTCGTTAATTCCGGTACCTCGGCGCAGATGGTGGAGTTTGAACTCGCGATTGACGGGGAATTTGTTTACCGACTCAATGCGGATGGTCTCATCCTCGCTTCACCTACTGGTTCGACCGCTTATTCTCTGTCGGCTGGCGGCCCTATCATTTACCCGACCCTCGATGCGGTTGTGCTGGTTCCCATGTTCCCGCACTCGCTGACCAGTCGGCCTATCGTGGTACAGGGTGACTCTGAGATACGGATCGACGTGGTCTCTAGAAGCAACATTCATCCGCCAGTAACCTGTGACGGGCAAGTCTCCATCACCGCGCTGCCCGGAGATTCCATATTCGTACGCAAAAAAACAGGGCGACTTACCCTTCTCCATCCGCCCGGCTACAGTTTTTATGCCAGCTGCAGGGATAAACTTCGCTGGTCAGATGCGCTCGTCAAGTAGCATTCGAGAGGCCCCAGTTACCTTTGCTCTGATTGCGGTCAGCGCCATTGTATTTCTGCTGTTTCGGGAGCTGGGTATTGTGCAGTTTGTCCCCTGGTTCAATTTTGTGCCGATCACCGGTTCCCCAATGGGCCCTCAATTCGGTGACGTGGGGCAGGATTGGTGGCGCTTCATTACGCCGACACTGCTCCATTTTGGCTGGATGCACGTTGTCTTTAACTGCCTGTGGATTTGGGAGTTTGGTCGTCGCATTGAAAAGCGCCTAGGTTCGCTCAATTTGTTAGGCCTCTATCTAGTCGCTGGCGTCGCCTCCAATCTGACCCAATTCATGGTTACCGGACCTTCAATTTTTGGCGGAATGTCGGGAGTCGTCTACGGGTTTATGGGTTTCATCTGGGGGGCAAACAGGGTGACTCCCAACTGGTTGGAGCCGCTTCCCTCGGCTATTTTTGGATTTATGCTGGTATGGCTTTGCCTCGGCATGATTGGCGTACTCGAGATGTTGGGCGCAGGCGCAATCGCTAACGGCGCTCATGTGGGTGGCTTTCTGGTTGGGCTTGCTACGGGAGCGCTATTTGGATTGCTACGCCGCCTGAGTAGCGGGCGAGGATAGACAGGCTATGACGGAACCAAGAGACCCTCTGTATCTGAATGCCATTCGCGCCATGAGTCGCGAGGTTTATGATGCCATGCTGCAAGCCTTGGAGACCGGGAAGTGGCCAGATGGTCGTCCTGTATCGGCTGAGCAGAGAGTTCATACGATGCAGGCGGTGATCAGCTG
>CAXPOA010000089.1:0-4904 GCA_964218505.1 Luminiphilus sp.
TTAAAAGACGAGGATCTGGGAAGGCGAGTTCACGCGATCGTTGAAGGGTTTGACTCCGATGATCTTCCAACCTTGGAGGAACTCTTTGCGCTCTGCTCAGAGCATCTGGTCCGATACAAAGTACCGAGAACCATAGAGATGATTGTTGCGCTACCACGCAACGACGCGGGAAAGATTCGTCGATCACAGCTGCGTGAAGAGCGGGACTCGGGAAAGCAGTAGCCGGGTTATCAGAAACAGAGAGGGTGCGGACTTGGTCACGGCTCGGCCTGATTCCTCATGATGAATGGTGAGAATTGTCACGCACAAAAAAGCCCGCAGCGATGCGGGCTTTTTTGATCGCGCCGGACACAGAGACCAGCGCTGTCCAATCGACTTAGAACTTTAACGTTCCGCGAACACCGAATACCGCACCCTCGTCCATGTAGAAGGTATGACTTCCTGCCAAAACCGGTGTATCAAAGCTCTGCTGCAGGGCCGCTTCGTCGAAGATGTTTCGACCATAAGCCATGACTTCCCAGAACTCGCCGCTCAAACCGATACGAGCGTTAACCTTGGTGTAGGAGGGAATGACATCATAAGGATCTGCGTCACCCGCCGAGTCAAATTCACTGCGGTAGTTCAGATCGATGCCGCCAAACAACTCCATACGGCCAAGGGGCATACGCAAATCGATAAACGCGTTACCACTCCACTCAGAGGAGTACAGAGTACGGAACCCAGTTAGATCATTGCTGGTGGCTCCTGCCGGGGTACCGCACAGGGTGTCCGCATCCAACTGAATAGCAGTACATGGGCCATCAGCAAAATCGCCATAAGTCGCATCAAGATAGGCAAAGTTGGCACCAACACGGATCGCATCGGAGAGCTGGAACAGCCAATCCACTTCGACACCCTGCACTTCCGATGAAGCCGCGTTCTTAACCGAGAAACCTACACCTTTGAAGATCGTGGTTTGAAGGTCGTCATACTCCGAGTAGAAGGCCGCCCAGTTCAAGCGCATCGCACCGTCCAGGAACTCGTGCTTACCACCAATCTCAATGGCATCCACGGATTCATCGTCGAACTCGAAGTCCTCATTAGGTACAGTGGAAACAAAACCACCCGGAGGGGGTAGCTGGGCGACTGCAAAGTCACCGGGGTTGCCATCGTCTGCCGCACTGAAGCCGCCCGACTTGAAGCCCTGTGACCAGCTGATGTACAGCATCGAGTCAGCGCTGATATCCCACTGCAGGTTCAGCGATGGAGAGAGATCATCGGTCTTGCGATCCCCCACCCAACTCTTGTTGTAGGTATTGAAGCTAGACGCCTGAATAACATCGAGGAAGTAGCTGTAACCGGTGGGACAGGTGCCCGCGAGACTGTCAGCCACAGACCCCGTGGGGCAGTTCTGATCCCCCAGACGCTGATCAGAGGTCGCTTCCTTTTCTTCCTCGGTATAACGAAGACCTGCTGTCAGTCGCAAGCTGTCCGAGATATCGAAGGTACCTTGAGCAAAAAGCGCCCAAGACTCGGTCTTCTGATTGAAAGCGTGGTTACGAGAGATCTGGTTGGAGCTGTAAGCACCACCTGTGAGCAAAGGCAGCAGGTTAGGGATTGGCGCCCCAAAGGCTGACGTAGCAAATGCCGGGAACAGGCCATCAAAGTTGGTGTCGATGACCACCTGCCCCTTCATGTCCAGTTCGTTGTCATCGATATAACCGCCGACGGTGTAGGTAAAGCGATCACCGATATCGGCAGCCCAGCGAATTTCCTGACTGAACTGGTCGTAGTCATGAATATCAGAACGATCGATGAACTGCAGCGGTAGCCAGTCTACGTCGACGTCGTCAAAGTACTCGTACTTAGCAAAGCCAGTCACCGAGGTCAGCGTTCCGCCACCGATATCCCAGCTCAGGTTTAGTGAATAATTTTCGATATTGTCATCACTGTTCTCACCCTTCAGGCCAATGCCATTACCATCGGCCTTGCTGGTGCCATAATTATTGTCCTTGTAGGTGGTGAAATCCTGACCCGCAACATCGGGGAAGTCGGGGAAAAAGACATCCATCAACGTGTAGGCAATGCTGGCAAAGGCAGATCGGTTCGGCACTTGCTCAGCACGTTCTGCCGCGTTCAGATAACGCCACGTGGCACTTGCTGCGCCATCACGCTCTCGCTGCATATTGGTGTATTTAAAGTTAGCTGTGAAATTATCACTCGGCTCCCAAACCACTGTCAGGCGTCCGCCCATCTCTTCAATAGCACCCTCGTCTTCCTCAAGATAGGCGTTATAAATATAGCCATCAGTCTCCCGGTAGCGAAACGCAGCTCGCACTGCCAAGGTGTCACCGCCGCCCTGAACGAAACCCTCGTAGATAGCTCCGCCGTTTTCCTCAACGGACGCATTGATCTCGCCGGAGGGACCGTCACCAACGATCGGCGATGCACTGGCGATGTTAATCGCCCCTGCGACGGTGTTCTTACCAAAAAGCGTCCCCTGAGGACCTCTAAGGACCTCAACCCGCTCAATGTCTAGCAACGCCGACCGGTACTGACGTGCTCGGCCAAGGTAGACGCCATCGAGATACATGCCTACGGATTGCTCAAAGCCACGGTTATTACCGGAACCGATACCGCGCATGTAGATATTTGTGTTCACGGGTGCTTCAGCAATGTGCAGGCTAGGGACGAAATCTGCGAGGGCTGCAAAGTTCAGGATGGTGTTGTCCTGAATCTTTTCACCGCTCATGGTGCTCACGGAGATGGGTACATCCTGTAGGTTTTCAGCGCGCTTCTGCGCCGTCACGATAACTTCTTCAAGGGCTTGTGCGCCGACTTGACCGGAAAATACTAGAGTGGCAACCGCCGCCGCGAGGGGCAGGCGCTTCTGAACTACGGACATGTGTGTCACCTCATTTATATTTTTTAGTGGCTACATTCCAGCAGGCTGGCTTGTAAGCGAGTGTTATAGGTCATTTATAATGTAAATGGAATTTACATTTAAGCGGTAAAAAGTCACGAAAACAAGCAGGTATGCGTGTCTGGCGACTGCATCCACCTACCTAAAGCTAACCATCGCCTTCCTCTAGAGCGCCACAAACGCACCCTTCCTCGAAACGCACAAGGCGTATCAGGACTCCTAGGCTCAGACCTCAGGAGTAACACCCATGGCGTTATACCCCGCCCCCTTGCTATGGTTCCTCGTGCCATCATCTGCACGGACGGAAACACGGTCGTTAAATGATAATCGGGGCCTAACAAAGACAAGACACCCTCATACGTAACCTAGTATCCATGAGAACCGAGAATGACTGACCAAAATACCGCTTCTACTGCCCTCGACTTAGTCCTACTCGACGTCACGGATGGGGTTGCCCTTGTCACGCTAAATCGTCCCGACGCCTACAACGCGCTGAATCGGGCTTTGAGTCTCGCTATTGTTGACACTTTCAACACACTTGCAGCTAGAGATGACGTTAAGGCCATCGTCCTCACCGGCAGCGGCCGGGCTTTCTGCGCAGGTGTTGATTTGAAAGAGCTTGCTACCTCTCCCGACGTCCTCACCGACGGAGGCATGGGCACCGAATCCCCCCTTGTAGTTGCGCTACGGGACTGTGGCAAGCCTGTTATCGGGGCGGTCAATGGCGCGGCAGTAACAGGTGGCTTTGAGTTGGCTCTCGCCTGCGACTTTCTTTACGCAGCGGATGGCGCGCGATTTGCCGATACCCATGCGCGAGTGGGGTTACTCCCAGGTTGGGGGTTGTCCCAGAAGCTCAGTCGTTTGGTTGGCGCAAACCGCGCGCGGGAGATTAGCTTCACAGGGAATTTCATTTCCGCCCAGCAGGCCTGCGACTGGGGCCTGGTGAATAAAGTCTGCCCTCCTGAAGCCCTGCTCGACGAAGCTATAGCAACGGCCAAGCAGATTGCCGAATCAAACCCAGGGACGATGAAGGCAATGCGTGCCCTGATGAATGATGGTGCTGAACTTGCCCTCGGCGAGGCACTTGCCTTGGAAGGCGAGCGAGGTATTGCCTATCTGTCTCAAGCCGATTTTGGCCAGATGACTTCACGTCTTGAAAGCTTGAAAGCACGCTCCAAGAATTAACGTTTGATATTCTTTCCGAAAGAGCCACCAACCCAACATCTAACAACGTAACTCAGCAGAGCAGGACCACCATTGTGAACACCCCCTACCCCACTCTTAATTTTGGCCTTGGTGAGGAGATCGACCAGCTCCGGGATATGGTGTACCAATTCTGTCAAAAAGAAGTGGCTCCCCGGGCTGGTGATATCGACCGCGACAACACCTTCCCCATGGACCTTTGGAAAAAACTGGGTGAGCTCGGCCTTCTTGGCATCACCGCCAGCGAAGAGTTCGGTGGTAGTGCCATGGGATACCTCGCTCACAGCGTTGTGATGGAGGAGCTGTCCCGGGCCTCGGCTGCCGTAGGACTCTCATACGGGGCCCACTCCAACCTGTGTGTGAATCAGATCCAGAAAAATGGCACCCATGAGCAGAAAGCCAAATATCTGCCAAAGCTCTGCAGCGGTGAACACGTGGGAGCCCTTGCCATGTCCGAGCCCGGCGCAGGCTCTGATGTCGTCAGCATGAAGCTTCGGGCTGACAAACAAGGTGATCGCTATATTTTGAATGGCAACAAGATGTGGATTACCAACGGGCCCGACGCCGACACCTATGTGATCTACGCGAAAACCACGCCCGATGCAGGTAGCAAAGGCATCACAGCTTTCATTGTGGAGCGAGACTTCCCGGGTTTCACGAGAGCACAAAAACTCGACAAACTTGGCATGCGGGGATCAAACACCTGTGAGCTTGTCTTCGAGGATTGCGAAGTGCCCCAGGAGAATATTCTCGGGGAGGAAAATCGAGGGGTCGCGGTTCTGATGTCCGGTCTCGATTA
>CAXPOA010000090.1:0-4042 GCA_964218505.1 Luminiphilus sp.
GATGACAGCGGACACATCATCACCGGTTAAGCGGTGCCCGCCTGTTTCGATCAGGTCGGCATCCATGACATGGGTCGCCTGAGCGATTGAGGCATGGGCGCCTCTGGATGAGATAACCAGTCCACGAACCTTACGCTTGTCCTCGTTTAAACGGCGCCATTCATGCCGCGCGGCGGTTAGTGCCGAGAGGTTGCCCGCAGTGCCGCCACTGACGAATACCCCACCGGCTTCAGCGGGAAATCCCGCGAGGTCAGCAATCCAGCGAAGAGCCTGATTTTCTGCGTACACCCCGCCCGCGCCTTCAAGCCAGGTTCCGCCAAAGATACTGGAGGCGCCCACAACAAGATCGAAAAGCGTGGCTGCTTCGGTTGGTGCGGCGGGCACAAAGGCGAGCAGTCTGGGGTGGTCAACGGAAATACAGGCAGGGGCCAGTACGTCGGTGAACAAGCGAAGGGCTTCCAGACCCCCGATTCCATCCGGGGTAATGGTTTGGCCTACCATGGCCTGTAACTCCGACTCAGGCCGAGCGGCGTCCAGGGTGGGTGGGTCCATGCGCACGCGCTCTACCGCATAACGAATGATCGCCTGAGTGAGTACTTCCATGTCTTTGTTGAGCTCGTGCATCCTTCCCTCGGTCTTCTACCTCATCGAATAAACAGATGTCGATCCTGCTACATGCTTATTATTAATAGGCTCTACCTGCCTGAAAATACCCTTTAGGTGGAAGCCATAGACCCCGGTTTTTCTCGCGTAAGTGGCAAACTCATTACGCCGATGGCAGCGCAGATCAGCATAATATTTGCCGTCGGGATGAGCGTACCGTCGTAGAAAATACCCGCCAAAAATCCGACAAACGCGGCGATTACCGAGTGCACGAAGCCGTAAACCGCCGACGCAGCCCCGGCGGTTTTAGGAAACAGGGACACTGCTCCCATGGCTGCGTTGGCAGATGTCAGTCCTATGCCAAAGAAGATCAGGCAGGAGCTTATCGCTAGCCCCCAAGTACTCTCGAGACCATTGGGCGCGAGGAGCCGCTGACTTGCAGCTGCAAACAGGCACAGAACAATGCCGATCGTCATCACTCGCAGGAGCCCGAGATACATTACCAGCCGTGAGCAGAGCAGAGCGCCCGCCATAAAACCGGAAACAGATGCCGCGAACGCGTAGCCAAAATAAGCAGGGGGCAGCATAAATACGTCGCGCATAAAGTAGGCTACGGTCGAGAGGTAGGCCAGGATGGCAGCGTAGGTTGCTGTTCCACAAAGTTGGAAACCAATGAACTGCCGATTGCGCAGGCATACACCAAAAAGTTGAAGCACCGGGATCAATCGGATGCTGCCTTCGCCGATGGCGGGGGCGGATTCTCTAAAGGTTCTGAGTCCAAAGAGGATAAGAACACCAAACAAAGCCAGCGCCACGAAAGTTGCACGCCAGTGGACCCATACCAGCACCCAGGAGCCTACTGTTGGCGCGATCAGCGGAATCACTGCCATCGCGGCCCCGAGCATGGACATCACTTGTGCTGCTCGATCCCCGTGATAGCGATCTCGGACAATAGCTCGAGCGATGACGGGTCCGCTGGCCGCTGCGAGCCCTTGGGCCAGTCGGGCCAGCCACATGACTTCCATATTGCTAGCCAGCGCGCAGCCTACGGAGGTTACTACAAAAAGTATTGTCCCTGCGGTGATAACGGGGATTCGGCCGTAGTAATCCGATAGTGGCCCGAAGATAAGCTGCCCTGCAGCCATACCCAGCATAAATATCGACAGTGTCAGCTGGCCCTGTGCCTCTGTTGCGTCAAAGGCTTGGATCATCGCCGGGATAGCGGGCAAATAAAGGTCAGTGGCGATGGCCGCATAGGCCACCATGCCCACAAGCGTCGCGTAGGTGGCTCGCTCGGTCATAAGAGTTTTAATTCAGAGTGGGCGCTGCTAATTGACAAACAGGGCAGGCTTCCGGGATAAAAAACTGGCCGTTTTCTGCGTCCATGATATCGAGACCCATCGCCTGCTGGTTTTCAAACAGGGCAACCCGCATGACGTAGGTCGATTCGCTGCTGCTCATTTGCACCATTTGAAACAGTGTCAGTTCGGTGCTGTTGTCGGAAGCGGTGCGTTGCGCAACTTGTTCCATGTATTGCTTTGCAGCGGCAGGTTCCATCGGAACAAGCGGCTGCTCAAGAGCCTGCTCCAGCATACGCGCAAGCAAGTCTTTGTTTTCGTCATGAAAAAGAGTCGCGTTCGCGACGGCGCTCAGTTCTGACATCGAATTCCCCCTCGACGCAGTGAATTTGGACGACGCTTTTTTATCCGGGTTGGTGCTGTCGTCACCGGCAACGCAGTCTAGCATCGAATAATCCTGCTCGCTACGAAATCAATCTAAAAGGGATTATCGCCAGTCGATCTTATCGAAATCCGAGGCGCTGTGGCGCTCTGGAAGCTGCTTGTTTTCGTCACCCCAGGCCCGATTGACGAGGATCCCCCGCTTGGCGGCAGGGCGTTCGCCGATTTCCTGTGTCCAGCGCTGTACGTGGGTATAGCTGGCTACGTCTAGAAACTTGCCTGCCTCATAAAGTAGGCCCTTGGCCAGAGCGCCGTACCAGGGCCAGGTGGCAATGTCTGCAATGGTGTAGTCGCTGCCCGCTAGAAAGGGACGTTCGGCAAGAGTCTTGTCGAGTAAATCCAGATGACGCTTCACTTCCATGGCGTAGCGGTCGATTGGGTACTGCCATTTTTCGGGAGCATAGGCATAAAAATGGCCAAAGCCACCGCCAAGAAAGGGAGCCGATCCTTGTAGCCAGAACAACCAGCTCATGACCTCCGCGCGGGCGTCTGCTTCGTTAGGGAGAAAGTGGCCAAACTTCTCGGCCAAGTGAACCAAAATGGCACCTGATTCAAAAATGCGTATAGGGGATTCGCCGCTTCGGTCGAGAAGGGCCGGGATTTTTGAGTTTGGGTTTACCGCAACAAACCCCGAGGAAAACTGATCACCGGATAGAATATTAATTGGCCAGGCATCGTACTCGGCATCGCTGACTCCCAGCTCAAGAAGTTCCTCCAGCATCAACGTGACTTTCACGCCATTAGGCGTGCCTAGTGAATAAAGCTGAAGAGGGTGCTCACCGACGGGCAGATCCTTCTCATGGGTGGCGCCCGAGACAGGACGATTAATGCCAGCGAAGCGGCCGCCGCTCTCGGCGTCCCAGGTCCATACTTCAGGGGGCGTATATTGTGATTCGGATGACATAGGCGGTACCGGCATTTATGAGCGGTGCAGTGTTACACAACCCTGCGATCTAGTCATGAACAAGACTACGGCCATGAGATGGTGAGAAGGAATTGTCTTTAGAGGGGGCTCACAATATCGACCGGTTTCCTTGACTAACCAGACCGGCCTGCCTATTCTTCACGCCCTCCGCCCGTAGCTCAGCTGGATAGAGCACCAGGCTTCGAACCTGGGTGTCGGGAGTTCGAATCTCTCCGGGCGGGCCATAAGTGCATTTTCGCTCATTGTTTGGCCACTCTCTTTCCCGAATCTGAAGTGCTGCAGAAAGCCGTTTGCGCGCGAAAGCAGCGAATTGTGTTGGTTTTTGGCTGTTTTTTGATCTGCGGCAGTTATTACTGTAGGGTGACTACCGTCGATTGTCTAACAGGGGACTTGCACGATGAACACGTTAAGCCTTATCAAGAAAAGTCTAGCGACAGGGTGTGCGTGCTACTTGGCGGCACTCTCGCCTACATTGCATGCCGACGTCGTGGTGGGATCTTCAGACCTTCTCGACTTATCCGGCGTTGAGTTGTCTGCTTCCAGTCCCACGGCCTCATTTTTCGGTGACGATAGCATTTATGAGGTGATACCTATTGGGGTCTCAGCGAGTGGGACGTTCGCTTACTCTGATGTTAGCTATGGACTCGACTGCGGTATAGATCAGGAAATTTTGATCTACCAGAACGCGTTTGATCCGACTGATACGGCACTCAATCTAATAGATAACTTCGACGATGATGGTGAAGTAGCGTTAAGTGCCGGTGTCGACTATTTC
>CAXPOA010000091.1:0-7404 GCA_964218505.1 Luminiphilus sp.
GCATGACGGTCGATCTGTTTGCCGCAGTTGAGGACGCCTTTGGCCTGCCACGTAACACCCTCAAAGTGGGCATCATGGATGAGGAGCGGCGTACGACCGTGAACCTCGCAGAGTGCATCCGCCGCGCCTCCGAGCGCGTTGTCTTCATCAACACGGGATTCCTCGATCGTACCGGCGACGAGATTCATACCAGCATGGAAGCAGGTCCCATGGTGGCTAAGACCGCCATGAAAGGTGAGCTCTGGATTAATGCCTACGAGGATTGGAATGTAGACACGGGCCTCAACTGCGGGCTGCGGGGTAAAGCGCAGATTGGTAAAGGCATGTGGGCCATGCCCGATCTCATGCAAGCCATGATAGATACGAAATTAGGTCACCCCAAAGCTGGCGCTAACTGCGCCTGGGTACCCTCGCCCACGGCAGCTACGCTTCACGTGACGCATTATCACGATGTATCCGTCAGTGAGATTCAAGCTGGGCTCGAGGGAACCCAGCGCCGTAACGTCGATGACATACTCACGATCCCACTGGGCGACTGTAGCAAGTTGTCAGCCGAAGAAATCCAGCGAGAGCTGGATAACAACGTGCAAGGCATGTTGGGTTATGTGGTTCGCTGGGTTGATCAAGGTGTGGGGTGCTCGAAAGTCCCTGACATCAACAACGTGGGACTCATGGAAGACAGAGCAACACTAAGAATTTCTAGCCAGCACATTGCCAACTGGTTACACCACGGTGTGATCACCGAGGACCAGTTCAAGGAATCAATGCTGAGGATGGCGGGTGTAGTAGATGGCCAGAACGCGGCAGATCCGAGTTATGTGCCGATGGTGGTTGATGGTGCGCCGAAAGGAAATGCGTTTGACGCGGCTTGGAAGTTGGCGGAGCAAGGTATAGCTGAACCAAGTGGTTATACCGAGCCGCAACTTCATGCATCACGCAGAATATCAAAGTAAAAACGGGGCCTAAGGCCCCGTAAAATAAACTAATGTTAGCTCGAAGTTTTACTGTCCCACACAATCCGGCGGAAGCTGCTCATCGTCAGCAGCAGCACTTGCACAATCCCAGTCATACCCCGCGTCTGTCGTGAAAGTCGGAGTCAGGGTAATGGTGTCAGTAGTGGCAAAGCCTCCTACGGCTGCCATATTAATCGTCAGTACTCCGGTGCCATCCGCGATCGCGATAGAATCAATTACTTCAGTAGCAATCGTAGCCTTATTAACATCGCTCAGTGTGCTTGGATATGCTCCATTCATAGAGTGGTACTCAGCAATAGCTGTCTTGTACCCCTGCGCCACACCTAACGCTTCGCCCGCGTAAGCGCGTGCCGTATAGTTTGAGTAAGCAGGCAATGCAACGGCCGCCAGAATGCCAATGATCGCCACCACAATCATCAACTCAATCAAAGTGAAGCCTTTTTGAATGCGTTTCTTCATTTGTTTCCCCTTTTCGATATACATACTGCGCCGAACTTTAAGCACACTTCTCACATCGCAATAAAAATGCCAATCACAGCAAAGCGCCGTCGAAAAAATGATTTTTCACCACATACGCGCGTTTTTCTTCTTATAAGCACAACATGAGGGATTGATACCAAGGTTTTGCACGCTTTTATTTTTTTGGGCGCGTGCGACCCTTGGCTTCATCAAGCAATCAAAGTGACAAATATTGTCAGGTTGCGGCTCTTATTGACAAAAAGACCCAATTTTTAAGTCTCCTCATGCTACAAAAAAGGCTTAGGTAAGCCAGTCGTGACGTAATTTCGGGTTGACTTAACTAGCGCGATTCCTCATCGTGTTATTACGTGCTCAACCGTCATCGGTGGCGAAATGAACACCCAAGTGTCGAACAACATAAGACCTGCTGCTTACAGTGGGATAGCGGACCGCTTAGTCAGCGAACAACTCATTAGCCCGGCGGGCGTCGCAGAGATATCTGAACAAGCCCAGGTACAAGGGCTCACGCTTATTCAAGAGTTGATATCAGGCAACTACGTAGACAGTGCTCTGCTCGCCTCCATAATCTCCGAGGAATACGGCGTGCCCCTACTGGACCTCAGCAGAGTGGTTGAGGAGCACTTTCCTGTAGATCTCGTCCCTCAATCCTTAATTCGAAAGCATCGAGTACTGCCGCTTTACCGCAGAGGCAACCGGCTATTCGTTGCAATGGCTGACCCCACCAATACAAGCGCTCTAGCGGAGTTCAAGTTTGCTACGGGTATTGCTACAGATTCCGTTGTGGTGGAGCACCAGCAATTGCTCGAAACCATCGATGAGGTCATCGCGAAGCAAGATGAGATTTTTGATGGCGACATTACGAATTTCACGTCTGCCGAGGATTACATTCCTGACCTCGAAGTCGAAGAAGAGCTGGAAGAGACTGATTTCACCAAACTTGCGGACGATGCGCCCGTTGTTAAGTTCGTCAATAAAGTACTATTTGATGCGATTAAGCAAGGAGCATCGGACATTCACTTCGAGCCTTATGAACGTGAATACAGAGTTCGGGTGCGCGCTGATGGTGCTCTTCAAGAGGTTGTAAGACCTCCAAAGGGCCTAGCACCGCGCCTGGCAGCTCGTCTCAAGGTTATGGCCCGACTGGATATATCGGAAAGGCGAGTACCTCAGGACGGCCGTATCCAACTAAAACTCTCAAAGAATCGTTCTATAGATTTTCGCGTCAGCACATTACCAACATTGTTTGGCGAAAAGATTGTACTGCGTATTCTTGATCCAGGCTCCGTACGAATGGGGATTGATGCGTTGGGTTATGAGGCTGACCAAAGAGAGCTATATTTAGAAGCTCTCGAAAAGCCTCAAGGCATGATATTGGTTACCGGTCCAACGGGGTCGGGAAAAACAGTCTCACTGTATACCGGACTAGATATTCTGAACGAACCCGAGCGAAATATTTCAACGGCGGAAGATCCTGTTGAAATTAACATGGAAGGTATTAACCAGGTTCACGTTAATCCAAAGATCGGCGTCACGTTTGCTCAGGTGTTGCGCTCGTTCCTTCGACAAGACCCAGATGTGCTTATGGTGGGTGAGATTCGAGATTTAGAAACGGCTGAGATTGCCATAAAAGCCGCACAAACTGGCCACTTAGTGCTATCAACCGTACATACTAACAGCGCGCCGGAAACCATTAATCGGCTTTTAAATATGGGAGTTCCAGCCTATAACATTGCTTCCTCCCTCTCTCTTATTATTGCGCAGCGGCTGGCAAGACGACTATGCAGGTACTGCGCCGAACCAGAAACACGCGTTCCTGAGTCGGCGCTTATAGAACTGGGTTTCACGGATGAGATGTTGAAGACCGCAACTATAATGAGGCCTGTGGGCTGCAAGCAGTGCAGAAAAGGGCATAGCGGGCGGGTTGGCGTGTATGAGGTCGTAAAGATCACACGCGAGATCGCCTCTGCCATTTTAAACGGAGCAAATGTTCATGATCTAGAGGCTGCCGCACGAGAAGCGGGATTCTACGATCTGCGGCGAGCCGCTCTCAAAAAATGCGCTGCGGGCTTAATCAGTCTTGAAGAAGTGAGCAGAGTCACCGTTGATTAATGGTACAAGTTAATATCAAGCAAGTGTGGGAAGGTGTAGCCGATGGCCGGAAGTGAACTGACATTCACTTGGACGGGTGCCGATCGAACTGGTCGATCGGCACAAGGCGAGATCAATGCGCCCAGTATTGCAATTGCAAAGGCGCAACTTCGTCGTCAGGGAATAAAGGCGAAACGTGTAAAGAAAAAGACGGCACCTCTCTTTAGCTTCAATAAAAGCATCATTCCTAATGACATAGCCATCTTTACCAGACAACTCGCAACAATGACCCGTGCCGGCGTGCCCATGGTGCAATCGATGGACATTGTAATGGATGGCACAGATAAGCCCTTAATGAAAGACTTGGTAAGACAAATTCGGAATGAGGTCTCAAGTGGAGCGCCGGTAGCCACCGCACTGGGAAAACGCCCGAAATACTTTGATGAGCTTTATTGCAGTTTAATTTCTGCCGGAGAGACTTCAGGTACCCTAGAAGTAATGCTTGATCGTATTGCGGTCTATAAAGAAAAGTCAGAAGCTTTGAAAGCCACCATTAAAAAAGCTCTGACCTACCCTATCGCCACTGTCATCGTCGCTATCGTAGTTACGGGTATTCTGCTAATTAACGTGGTACCGCAATTCGCGAGTACTTTTAAAAGTTTCGGGTCGGAACTACCTGCGTTCACTCAGTTTGTGGTCGCTCTTTCTGAATTAGCGCAAAGATGGTGGCTGGTTATTGGTGGGGGACTGGCAGTTTTCGTATTAAGCTTTAGTCGGCTCCGCAAAAAAAGTAGGAGGTTCTCTGACGCTGTGGATAACGCAATGCTAAAGGTTCCGGTTTTTGGGACCATCGTGCATGATGCGGTAATAGCTCGCTATGCACGCACACTCTCCACTACGTTCGCCGCGGGCGTGCCTTTAGTAGAGGCGTTGGATGCCACAGCCACGGCAGCAGGCAACGCCGTCTATACTCGAGCAATTAAACAGATCAGAAACGACGTGACATCGGGTATGTCCCTCTTACAAGCCACCCGTACGTCAGGCCTATTTCCCATGTTTCTGCTTCAAATGACCTCGATTGGTGAGGAGTCGGGCACCTTAGATGAGATGCTGGGTAAAGTCGCCGACCAGTATGAAATGCAGGTCGACAATGCCGTTGACTCCATGAGCTCGCTAATTGAGCCAATGATTATGTCAATTTTGGGGGTTCTCATTGGTGGACTCATGATCGCAATGTACCTCCCCATCTTCATGCTCGGCTCGGTGATGTAATATCACCCAATGGATCCGCTCGAAGAACTAATCAGAGCCCAGCCGGGCTTAAGCATCTCACTCGCTGTCCTCGGCCTTGTTGTCGGAAGCTTTCTAAACGTTGTCATCTATCGGCTTCCCAAAATAATGGAATCGCAGTGGCAACGAGACTATGCGGAATTCAGTGGTGAAGCATTTGAAGCGTCGGAAAATTTGTCACTCGCCTTCCCCGGATCGCGGTGTCCACATTGCAATGCAGAGATAAAGGCAACGCAGAATATTCCCGTACTTAGTTACCTAGCATTGGGCGGCAAATGCGCCGCCTGTAAGGCGCCGATTTCGATTCGCTACCCAATCGTCGAGGTAATCACCGCCTTCCTCTGGGTACTCTGCGGTCTCCAGTTTGGCGTTAGTAACGCCTTAGCGGGCGCCATGTTCCTGACGGCCATTCTTGTTGTGCTAACAGCGATTGATCTCTATCATCAGCTGCTACCCGATAGCCTGACGTTGCCACTTTTATGGATCGGCCTGCTGCTTAATGTCGATAATACCTTTGTGTCACTCGAAAGTGCCGTCATAGGTGCGGTCTTTGGATACCTTTGCCTCTGGGCGGTCTTTTGGCTCTTCAAAATCGTCACAGGCAAGGAAGGCATGGGCTATGGTGACTTCAAGTTACTCGCTGCATTGGGCGCATGGTTCGGTTTGGCCGCATTGCCTACCATCGTTTTACTGTCTTCAGTGGTTGGTGCCGTTCTCGGTATCGCCTTGATTGTCACGGGCAAGCAGGACCGAGAGATGCCGATGCCGTTCGGACCCTTCCTCGCGGGTGCAGGGCTCATTCATTTGTTCTACCCCAATGTGCTTCTAACTTGGGTAACAGGAGCCTAGCGGTATGTTCGTGGTAGGCATCACAGGCGGCATCGGTAGCGGCAAGTCTGCCGTGACCGATCATCTCGAGACACTCGGCATCAATGTCGTCGACGCAGACAAGGTTGCGCGTGTGGTGGTTGAACCAGGTACCCCCGGGCTTGCTGCCATTGCCGAGCACTTTGGCGAAGACATTCTGCTTGCTGACGGCGGTCTTGACCGTGGCGCGCTCCGAAAAATTGTTTTTGACAATCCCGACGAGCGAAAAGTACTGGAAGGCATCACTCACCCTCGCATCCGCGATGAAATAGCGAGGCAACTAAAGAAGGCAAGCTCTCCCTACGTGGTTCTATCGTCTCCGCTTCTTCTGGAGAGTGGCCAGAACACATTTGCGGACTACGTTGTCGTCGTTGATGTATCTGAAGAGGTGCAGTTAAGACGAACTATGGCACGTGATGACAATAGCGAAGCACTGGTAAAGCAAATTATGGCGGCGCAGCTAGATCGGCAGACGCGCCTCGCGCGCGCGGATACATCGATCACGAATGATGCGAGTCTAGAAGCGCTTTATGAGCGTGTGGACGAACTACACCAAGACTTACTGGGAAGAGCCGCGGCGGGGTCAGGCCAGTAGCGCTTTTACCCGCGACATAATCTCTGCATTCGCCTCAGGCACCTGAAACTCATTAAGCGAGCCAGCATCTACCCAGGCTAGGGGTTGGCCCTCGGCACCATGGGGCTCGCCGTCCCAATCCTTGATCTGATGTACGTCGAGTAAGACCTGCTTTTCCCCGTAGTCATGACTCACCGTCATCAGTGGAACCGTCTTACCAATCTTCGTACCTAGCTCCTCTTGTAACTCTCGCGCCAGTGCAGTTTGTACCGACTCCCCAGCTTCTACCTTGCCTCCGGGAAACTCCCAGTAGCCGGCAAGATGGGTGCCTTTTAGGCGCCGTGTCAGAAGCACGCAGTCTTTCACGTCGATAAGCACACCGACCGCCACATGAATGCGACTCGCCATCAGGTACGGTACTCAGCGTTTATCTTGACGTAGTCGTAGGAGAAATCAGTAGTCCAGATCGTTGCAGTCTCATTCCCGCGAGCAAGTTCAATGGAGATCAGTAGATCCTGAGGCGCCATGGCCACAACGCCTGCTTGCTCGGTATAGCTCTCGGCTCGCGCACCGTGCTCGGCAATCAGCTCGCCGTTGATAGTAAGCGAGACTGCATCGACATCGAGATTCTCAACCCCTGCGCGCCCAATGGCGGCGAGGATGCGTCCCCAGTTGGGATCTGAAGCAAACAGCGCCGTTTTTACCAAGGGAGAGTGCGCTACCGTTCGCGCCACCAAATCGGCCTCTGCAACGCTTGTTGCGCCGACAACATCGATAGCAACGAACTTGGTTGCTCCCTCACCGTCTCGCACAATGTCCTGTGCTAACTCCGTCGCAAGCGAGTTCAGTGCTGACTGGAAGCTCTGTGCCGCGTCTGTCGTAGTCGGAGAAATAACAAAATCAGATTGCCCGGTCGCTGTCAGTGTCACAGCATCGTTGGTGCTGGTATCACCATCAACCGTGATGCGGTTAAAGCTGAGATTGACGGCGGCACGCAACATACCATCAAGCATTGCTGACGGAATAGCGGCATCCGTTGCAATGAACCCGAGCATGGTTGCCATGTTCGGCTGAATCATCCCTGATCCCTTGCTCATCCCTACGATCCGACACGACTGACCATTAATCTCA
>CAXPOA010000092.1:0-8372 GCA_964218505.1 Luminiphilus sp.
TTTGCAGAGACGGTAGCTGGGCCCGAACGTCTTGCCACAGGTGGGGGTCCATGCCTCTGCGCTCTGCCAGAATTCGAGCATCCTCCAGATGGCCCATACCGATGTTATACGCTGCCAGCGCCATCCACAGGCGATGGGGATCTTCAATATCCGGCGGCAGGCGACGCTGCAGATCCTTCAGGAAACGCGCACCCCCGCGCAGGCTTTGTCGGGGGTCAAGCACATCGTTGACCCCTAGCTCTTCGGCGGTGACCTGCGTGATCATCATCATGCCTCTCACTCCGGTCGGCGATCGGGCTTCGGGGTCCCAGTGGGACTCTTGATAGGCGATGGCGGCGAGTAATCGCCAATCGAGCTGATACTCTGCGGCCACGTCTTGGATCAGCGCCTGCCAGCGGGGCAGGTCTGTTTCAAGTTTCCTCCGAAAGGTGAAGGTGCCCAGGCGACTCGCGAAGTCCAACGTACCGAAATGCCGGTCCTTGAGTTTCTGTAAATCGCCAGAGGCTTCGATCTCCGAAAGGTAGGCATTCAGATCCGCCTGCATCGCCTGAGCCCCCTCGCCAGGATGGAGATACCAGGCCATTACCTCCTGCTTTTCCAGCTCCAGGGCAGCAACAAGTCGCGGGTAGAGCTGTTGCTGCATTCGAAATTCCACCGAGTCGATAATCGCAAGTTCTGCTTTTTCTTCGGTTACGAGTTGCATGAGTTCAAGAGTATCCGCGGCTCTAATCTCCCGCCAGGTCAGTCCAGGGATTTGCTCTCGCAGGGTGGTAAGGGTTTCAATATGACTGCTCCCGGCGAGCACCACCAGATCCCGGCCGGCGAGCTGGCTAACCTCCCTCGGCCTGCGCTGCCCGCTTTTGTAGACCACCAAGGGTTTTTGAGTCAGGTAGGGATCGCTCGCCAGAAATCGCGCGGAGCGCTCCGGGGTTACCGTCAGGCCTGCCGCCGCGAGGTGAGCTTCTCCTTTGGCCAGCCGACTGATCAATTCCTCCAGTGTGAAGGCAGCCTTTACACGCAGCGTGTAATTTCTCGAATCCGCATAGCCTTTAATGAGGTCATAGTCGAAGCCGGTAGCCTCATCACCATCGAAGTAATAGGTGGTCGGGCTGTTTCGGGTGAGCAGGATCAGTTCGCCGTCCCGTTCGAGGCGCTGGTAGAGGGATTGGTCGCTGCACCCGCTGACTGCCAGAGCGAGGCAGAGATAAAGGGGCAGAAATCGGAGGGACAGCATTGACATGGTTGAAGTGTACGTTTGTGAAGAAAGTTAGGCTACGGATGTCAGTCGAGCGTCACGACTGTATACTACCGGCCTCCCGGTAAGGACCCTCTTCATGCTGCTGATCTCAGGCTCGACTGCTCTTTCAACGCCCCGTTTTCAAGCCTTGCGACAGCGCCTGACAGAGATCGATTCTCGGCTTGCTCTCCACTATGCCAGCTACTTTTATGCGGTCGATGCCGACGGCGACGTAGATAGCACCCGCCTCGCGGAGCTACTGCAGCCCGGGACAGTGGCCCCGGCAGTGGATGCTGACCTCACGCCAGCGTCCTGCCGGGTTGTGGTGCCCCGTTTGGGCACTATTTCTCCCTGGGCCAGCAAGGCAACCGATATTGCCCGCAACTGCGGGTTTGACGGGGTAAAGCGCATAGAGCGGGGAACCATCTACGCCATTGAAGGTCTGGAGGACATTACCAGCACTGATGCGGCGGCTGTGGATGCAGCGCTTCATGATCGGATGGTGGAGACCGTGCTGTCTAACCCTCAGGAGGCTGTGCAACTTTTTGCTGCGGCCTCAGCGCAAAGTTTCACTACTGTGCCCATTTTGGCGGGGGGGCGGGACGCTTTGGTAAGCGCCAATGTGACCCTTGGTCTCGCGTTGGCCCCCGATGAGATCGATTACTTGGTGGCGGCATTTACCGAACTGGGACGGGATCCCAGCGATGTGGAGCTGATGATGTTCGCGCAGGCCAATTCAGAACACTGTCGGCACAAGATTTTTAATGCCAGTTGGACCATCGATGGGGCTGACTGCGAACACTCCCTGTTCGGCATGATTAGACACACCTATCGAGTGGGCGGCGAGGGCGTGCTGTCGGCTTACTCGGACAACGCGGCGGTTGTGGAGGGCCACGAGGCTGGACGCTGGTTCCCGGATCCAGTCAGCATGGAATATAACTATCATCAGGAGCCCATCCACCTGTTGATGAAGGTGGAAACCCACAATCATCCAACCGCCATTGCGCCCTTCGCTGGCGCGGGCACCGGGTCGGGCGGAGAAATCCGTGACGAGGGCGCTGTGGGTCGCGGCTCCCGCCCGAAAGCAGGCCTCGTTGGTTTCACGGTATCCCATCTAGAGTTTCCCGACGCGCCCCAGCCCTGGGAAATCCACTACGGACGCCCGGGCAGAATAGTGTCGCCATTAAAAATCATGACCGAGGGCCCGATAGGGGCCGCCGCCTTCAACAATGAATTCGGGCGGCCAAATTTGGCGGGGTATTTCCGCACTTTCGAAATGGCCTGTTCAAGCGGTGTGCTGGGCTATCACAAGCCGATCATGATCGCAGGGGGCTACGGCAACATCCGGGCGGAGCATGTCGAGAAAGGTGACTTCAGGCCCGCGGCAAAGCTCATCGTTTTGGGTGGCCCGGCCATGTTGATCGGACTTGGCGGGGGTGCTGCGTCCTCGATGGCGAGCGGGGAGAGTGATGAAACCCTCGACTTTGCCTCAGTCCAACGCCAAAACCCGGAGATCGAGCGCCGGGCTCAGGAGGTCATTGACCGATGTTGGGCGCTGGGTGAGCACAACCCGATTGCGTTCATTCACGACGTGGGTGCCGGTGGCTTGAGTAACGCCTTGCCGGAACTGGTCAAAGATGGTGGTCGCGGTGGTCGTTTCGCGCTCCGCAATGTGCCAAGCGATGAGCCGGGAATGAGCCCTCTCGAGATCTGGTGTAACGAATCTCAGGAACGGTATGTGTTGGCGGTCGAGCCTGAACATCTCGAGACATTTTCTGCGATCTGTAGTCGGGAGCGGTGTCCTTTTGCCGTCGTTGGTGAAGCCACGGAAGAACAGCATCTCGAGGTTCAGGACAGTCAGTTCGATAACAAGCCTGTTGATTTGCCCATGGGGCTGTTATTCGGCAAGCCCCCCAAGATGCATCGTATGGCAGAGCATGGGTCTTCACCCGAAGACGACTTTCATCCCAACCTGCCTATCGCGGAGTGCTTGGAGCGGGTGCTTCGTTTTCCCGCAGTGGGCTCAAAAAGTTTTCTCATCACGATTGGCGATCGGTCGGTGACCGGCATGGTGGCCCGGGATCAGATGGTAGGGCCCTGGCAGGTGCCGGTTGCGGACTGTGCGGTGACAACGGTGTCTTTGGATTCCCATTTGGGAGAGGCCATGAGTATGGGCGAGCGCACGCCGGTAGCCGTTTTAAGTGGACCGGCCTCTGCGCGCCTGTCGATTGCTGAGGCGATAACCAATCTGCTAGCAGCTCCGGTGGCGCACCTCCACGATATCAAGCTCTCCGCGAACTGGATGTGCGCGGCGGGGCATGGCGATAACGATGCGGTGCTCTATGACACGGTGAGGACAGTCGGGATGGAATTTTGTCCTGCACTCGGCATCACCGTTCCGGTTGGCAAGGATTCAATGTCCATGCGAACTGCGTGGCAGGAGGGAACTACCGAGAAGAGTGTTACCGCGCCAGTATCCCTAATCGTGTCGGCATTCGCTCCCGTGGGCGATGTCCGCACCACCCTCACACCCGAGATTCAGCGGCGGGGTGACACGGCGCTGATACTGGTCGATCTCGGACGCGGGCGAAATCGCCTTGGTGGGTCGGTGCTAGCTCAATGCTGGGGCCAGATTGGTAGCGAGGTGCCCGATGTCGATGCGGCCGATGTCACCGCCTTGTTTGATCTCATGAATCGACTCAAGGCCCGTGATCTTATTTATGCCTACCACGATAGGTCTGATGGCGGGTTGTTGGTCACGCTCCTTGAGATGGCGTTCGCAGGTCGGTGCGGCTTGGATATTAATCTTGAAGCCGAGGATGCGGCCGCTATTGCCACGTTGTTCAGCGAGGAAATCGGCGTCGTGATGCAAATCAATCGCGCTGATGTGTACAAGGTAGAAGCTCTCGCGATCGAGGTAGGCCTTGCCGGGTGCGTTCATGTGGTGGCAACACCCCGTTGGGATGAGCGAATTGTTGTCAACACGCCGAAGTTTGAGTTGATCGACAGTCAGCGCGGCGCGCTTCAGCAGTTATGGACACATACCAGTCATGGCGTCCAGCGACGCCGGGATAATGCCGCCTGTGCCGATCAGGAATTTGAAAATCTTGTCACTGACGACCCAGGGCTCTCTGCGCAGCTGACCTTTCCCTGTGATGAAGACATTGCAGCTCCCTTCATCGCGACGGGTGTGCGGCCGCGCGTTGCCATTCTGCGCGAGCAAGGGGTGAATGGACAGGCAGAGATGGCCGCTGCTTTTCATAGGGCAGGTTTTACCGCGGTCGACGTGCATATGAGCGACCTGATGTCCGGAGCTGTTTCGATGGCGGATTTTCATGGTCTCGCCGCATGCGGTGGCTTTTCCTATGGGGATGTTCTGGGCGCAGGGGAGGGTTGGGCAAAAAGCATCTTGTTCAACGATCGCTTGAGCGATGAGTTCTCGGCTTTTTTCGCGCGGGAGAATACCTTCAGCCTTGGGGTGTGCAATGGATGTCAAATGCTCTCTGCTCTCCAGCGCTTAATCCCCGGCACTGATCACTGGCCGCGGTTTGCACGCAATATCTCGGAGCAATATGAAGCCCGTCTTGCTCTTGTGAGGATTGAATCGTCGCCATCAGTATTGCTAACTGGAATGGCTGGGTCCCATTTGCCTATTGTTGTCGCCCATGGAGAGGGCCGCGCTCAGTTTACGAATGACGCGCAGGCCCAATCGGCAGAAGGGTCTGGCACGATCGCGCTTCGCTACCTGGATAATGGGCTCAATGTTACCGATCGCTATCCCTACAATCCGAACGGGTCACCAAACGGTATTGGCGGGCTCTGTAGCTTGGACGGTCGTGTCACCATCATGATGCCTCATCCCGAGCGGGTGTATCGAGCCAGCCAATTATCCTGGTCGCCTGCGGAGTGGCGAGAGGACTCGGGCTGGATGCGGCTTTTCCGCAATGGGCGCGCTTGGCTCGGCTGATTTGGTCGGAATTCCTTGAATTTCAGGTTACAGGCCCCATTTCCTAGATAGGACGCCAAGAGGGGTCTGTTAATAAGAGGACGCAGTCGCTACACTGCGCCGCGTTTGAGGGCCACCGGGGTGAGGTGAGTCCGTCACTGACATAACGGGTCCTTCATGCTCAATCGCTACCCCTTGTGGAAAAACCTTCTGATTCTTGGTGTGGTCCTTTTTGGACTCTACTACGCGGCGCCCAATCTTTATGCGCCGGACCCCGCGTTGCAAATCGGGGGTGCCAGCGGTTCGCAGGAAATTTCTGAACAGGATTTAACTCGCGCAAACGCCGCCCTAGATGAGGCGGGTATTGCCTACTTCGGTGAGGAAATTCAGGGTGGCGGCAAGTCTGCCTTGATCCGACTGCGTAATCGGGATGACCAGCTGCGCGCTCAGGCCGCACTAGCCCGGGCAATGGGTGATTCCTACATTGTTGCTCTCAATCTTGCGCCCACGACACCCGAGTGGCTGCTAGAGGGGGGCGCTCAACCCATGAAGCTTGGACTCGATCTGAGCGGCGGCGTGCACTTTAAGCTTGAGGTCGATGTCGATGCAGCGACTGCTCGGCGGCTGGAGACGTATGAGGCGGGTATCAAGAGAGCCCTGCGCGAAGAGCGGCTGCGTGGCCTCGTGGCTCTTGAGGGCAACAAGGTAGCACTTCGTTTTCGCGATGAGGCTTCCCGGGAAGCAGCCCGCAAAGCAACGGCTGAACTTTACCCAGAACTGCTGCTTGATCGGATTGAAGAGGGGGATGACTGGAACCTGTATGCGGAAGTCACCGAGCAGACCATCAAGGAAGTCGTCGATTACGCGGTGGAGCAAAACCTGACAACGATTCGAAACCGGGTCAATGAACTTGGTGTCTCTGAGCCCCTTGTTCAGAAGCAGGGCTCTAATCGTATTGTCGTTGAATTACCCGGCATTCAGGACACCGCAGAGGCGAAGCGAATTCTGGGTAAGGTAGCGAACCTTGAGTTCCGACTTGTTGCTGAGACCAATGCTCCCATTACAGAGCGCCAACGTTTTGAGTACCGGGCCGCAAATCGCGAAGGTGTTACTGAGTGGTTGGAGCGCGACGTGATTATCACCGGTGAGCGGGTATCCAATGCGGCCGCGGGCTTTGATCAAAATGGTTTGCCCAATGTGTCCATTACTCTCGACAGTGAGGGTGGCATGCTGATGTCCCGGTCAACCCGTAACAACATCAAACGACGGATGGGCGTGCTTTTTATCGAGCGCAAGTACCGAACCCGCTACGAAATGGGACCCGATGGTAAAGAGATAGCGATTAAGGTGCCCTATGACGAAAAGAAATTGTTAACGGCGCCGGTTATCCAGTCCGCCCTTGGCGCGTCTTTTCAAATTACCGGGATTGATAGTCCGGCGGACGCATCAGAGCTCGCCTTGATGCTTCGTGCCGGTGCACTGGCTGCCCCCATTACCTTTGTGGAAGAGCGAACGGTAGGCCCTTCTCTTGGGGCCGAGAATATTGCCCTTGGGGTGAAGTCAGTCCAGATCTGGTTGGCGCTGGTAGTTGTCTTTATGATTCTTTACTACCGGATATTTGGCGTTGCTGCCGTTATAGCCCTGACCACTAACTTGATCCTGCTGGTAGCCTGTATGTCCCTATTGGGGGCAACCCTCACACTGCCGGGTATCGCAGGGATCGTACTGACGGTCGGTATGGCGGTTGATGCCAACGTGCTCATCTTTGCGCGTATCCGAGAAGAGTTAGCCAATCGGTTATCCCCGCAGATGGCAATCAACGCCGGTTTTGAACGCGCGGTGGCCACTATTCTCGATGCCAACATCACCACCTTAATTGTCGCCATTATTCTCTATGCGGTGGGAACAGGACCTGTCAAAGGGTTTGCTGTGACTTTGTCCCTAGGCATTATCACCTCCATGTTTACGGCAATCCTGGGTACCCGCGCGCTCATCAATGCAATTTACGGAGGGCGCCGCGTTGACTCCCTATCCATTGGCCCGCTTCCCAAGCGGCAAAAGGAGGCCGAGGCGTGAACACCATTCCCTTCATGAAATGGCGGCGATTCGCCGCAGCGTTTTCGTTAATCGCCATGCTTGTGGCTGCGGGGTCTTTGGGAACCCGTTCCCTGAATTGGGGATTAGACTTCACCGGCGGCACCTTGGTTGAGGTGACCTATGGGGATTCTGCAGACCTTAGCCTGATTCGCTCAACGTTGGAGAGTAATGGCTACGCCGGCGCTGTGGTTGTAGCGTTTGGCACTGACCGGGATGTGTTGGTCCGATTGCCCCTTGGTTATTCAGACGACGAAGGGGTCGCCATGGTTGCGCTGCTAGAGTCGGTATCTGCTGTGCCGGTTGAGCTGCAACGGATCGAGTTTGTTGGTCCCGCAGTCGGTGAAGAGCTTCGTGAGCAGGGTGGCTTGGCCATGCTCCTGGCTCTTGGACTTGTGATGCTTTACGTCGCCTTTCGCTTTCAGTTCAAGTTTGCGGTGGGTGCTGTCGTGGCTTTGGCACACGACGTGCTATTCGTGCTGGGCTATTTTTCCCTGCTAGGGATGGAGTTCGATCTCACGGTGCTCGCTGCAATTCTCGCGGTGATTGGTTACTCGCTTAACGACACGATTGTGGTTGCAGATCGCATTCGGGAGAATTTCCGCAAGCTTCGGCGGATGTCTCCGAGTGACGTTATTGATGTGTCACTCACCGAGACCTTTGGTCGTACAGTCGTCACCTCATTGACTACGATACTGGTGTTGGTGGCGCTGGCGGTTTTTGGAGGCGATATGATCCACGGATTTGCGCTGGCACTGCTTGCGGGGGTCGCGATTGGTACTTATTCCTCGATCTATGTCTCGGCGACGATTTTGCTGGCTTTGGGTGTTAGCAAGGAAGATGTTGCTATTCCGACCCGCGAATTGGGCAACGAGGATGGCTCCCAAGTCTAGATTGGCGTGTGGTTCGCAGGTTTAGCGTAGCGCGGGACCGACCACCGACAGGACTTTTTTGAAGATCTTGGGGCCGCCACAGACAACGGAGCCGTCGTCCAAATAGCCTTCGCCGCCGCGAATATCTGAGACCAGTCCCCCAGCCTCCTTCACTAACAGCGAACCAGCGGCGATGTCCCAGGATGACAGGCCGACTTCCCAG
>CAXPOA010000093.1:0-12988 GCA_964218505.1 Luminiphilus sp.
ACCACTGACGGGTCATTCCTCAGGGTGTATCCTCATCGACTGGCATCAAAACCAGATCGTCAGAGATGGTAATGACGCCCTATGCCCTTGGTATGTCACGATGCGGCAATCACAAGGCTACACAATAACAAGTCAATCTCAAGGAGCTCGCGCAATGGCATTTGACCCTAAAGAAGCCACTGAAGCCTACGTCAATAGCCTCGGCGAGGAGGCTCTGGTACAGGCTGCCGCCTATACAAGCGGCAACCACTGGTTGATCTTGTGGGGGCTGCTCGTCTCGGGATTGGTCGCTTATTTAATCGTGAGAAGCGGGTTGCTCATTCGGATCTCACACGGCATGGCCCAACGCAGCTTTTTCACTCGCTGCTTTTCGATTTGTGTCGCCTTCATTGTCGTGAGCAGTATTGTGGAGCTGCCCTGGTCGCTCTATGCCAACTGGTGGCGGGAAACCCAGTACGGTAGGACCAGTCAGCCCTTGAGCGATTACCTGGGTCAGTCCGGCATTGCCCTCGCCACCAACGCCATCTTGATGGCGCTCTTTTTAACCGGCGTATACGCCCTTATTCGCCGCATGGGAAAACTGTGGTGGCTATGGTCAGGGGGCTTAACCGCGAGCTTCTTCGCCGCCTTGTTGTTACTTGGCCCTATTTTCATCGAGCCGTTGTTCAATGATTACCAACCGGTGCCCGAGGGCGAGGTGAAGGAGGCAGTCGAGGCGATGGCCATCGAGGCCAACATCCCGCTAGACCGACTCTTTATGTACGACGGCTCTCGTCAGTCCAACAACTTTACCGCCAACGTCAGTGGTATCGGAGCATCGGCACGCATTGCGATTTCCGACGTGGCACTGGGCGAGGCCACGCTGGATGAAGTGAAAGCGGTCACCGGCCATGAGGTTGGCCATTACGTGCTTGGGCATGTCTGGGACATTGTCGGCGTGCTCACGCTGTTGGTCATGTTCAGCTTCTTACTGGCAGACCGCCTGTTCAATCCCTTCGCGCGCTTCTTTGGTGCCGAGGAGGACATCAGTAATCCAACCGGTCTCCCCGTGTTGCTAGTGATCGTCGGTTTACTCATGACGCTTACCCAACCTATCACCAACACCTTGTCCCGCAATAACGAAACCGAGGCCGATCAATACTCCTACAACACCGTGAACTTGCCCGACGCGATGGCCACTGCGTTGGTGAAAACCGCTGAGTATCGAAATCCGCGGCCGGGCAAACTGGAGGAGATTATCTTCTACACCCATCCATCGGTGGAGCGCCGGGTGCGCATGGCCATGGACTGGAAGGCCAATAACAACTGAGATAACGCCCTACATGGCTGCCATATCGGCAAGGGTCTGACCCAACAGCGCCTGCCCGCTGCCATCGTCGCTTAACAGACGGTGCACTCGGTGGGTGGTTCTCCAGCCCTCGGCGGTCCGCACCCACTCCCAACGACTGACAGACAAGCGAAAGAGCTGGTAGCCGCCCTCTTTCTGGGTAAAGAGCCGGTGATAACCAAGCCCCATCGCCCGATCTCCGGCGATCTTGATGTGTGGCAGTGTCATGGTGTGGGCGCACCCTGATGCCACTAGACCCCGGTGATAGTCCGCATCGAACAGAGCCTGAATCTCGTCGCGACCTGCCGCATCGAACTGTGGGTCGCCGATGTCATAAACCCCATCTTCGGTCCACAGCTCCGCAGCCATCTTTGACTGCAAACTGTCGACAGCGGGCCCATAAGCGCTCACGCTTTGATAGAGCGCAAGCTGATCCTCGACCTGGGTGAGGCGTGCCTCCAGCTGCGCAATGCGCTCTTCAGTAGACCCTGACTCTGACTCGGCCATGAGAGTGGACTCCCGAAACTATGTGTGATGTTTACCTTGGCTCAATCGATCGCGTAGTCGAGGGTGACAGAACCCGAGCAAGGTAGCTATCGTTAGCCCCATGAGCTTACCTGTTCTTTATTCATTCCGCCGCTGCCCCTACGCCATTCGCGCCCGCATGGCGCTGGCCGTTGCTGGAATTAGAGTAGAGTTGCGGGAGGTGTTGTTGCGCGATAAGCCGGCAGAGATGGTAGCGGTTTCTGCAAAGGGAACCGTGCCGGTGTTAGTGCTCCCCGATGGCACCGTGATCGATGAGAGTCTCGATATTATGTATTGGGCACTCAGGCAGCACGATCCGAACCGCTGGCTTGATCAGCCTGACGATGCGGGCCCCCTACTCTCTAGTTGCGAAGACGAATTCAAGCACTGGCTCGATCGCTACAAATACGCCGATCGACACCCTGAGCAAACAAAAGACTTTTACCGAAGTCAGGCGCTGCTGTTCGTCGACGAGCTTGAGCAAGCACTGGCTGAACAGCCCTATCTATTGGGAGACGAGGTCGGGATGGCCGATGTGGGGGTCTTTCCCTTCATCCGCCAATTTGCCGGCGTTGAACCAGGCTGGTGGGCCGATGCGCCCTACCCCGCAAGCCGTCACTGGCTCGATACATGGCTCGCCTCGCCGCTCTTTACCGGGGTCATGAAAAAGTACCCGCCATGGACTGGTGATACCACTGGACCAGCATTCCCAGCGCTCAATGGAGAATGTTGAGGCCCTGCCGTAAATCGGCTATGCTCGCCGCCCTCGCGGCATTCCCGCAGACATAGGACCATAGCTCAGTTGGTTAGAGCGCTACCTTGACATGGTAGAGGTCGCCAGTTCGAATCTGGCTGGTCCTACCAAATGACAAACCCTCGCCAAAGGCGGGGGGTTTCATATTTGGCCTAGCGCTAGCTGGGGTTCGAACTGGAGGTTCGACCAAATGCGACCCTAGAAGCATTTGCAACCGAGTGCTTGCGGCCCTGAGCCCGCAGGGTTCAATGGCTAAAGGCACTAGCGATTGAAGACATTCATTAATGTCCTAGCACACCTTGATGACTCTGCTTGTATTAAGACGCTTATTTCACAAAATCGCCACGCATTATTAATAAAACTGCCATGCACTCTTAACAAAATTGCCATACTACAGCACCACACTGTGCTCATGGCTCCTTTGTCTAGGTTGCACCAGTGGGATGTTCTGATACTGAACCGAGTGTTTCAGGGCGTCCGCTACCGACAACACCTGACAAATTTTGCGGAAACAGTGTCCCGCACTGGAGACGGACCTTTTTATGTTGTGATAGCCATATTTATATGGCTCACCAAAGTACCCCAAGCTCATTCATTCTGCATGACACTCGCTCTCGCCTTCGCGATAGAGCGGCCCCTATATTTTTTTATAAAAAACAGTTTTAAAAGGAACCGTCCGGAAAAGGTAGTTCCCGGTATTAGAGGAGTCGTCGTGCCTGCTGACCAGTTCAGCTTCCCCTCTGGTCACACATCTGCCGCGTTCTGTTTCGCCACCACTGCCGGAATGTTATTCGCGAATTCATACAACCCCTTTTTCTTGTGGTCAGTCGGCATAGGCTTGTCCCGAGTAATACTGGCAGTGCACTTTCCGGGAGATGTGATAGCCGGAGCAGTAGTGGGCAGTGTCATTGCGATGACTTCCGGTTTTTTACTGAGCACTCTCTAAATGCGCATTTTATATGGCGTTCAGGCGACAGGTAACGGCCATATAAGTCGTGCGCGGGCCATGGCCAAGGCGCTCTCGGCATACCCAGATCTGGAGGTTACCTGGCTATTTTCCGGCCGCCCGAAAGACCGCCTGTTCGATATGGAACTGTTTGGTGACTATGAATTCCGCAGAGGCCTTACATTTGTTACTGAAGGTGGATCGGTAAAGTACTGGAAAACGCTACTGTCAAACAATTACTGGGTCTTCCTCAAAGATGCTATGTCGCTGAGTCTTGCAGAATTCGATTTGGTCGTTACGGACTATGAACCAGTAACAGCTTGGGCAGGCATCATCAAAAAACGCTCTGTCATTGGGATCGGGCACCAGTACGCATTTGGAGAGCACACGCCCAGAAATGGCGGCAATTTCATGCAACGTACCGTCATGTCGCGTTTTGCACCAGCGATAAGACGCGTAGGCCTCCACTGGCATCCTTTCGATAGCGCAACCATGCCGCCCATTCTGGACCTACCCGATTACAAGAGTTACAACGACTCAAAATACACTCTTGTTTATTTGCCCTTCGAGGATCAGTCGGTCGTTACAGAGTGGCTAAACAGTTTTCGGGACCATGAATTCGTCCAGTATTCCGCTGATTTAACAAATGATCAGCAGGGCAATGTAACGCGACGAAAGGCCTCCTTTGAGCGATTCAAATCCGATCTTGCGGGCAGCAGCGGGGTAATTTGCAACAGCGGCTTTGAACTCATATCCGAGTGTTTGCAATGGCGTAAACCCGTACTCACGCGCCCGCTAGCCAGGCAAATGGAACAGCTCTCTAATGCGGCGGCGCTGGAGCAACTCGGCTACGCAACCACTATGGGCGACCTAGACTCTGACATTGCGTCGAGGTGGCTCGATAATCTGCCTGCCGCCCCCAAAATCCGCTTTCCGGACGTCAGCCGTAGCCTCGCCGACTGGCTTGCACACGGCGCAGAAAAACCGATCAGTCACCTCAGTAAAGAACTTTGGATGCAGGAGTAACCCTATGCGTATTGCTGTGCTCGGAAGTGGATATGTGGGATTAACTCAGGCTGCAGTATTGGCCCATGTCGGGCATCAAGTCGTGTGTGCTGATATTGACCAGCCACGCATACAGCGCATTCAAACGAATGGGCCTCCCTTCTATGAACCAGGGCTCGATGATCTGGTTAAAGCGGGGATCCAACACAATGCACTGCGTTTTTCGAGCGATATTGAAGACTCGGTGCGGTGCAGTGACTACATCTTTATTTGCGTCGGAACGCCCTCTGCCAGTGACGGAAGGGTGGACATACAGTATGTCAAAAGTGCCGCCAAAAGCATTGCAGCAGGCATGTGCTCCCGAAAAGTGATTATCAATAAATCAACATCACCCGTCGGCACTGTCGATGACATCTCAGGCTGGATCGCCGCGGAACTGGAAGCTAGAGGAAAGAGGCTTCCCTTTGAGGTTTGCTCTAATCCAGAGTTCCTAAAAGAGGGTTCAGCGGTCGCGGATGCATTGCGACCCGATCGAATCATCATCGGTGTTAATTCGAAATCAGTGTGCGACGAATTGAGACGGATGTACGAAGCGTTCAATCGTAATCATGAAAAAATCATGTTCATGGATCCAAGAAGCGCGGAACTCACGAAGTATGCGGCCAACGCAATGCTGGCAACGAAAATCAGCTTCATTAACGAGATCGCGAATATGGCTGAAGCGTTGGGCGCAGACGCCGAAATGATACGAAAAGGCATTGGGGCGGATCCACGCATCGGGTTTCAGTTTATTTACCCCGGCGCCGGCTACGGCGGATCCTGTTTTCCAAAGGACCTTCGTGCGCTCATCAGCACCGCGGAGGAAAACCAGTTAGGTGCCGACATACTCGCGGCAGTTGAAGCGACAAACAACGCCCAAAAGAAAAAGCTGTTTGAACTCATCACATCTAGATTTGGCGCTGATCTATCAGGGCGAACAATTGGACTATGGGGACTGTCTTTTAAGCCGAACACAGACGATATGCGCGAGGCACCTAGTATAGCGCTGATAGAAGATGCGATAGCTGCGGGAGCGACCATCCAAGCTTTTGACCCCGAGGCAATGGGAGTTTGTGCAGAGCTATTCGGCGACCAGACGCGCCTACACTACTGCCCTACAAAGGAGGCAGCCATTACCGGAGCTGATTGTCTGGTTATCTGTACCGAGTGGCGAAACTTTTGGTCACCTGATTTTCAGGAGATGAAGGATCTGTTGAAGACGCCGGTCATATTTGATGGCAGAAATCTTTACGACCCAGCGTTCATGCAAGAGCTCAATATCGAGTACTTTGGTATTGGGAGGGGGCTAACTGGCCAAATTTACAGAAGCTTTAAAAATAAGTCCCCGTGTTGGGCGGCCTAATCAATCAACAAAGAGTATATTCTTAAACGATCCGTCGAAAGGTGCGTTTGTATCACCTTTACGACCTTCTGTTCGTGACCTAATTACACAGGAATTAAGATAATGAAGCCAACAGAACGCGGCATAGCTCATCTGCGGCTTGCAACCCGTTATTCGTTTCAGGGTCTTCGTTTTGCGTGGCACAGCGAAGAATCGTTTCGTCAGGAAGCGGTGGTGATGCTCATCGGAGTGCCTTTGGCGCTGTGGCTGGCCCAAGATACCACCGACTTCCTACTTCTGACTTTACCGCTACTATTTCTTCTGGCTGCAGAGCTGGGCAACAGCGCTATTGAGGCCATTATCGACCGTATTGGAGAAGAGCATCATGATCTGTCTGGGCGCGCAAAAGACCTGGGTTCTGCAATGGTGTTCATGGTTATTATTGCGGTTGTCATCTGCTGGAGCAGCGTTGGCCTCTCCATATTCTACTTTGACTGATTCGCTATCATGCAGCTCTGGCAAAGCTTTGCATGGGTGAAGGAGCTGCCAAGTCAGCACAGTTCAAAAGCTGAAAATTGCCAGCGTGATCCTCGATCAGGGCTGTGCAGTTTTCCACCCAATCACCGTCGTTACAGTACGTGACATCGCCAAACTGCTGTATCAAGGGGTAATGCAAATGGCCACATATGATTCCGTCAAAGCCTCTATCCCTTGCGAGGAGCACCGCCGCCCGCTGATAAGCCCGAATCGCATTCTCAGCCTGCGAGACGTTGACCTTGACCCACTTGGCCAAAGACCAGTAACGCATTCCAAGCATTCTGCGGACTTTATTAACGCGGCGATCAACCCACATAAGTAGCTCATAAGCGACGTCACCAATATACCGATTTAGCCTGCTGTAGCGCACCGCATAATCCAACTCGTCACCATGGATGACTAGCATGCGCTTTCCTGTTGTTGTCTCGTGTATCACGGACTCGCAAACCCTGATACTGTCGAATTTTCCACCACTGAACTCGCGAAAATTTGCATCATGATTGCCCGGCACATAAACGACTTCCGTGTTGCCCTGAGCAATCTCAAACAGCTTTCGTAAAACCTTGGTATGGGACTCAGGCCAGTGCACTCGCTTGGTCATGGCCCAAATATCAACGATATCGCCTGCAAGGAATAATGTCTGGCACTCAATTCGACCCAATAATTCAAGCAACTGCTCTGCTTTACAGTGGGTGCTGCCGAGGTGGACATCAGATATCCAGACACTTCGACAACTCACAGGACCGTTAGGAGTGAACGCATTCATCACATCACCTTCTCTGCCGTAATACTTTGACTAGTAGCTGCCTCACGTCAGATAACGGCGCCGCTTGCGAGGCGTGAGCTTGGTCAAATCAACCATTACAAAGCTGTCAACGCAGTCACCAAAATCGTGGTCAATATTAAATGCGGTAAATACAACGCCATCGGGAGAGGTCGCCTGCGAATAATGTTTATAGAGGGTCGGTAAGGGCAAACCTACGGCAGCTAGCGATTGGCGTAACGACTCGAGGTCCTCATCGGCATCTACCCCACTGAGCTCCGCGGCGAGTGAAGATAGGATCTCAGGTGGTAAGACAAACGGTGTCCGAGCCGTGACGTCTATATTTTTGTCGCGGAAGTGAGTGCCAAAATAATGCACCAAGCGCGCCGTTGCCTCCTGACCGTAGAAGCGGCTGATCGAGGCCGGACCAAACAGGTAACGGATATGTGGTCTCGTTTTTAGGTAAGCACCAATCCCGTACCACAAATAGTCAAGCGCGTACCGGGTTTGATATCGGGGCTGAACAAAACTGCGGCCAAGCTCTAGACCCCGCGAAACTTTTTCCAATACGTGGGGGCCGTAATGAAATAAGGTATTTGAGTAGAGGCCCTGAACGCCCTGATCAGCAATAACAGCACCCGCATCAGTAAGACGGTAAGCGCCCACAATCTCCATGTCGTGGCTGTCCCATAAAACGAGTTGTTTATAATGGCGGTCGAAACGGTCGATATCTCGGTGAAGACCACAACCCTCACCGACGGTGCGAAAAGTCATTTCTCGAAGGCGACCAATTTCTCGCATCACACAAGGTGCATTAGCCATACTACACAGGTAAATGTCTTTTCCGTCTCTGGTTTCGCCCAATCGCTCAGCTTCGGCTAACTCTCGCCGAAGCAGCAGCCGGTTCTCCGGTGGCGCAACAGTCTCAACAGAACGAAAAACTGGCGCTCCGTTCGCACCCAACCGATAGACATGCTTCCTGAACATGCGAGCAAGTTGCTGTGCAGAGAAGTTATTCGCCGAGTAAACCTCATGGGGAATGGGCCGACCGATACGCACGTCGACCGTACTCTGGCTCTGCTTGAACATCTCTCTAACCAGCCAGATCGTCGACAGAGGTTTTGCTAAAAACGACATACTGTAAAAAAAGACAGAGTTCCGACCGGCCACATACGCGGGAAGGATCGGCGACTTGGTACTACGTGCAAGCTTTATAAAACCACTTTGCCACGCACTGTCGTAGATGCCTTTGGCACCAAAACGCGAAACCTCCCCTGCTGGGAAAATAATCAACGCGCCATCCGACTGTAAATGCTCCTTAATAGCTCGAAGAGCATCGCGAGCAGTACCTTTTGCATCGCCCATGTTTGTGACCGGTAAAAGCACTGAACGAAGTGGAGAAATAGCTGTCAGCAGATCGTTCGCAACCACCTTAACGTCTGATCGGACAGCGCGCACAAGATGTAGCATCGCTAGTCCGTCAAGGCTTCCGATAGGATGATTTGCAGTAATCACCACGCGCCCAGTTGCCGGGATGAGGGAGCGCTCTGATTCTGTCAGACGAACATCAAACTCAAAGTGGCGTAGTACCTGCTCGACAAAATCAAAGCCCTCAAGGTGGGGGTATTGATCCAAGATTTTCTTCAGTCGAGCCTCGTAACACAAGAGACTTAGGAAGCGGCTAAAAATGCTGGCGGATCTGCGATGCCGCTCAAAGAAACTCGGGTAACGGGTTTCGAGTGTGCGCTGGATGTCAAGCAAGGGCGTTGTCCGCCATTTCGCTGAAAGTGGCACTGTGCTCCCACACGTCACCTCGTGGGGGACTAGTTTTGGTCGAGGATGTGTTGAGGACGGTGATCTTACCGCCGTGGTCCAGGAACTGCTGGACCTGGAGCTCGATGGCAGTGCGTAATGCTTGCTTTTCAGCTTCGGCAGGACTGACGAGATGTTGCATAGAACCTCCCATTAGTTTTACCAAAGGTTACCGGCCTACTATTTCAAAAAATTGAAGGTTGTTTGAACTTTTTATGAATTAACCGACGGACCTAGTGCACGCAGAATGTTTAGGTGCATAACTGATTCATCACTGACGATACCTGGACCTGCACTACCGTCGGTGAGTGTGTAACGCAAATTGGCAATCTTAAGGGCAAACGCTATTTGTGATCACCTCCCTTCCCTGACAAAACGATGCTATCGGAGTGATTCCAGCGTTGTTATTTTTTGTTCACAATTTTGTGCCACGATTCCATAGAAGTAGATGCCAATATGGGAGACAACAGTGAAGCGCAGACAAGTACTCAATGGGATTGCCAGCCTACCGATTCTCTCCGCCGCTAAGCTCCCAGCTGATACCGCCCCTTCATTCGTGCACGGCGTAGCCAGTGGAGATCCTGACCAAGAAAGCGTAGTGATCTGGACTCGAGTAAGTGGCTTAACCAGGAGTCAATCTGTCAGTTGGCAGCTGGCATTGGATTCGACCTTTAACCAAATCGTTTCCCAGGGTAGTAAAACGACCAATCAGTATCAGGACTATACGGTTAAAGTGATTGTCGGCGGTTTGGAGCCGGGAAAGCGTTACTTCTATCGATTTAATTGTCAGGGAGTATCCTCTCCCATTGGCCGAACACGAACACTCCCTACAGGTGATATAGACAGGCTCGGGCTTGCTCTCGCGTCCTGCTCGAACTACGCCTTTGGATTCTTCAACGGTTACGACGCCATTGCCCGAGACGATGCTGTCGACTTCGTTCTTCATTTGGGCGACTACATTTACGAATACGCGGCGACAGGCTGGGGAGCGCAAACAGCGCTGGCCCTAAATCGGGCCCATAGCCCCATTAACGAAATCGTGTCTTTGCAGGATTACCGAGAGCGGCACGCGCAATACAAAGCGGATCCCGATTCCCGGCGAATGCATGCCGCCAAACCACTGTTGCTCGTTTGGGATGATCACGAAAGTGCCAACAATCCTTGGGTTGGTGGCGCGCAGAATCATCAGCCCGATGAAGAAGGGCGGTGGATAGATCGTAGAGACAGCGCTATCCGCGCTTACTACGAGTGGATGCCCATACGGGAGCCCCATAGAGGTGCTGATCGAAGAGCGTTTTGGCGCAGTTACCAGTTCGGGAGCCTGGCGACGCTTATTAACCTGGAATCACGGCATACCGGGCGGAGTAGGCAGATTAACTATGCAGACCATGTTCATCAGATTACGTCAAAAGCAGAGGCTGCATCCTTCCAGCACGATATCTTGGGCGCGCCAGGACGCACCATGCTATCTGCTCACATGGAGTCCTTTCTCTCCGATGAGCTTAAACGCTCCAAAAGAGAAGGCACTGCATGGCGGCTCATTGGTAACGCGATTCCGATGGCGAAAACCCCCGTACCCAATCTTGAATCGATGGGCATTACCATGCCGGGCGACCCGGGCGTGGTCCCGGGCGGTTCAGCGGATCTGGTTTGGAAGGGCAAGTGGGGCCTCCCGCTGTATCTGGATACTTGGGATGGCTACCCCTGGGCTCGCGAACAGTTGTATTCATTGTGTGCCTCCTGCGGCGTCTCCGACCTGTTGGTTCTGACCGGGGACAGCCACAGTTTTTGGGCTAATACCCTGACGAGCGATAACGGTAGAAACCTCGGCATCGAGATAGGCACCGCGGGCATTACAAGCCCCGGTGACTTTATTGAGCAGGGTTTCGACCAATCAACAGCGAAACAAATCGATAGCGCTTTCGCGGCGCAGGCACCGGATATTCGCTGGACCTCTAATCTCTACCAGGGTTACGTCAGACTGGTGCTCACCGCAGCTGGAGGTACAACTGACTATGTTGCAGTGAGTACTGTTACTGACCGCGAGTATCACACTTCTATCATTAGGCAAGAGCAAATTGCTCGCGACGGTGAATCGCTTAAATTTGCCTGAACATGCGGAGGGCAAGCCCCCCGCATGTTTCACAGTCCTCAGAAGTCGAACGTTAAGCCCACTGTGGCGGTTCTGGGGGCGCCGAGCCATATAGCATTGGAGCTCACCACACCCTCGTACTGCTCATCAGTCAAGTTAAAGATCTGCGCGTGCAGCCGAAAGCCTGAGAGACTGTCAGAGATCGCCTCGCCAGACACCGAGAGGTACGCATCGACGAGCGTGTAATCGTCTGTATACCAGGTGTTGGCTGTGTTAACGGCCCTATCCCCAGTGCTCTTGACACTGACGCCAGCATCGATTCGGTCGGCGGAGTAATCCAGCGAGAGCACCCACATCGTGTCGGCAATGCCCGTTACGTCATTACCAGCAAAAATGCCGTTCTCGCTGTCAACGGCGCTATCACCTGTCCCCTTGTACTCGGCATCGAGGGCGGTAAATGCTCCATAAAGTGACCACCGGTCATTCAAATTATACGTGGCCGCGAACTCAAAGCCTGAGGAGTCAATCCCGCCGGCGTTGAAGTAAGTCCCACTGGTGCCAATGAGATAGTCATTTCCCGCGGCGCTACCGGGCGCCAAGAAAATGATTCTGTTCTCAAATTGCGAGTCAAAGTAGGTGGCCGTTGCAAACAGGCGAGCCCCTGCAAAGCGTAACCCCAGCTCCATGACCTCTGATGTCTCAGGTTCAATACTGCCCAAATCTGCAGATTCCCTCTCCAAGATATTGTCCGAAATCGACTTGAAGTTCTCGGAGTAGCCACCGAACACACTCAGGCCTTCTAGACCAGTGTCCAAAACGAATCCGGCAGAAGGCAATACGTCGGAATCAGAATCAACCGTGACGTCTTGGCTGGCACCGAAGAGGTCGTTGCGAGAGACTTCGACAAGAAACTGATTAGCGCCCACATTAATCGTCAGGTTGCCAATTGTAAAACTATCCTCGATGTACCACTTGAGCACGTCCTGCGGGTATTCGCGATCGTACTGTACCCAGTAAGCAGGATTCTCAAACGGAATACCAACTCGGGCGTCCACCAGCTTATGCCAATCACGATACTCTTCCCGTGTCCCGTCCTCGTACCAAACCCCAGCACGAATAGTATTGTTGTCAGAGGTATCCCAACTCATATCGAAAGTGAAACCCAATCGATCTTTGGCATAGTGAGAGTGGCGGTATGATTGCACCGGGATTGCGCCGGGACCATAGCAGGCAGGATCGTAAGCGGCCCCCGCGCCACCATAGGGGAACGTAATAGACGATACGCACCCGTCTTGCGGCGCCAGAGAAACGCCATTCCCGTCGACAAAATAGATTCGGCCTAGAGCTGGCCCACCCAAGACCTGCGTCCCGCCAAACTCACTTTCCGGATTACCCGCTCCGTCAGCCACCACATCCACTAGGTAAGGCGGAATCCAGTCACCCCGCCCTTCATTATCGTGGTAGTAAATCGAAGCGGCCACGTTAACGCTATTGCTCACCGCCCAATCCAGCTTACCGTAGGCGAATAGATTCTCTCTCAACGTCGACCAACCACGACGATACGCTTGATTCACGTAGGGCGTGTTCGTCCAGTCACCGATTAACTGATCCCAATCCGGGTAGGCTTCAAAATCCGCCTTTGAATAAACACGCTGATAGTTGTCTTCGTGAATATCGTCATAAGAAACATATGCCGTGAAAGTCAGATCCTCACTGCCCGTCAGCAATTTGGCTGCCAGGTGGTCACGCTCATTTTGTGCGGAACCCTCCATCCAATCCGTCGCCTCCTGGTGAGAGGCCGATATATAAAAGCGAGTCGATGAGCCAATCAGCCCCGAATCATAGC